>JBJYWH010000033.1:0-1553 GCA_046259355.1 Anaerolineales bacterium
TCGACGTTCACATTCTCCCGACGCGTGTCGAAGCCTGCTTCCAATCGGCTCAGGTCGAGAAGGTCATTGACCAGGGAGGTGATGTTCTCCACGCTGGACCGGATGCGCTTCAAGAATTCAACCTGCTGCTCACTGAGCGGCCCGATACGCTCGACCAGTTCGGTATACCCCAGGACTGAAGTCAACGGAGAGCGCAGATCATGCGAAACCGTATGCACGAACTCGTTCTTCATGCGCTCGAGTTGCTTTAGATAACTGATATCCTGCATCGTGATCACGGAACCGATACCCTCAATCGGTGTCAACTGGGCGTTGAATATACGGCCGTCATCGAAGTTGATCTCGTGGTACTTCATGGGGACCATCTTTGCACGCTCGATGAGCGCATGCAAATCCGGGTGATCGATGATATCGAGCACAGGTTTTCCGCGATACTCACCGTCGAGCCCGAATGCCGTTTCCATCACCTGGTTGAGCATCTGGATCTTGCCCTTCTCATCGAAAATGATGACCCCATCCTGGATATTGGCGAAGATACGCTCATAGCGCTTGAGCTCCGATTCGCTGATGGCGGCGCGCTTTTCCAGGGAGGCGGTGGTCTTCTTCACCTCCCGCCGCAACCAATCTCCTAACCGGCGGGCTCGCTGAATGCTGCGCTCGACCGCACCGACGATGTCGTCGTTCCTGAGCGGGGGGTAAATGTAACCGCTCAACCCTTCCTGCAAGACCTCTTTCGCCAGGAGGATCGAATCGCCCTCGGCATAGATCAATATAGGGATCGTGGGCAGACGCTCGAGGATCCTCCGGGAGATCCTGGTGCCAGAAGCGTTGGAGAATCTTTCTCCCATCAGAATAAGCGCCGGCACGGATTCCTGCAGCAGGTTGTCCAGCTTATCGCGATCCTCTGCCAATGCAGTCTCGTAGGAAACAGCGTGCAAAGCGCGTTGAATCAATTGCTGTGCCGGCGAGGCATCGAGGGCGAGTAAGATCAGGTCTTTTTTGGGCATGAACGAACTCCCTACTTCGATGTCGGCACGAATGGCGGGACGGCCTTGGTATGCTCGGCCAACCTTAACAGTGCTGCCTGCGTGGTTTCAAGCGCCTGCCTTTGTTTTTCCGTTAGCGGCCCGGCGTTCTCGGTCAACAATAACTCGATCGGGTACGTCGCGGTTTGCAGTTCTTCCCGCAAGGTAGCTCGCATGGATTCCAGCAAGGAATTCTGTCGCTTTTCACCTGACTGGGCTCTTTCGGCTGCCTGCTCGAGGCCCGAAACAGGCGCGCATTGACCAGAGAAACGGATGCAAAACCAGCCATGGCTTCCAGCAATGTCTGCTCGACATGGTCGAACGGGCGTTCCTGCTTGCGCAGCACGATCAACAGCCCGATCACCTCCGTCTTGACCTTGATCGGTACCACCGCCGCCGATCTTCCCAATGCGGCCACCTTGAACTTCTCCAATGGCTTTCCATGGATCAACAATGTCTCCCCGGAAAGGGTCACCAGGGAACTGATCCCGTCTTCGAGGGGCTGGTTGATCTTCTTCGCCCACCCTT
>JBJYWH010000034.1:0-5938 GCA_046259355.1 Anaerolineales bacterium
CGCTGAAGGGATTGAATGACGGCGTCGAAACGAGGCAGGGTCACGCAGTCATTATATACGGCATCGAACGCGGCGCGCGCGTTCATTGCGTACTCTTCGTGGAAGCGTTGATCCGACCGGAGGCGCTGGAGGAAGTCGATGATCCCCTCTACGTCTCCCTCTCTCAGGCTGGCGCCTACATTGTAGCGTTGGATAGCATCATCGACGTTGCTGCCGGGTGGGCCCACGTATAGGATGGGTAACTTCATTGCCAGATTGGCGTGCAGTTTGCTGGGACTGATCACACCGAGAGCGTCTTCGTTCATTGTGATCAGGGCGCAATCGGCCATCGCCATCACGGATGGCGTGAGTTCTTTTGCCACGTATGGATGGAGATGGGCATTGGCGAGCGATTCGACCCGGATCGCCTCTTCCAGCCAGGGCCACTTTTCGCCGCCTCCGATAAACAGAAACTCGATTTGTTCGCCCTGCAGCCGCTTCGCCGCCTCCATGACGCTCTCGAAGCGGTGCCCAAAGCCGGCGTTGCCGAGGTATAGGACCACAAATTGGCCCTCCATCTCGAACAGGTCCGGTGGGCCCAAGGGAGGTGGCTGCAGGTCGGAAGGAAAGAGAGCGAGGGATTCCCAGTTGGGAATCACGCTGATCATTGATGAATCATGGCCTTGCAGATAACGATCGGACAGGAGATGCTGCATAGCCGTATCGAGGCAGACAAGATGATCGATCCGGGAGAAGATCATGCGGTTCGTCGTAAGCAGGAAGCGGTCGACGAACCCTCCGGGTTTGATTACACCGGTCCGTTCGAGAATTTCAGGGTAGCAGTCCATACTCCAGAGGATGATCTTTGTCCTGCGATGCAGCGCCTTGTGAAGCACGGCTGCCAGGCTGATAAATGGAGGGGTGGTGAGTGTGATGATGATATCCTGCGGAGGAAGAGCCGTGAGGCGGAGGAGCGCCCCTACGAGAAAAATGGCATAATCGATCACCCGTTTGAAAGCATTTTCTTTCCCGAGACGAGGCGTCCAGATCCGCAGCACGCACGGGTTGCTCTGACGTTCCGTCCTCTCAGGGGCCTCTGCAGGTACGTATCCCCCCCGGCTGGTTACGACCGTAACTTGGTCGCCCAACGAAGCCCGATGGCGCGCGACCGAGGCCGCAAGATGGCCTGTCGGGGCGAGCCCGGGAACATAGAATTGATTCAGGATCGTGATACGCATGGCGAGCAACGGCTCGAGCACAGCAGTATGATGATCAACGCTGCTGCATGACGGCTATCATTTCCTTCAAGATATCATCAAGCGAGTATGTGAGGTCCCACTCTGGAAAATGTGATCGCAGCTTGCGAAGGTCCGAGTAATAGCAGATGTGATCGCCGATTCGATTCTGTTCCGAATACGTAAGCTGGGGACGTTTGCCGGTCAATTCTTCGATGCGGTCGACACTTTCCAGCAAGCTGGCTGCGTTATCTTTCCCTCCGCCGAGGTTGTAGACCTCTCCGGGGCGGGGATTCTGAGCAAAGTGCCAGAAGGCGTTGATGACATCATGACTGTGAATCTGGTCCCGTACCTGCTTCCCTTTGTAGCCGAAAATCGTGTAAGGCCCCTCCTTCAAGGCCACACCAACCAGGTAACTCAGAAAACCGTGCAGTTCAACCCCGGAGTGATAAGGGCCTGTCAGGCAGCCGCCGCGAAAGATCCCCGTTTTCAGCCCAAAGTATCTGCCATACTCCTGGGCCAGGATGTCCCCCGCAAGCTTCGAAGCACCGAAAAGCGAGTGCAGGCACTGATCAACCGGGAAGTCCTCCGCAATGCCATGGACATATTCCGGATCAGCGTAGTCCCAACGCGTATCAAGCTCCTGGAGTGAGACCTTATTTGGCCCATCCCCGTAGACCTTGTTCGTGCTCATATGGATGAAGACGGCATCCGGGGCGTGCTGCCGGGTGGCCTCAAGCAGATTCAGCGTTCCGGTGGCATTCACATCAAAATCGTCGTAGGGACGCCTGGCGGCGAGATCGTGACTGGGCTGCGCCGCGGCATGAACGATCAAATCGAAACCGTCCTGGCTGAAGAGATGATCTACAGCCTGGCGGTTGCGGATATCCAGATCGATGTGGGTGAAATTCTGACACGTTTTAAGCAGGCGGTCACGATTCCAGCGCGTATCCCCTTTAGGGCCAAAAAAGTCGGCCCGCATGTTGTTATCAACGCCGCTGATTTGAAAACCGAGCTTATCGAAGAAAATCACCGCTTCCGACCCAATCAGTCCGCTGCTGCCAGTTACGAGTACATGCATGCCGATTCGCTTCCTTTCGTGCGATTCGATCGATTCTCATGGTGCAGGGAGCTTCCTGCGCCGGGGACATTCTAAGATGGAGCGAGCGAATTGGGAAGATACGCCGGATAGTATAAAAAACAGGAACGCAGAATGCGTTCCCGCCTGGGGTGAAAAGCTAATTTGCCCAGAGGAATTAATTCAAGCCGGTCACAGACGCCGGTTCCACGTCAACCAATCGGCCGCCGAGCTCCTCCAGCGCGATCTCGACCATGCCGCCTCGCATAAACGGCACAAGCCGGCCGTCTTCCATCCGGATATACATCTCGTTCGCTTGCTTCCCGGCCAACAGGGTCGTCTTCCTCTTAAGCCGTTTTATTTCGTGCAGTTCGGTCAGAGTATCCATTTCTACATTCTCTTATACAGGTTCCTGTACAGTAAGTATATGGAATCAGGCTTAAGAAAGTGTTAACGGCGCCTAAATCCCACAGCCGCTCCCCTGTTCATCCTCTATCATGCCCTGAAAACCCGACTTGTCGTCCAAGAAGACAGGAAAATGTCAGGGAACTCTGCGTTTTAATGTCTAGGATGAGTCCGCGTGGAAGCTTGTTGTCAAGGGCGGACGGCATCCCCACAGCAGGAGGAGAGACATGGACGCAGCAGCTGACCTTCAGCGGAGCCAAACCCGACCGACGAGGTTCTCCACATTTGGGGTCTGGCGGGCAGCCGTCACGCGTCCAAACGAAGCGACGTTCCGGCATTTGGTTGAAGATCCGTCGGCCACCCTCGGCCGAGCGATCCTCTGGCTTTCCACGAGCATGGGCGTTTCTTTGCTGGTGAGCACGATCATTCAAGCGCTGGCGGCAAGCCTGGCCTTCGGCAGTGGATTCACCAGCGACGAATTGTCTTTGCTTAATCCCGGGATGATTGGCGGGGTATCTCTCGCAACCGGCTTGCTGTGTGGACTGCCGACATCGGTCGTCTTCGGTGTTCTTGGAATCCTGATCTTTGCCGGGGCGATCCAGTTTATCGCCGGGGCTTTCGGCGGCGAAGGCCGTTTCGCGCAAATGGTCTATGCACTGGCTGCGTTCACGGCCCCATTAACCATTCTCACGGCTTTGACCGGATGGATTCCGATCGTCAACTGCCTTGCTGTTCCGATCGGAATCTATGCCCTGGCCTTGAACCTGCTGGCGATTAAAAGCGTACACGGGCTGTCCTGGGGTGCGGCCGCAGCGACGGTTTTCTCGCTGCTGCTCATCCTGGCCCTGCTGGGGGTAGTGATCGGGCTGGCCGTCTGGATCCCGATACGCGAAATGCTGATCGAATCCAACATGCTGCAGCCGGGAGCCCGGGTCTATTGATTCGAATTGGCATCCGGGTTGACCGGTGAAGACATGACACAGGTGCTGAAACCCATCGATCGCAGACGTTGAGTCATTCCTGGAAATCGCGCCAACCGAGCCAGCCGCTCCGGACTTGCTGACCCACAACCGAGCAAATCCGTCGGCACCGGCGGGCTCTCGTCGAACGGGAGATTGGGCTGGCCCGGGGTAGGCCACAACCCGTACACCAGGTGCCCTGAGCCATCCGGATAGCGCCCATAACTTAGGTTGTAGGCGCGAACGCGAAGGTAGGAGATCTGATCCAGCGTGCGGCCATCTGGCGCAAGCAAGCGCACGGTGTCGCCGCCGTCATTCAGGGCCAGATGCGTGCGAGAACGGAAGAAAGCCCGGTAGCAACCGGCCTCCAGCACGATCGAGGGCAGCTCGTGCGGCGAAGAACCGGCCCCAGCAAGGTCATCCAGCAGCATGCCGCCCAGGTTTACCGGTCCCGGTCCCAGGTTGATGAGCTCGATGAATTCGTCGCCGGTGTTAATACCACCCGTTCCCTGCCAATCGTAATGCGGACGAATCAGCACCTCGTTGATGACCAGCTTGCCGGGGATCCAGGTCGGCACGGGGGTTGGGAAGAGCAGGGAATTCGGCCCGCGAGGCGTCCCGCGCACCGGCTGCCCATTGGCATCGATACCAAGTCCATGGTAGCTGGTGAAGGTGCCCCAGCCGCCGCCAAGACGCTCCATGCTTGCGCGCGAGGAGGCATCGCCAGCCGGCCACGCTCCACCGGCACCATTTACTACATCGATCAGATTTCCCATCGGGTCGACCAGGCGCAGAACCTCCCCTCCATTTGAGAGCGAGCCCGAATACGTGAGGTCGGCAGGGATATTCGCCACGGCCGAATCATCCGTCCGCTCGAGCAGGTAGAAACCGCCTGGCTGGATCTCACCTTCCAGCTCGACCTGGATATCCCCTCCATCGGAGATCGTCCACCCCTGCACATTCATCGCTATTTCGCCCGGGTTGTAGAGTTCGAGCCATTCGTCACTCGACGAGGCGACAGTGCCGGCCCACGCGATCTCGTTGATCAGGATGGAACCCGGCTGAGCGGCTGTGACCGCCGGAGTAGGGGTGGTAGAGGGGGTTTGAGCCGGTGCCGGAGTCGGCGTTGAGAAGAAGATCGAATTTGGCTGGCGCGGAGTTCCCTGAATCGGGAGACCTGCGGCATCGTGTCCGTTTCCTCCCACCCCTGTGTAGGTGCGCCAGTTCCCGCTCTGATCTCGGCCGCCGACCCGCTCCATACTCGCCCGGGAGGCAGAATCACCGGCCGGCCAGTTTCCCCCATCCAGATTAGCGCTATCGATCAGAGAACCCGACGGCGTGAGCAGTCGCAGCTGCTCGCCGTCGTTGCGCAGCGAGCCGGTGTAAATCATGTCCGCAGCAAGATCGGCAATCGTGCTTTCATCCGTCCGCTCCAGCAAAAAGTAGCTGTAGGGTTCGATACGCCCCTGCAGGACGACGGCGAGGTCGCCGTCGTCGGTAAGCAGCCAGCCATCGATTGCGATGGGATCGGCGGAAGGGTTGTGGAGTTCAATCCATTCGTCGTGTGCCGAGGCCAGCGTGCCCGCCCAGGCAATTTCATTGATCAGCACACGACCCGGAGAAATCGAAGGCGGTGATGGCAAATTCGTCGTGCCAGCGGTCGGGGATGGGGTGGGGGTAATCGTCGTGGAGGGCGTGGAAAAAGGTCCCCCGGTGGGAGTTGAGGTGGGCGTTAATGCCAGATCGGGTGAAGGGGTCACCGTATCGGTGCTCGGGACGGGGAGCGTTCCTGTATGCTCGGCCGATTCCGAAGGGATCGCCGTGGTGGAAGCCGTACCCGTCACGCCAGGACTGGCGGTGCCTGATGGTGTTGGCGGCAAGTCGGTGGGCTCTGGCAATGTAGCGGTCTTGGAAGGAACGACCGTCGCCGATGCCGGTGGATCATCAAAATCCTGTTGAGGCCGATTTGCAGCTCGTGCGATTTGCGCGGCTGGGACCGGGAGCACCAAGAAGAAGATCAGGATGGAACGACGAAGGAAAAGCGAAAACGGTAAGCGGATCATGATCACCCCCTTGTGACCCGTCGAATCGCTATCTTAGTTTAGCCCGATGGAAGGGAGTGAGTCAACGAAAATTCCAAAACGGGGATCAGTCCTCGCCGATTAATTGGTCTAGTAGCAGCTGGAGTGATTCGAGTGAACGGCTGGATGGGAGGCGTTCGAGGTTCAGTTCATCAACCCACCCAACCGTGCCGCCGAAATCTACCTTCCACCAATTCGTGC
>JBJYWH010000035.1:0-2361 GCA_046259355.1 Anaerolineales bacterium
AGTGCAGTCGCCGGTGGGCGGATATTATACTGATGCGCTCCAGCAAATGGTTACTCCACCCGGTAAAGCAGAGGGATCGAAGCAGGGATGATTTTCAAGGCAGACAGCTTGCCAAACCGCAGGGTCCTTCGCACCCTGGCAGCCCAACCCGGTTCAGGTTCATCCACATGATCCCGTCGCCCGAAGATCACGCAGAGCACCGGGGCTCTACACCTGAACCCCTTGGTTCATCCGTTTGCGCCGTCATCGTAACCTATCAGCCCGACGCTGATTTCGTCGAATGGATCCAGGATTTCTCCACCACAGTGGGCAAGGCCTTTATCATCGATAACGGCTCGGAAACCCGCTCGCTGCAGCAACTGGAAAGCCTGCGATCGCAGCCTAATATGACCCTTCAACGGAACAAGAACAACCTGGGACTCGGTGTGGCCTTGAACCAGGGGATCAAGCTGGCCGTGGAAGCGGGCTTCCCCTGGATCCTTACCCTCGACCAGGACAGCCGGCCGGCAGCCGGGATGCTGCCTGCGCTGCTGGAGGCATACCACTCTTCCCCTGGGGCTGACTCGATCGCCCTTATCGCTCCGGTGCTCGAAGACGAGACCATCGCATACCGCTACCGGTCGCTGATCGCCCCCAACCGATGGTTCTTTCGGCGTCAGACCTGCGACACGGGCGTGCTGGAAGATGTCCTGATGGTGCTCCATTCGGGTGCGCTGCACAACGCCCGGGTGCTCGAAGGGCTGGGCGGATTCCGCGAAGATTTCTTCATCGACTACCTGGACACCGAATACTGCCTGCGTGCCCGCCTGGCGGGCTTCCGCATCCTGGTCGCCTGCGAAGCCCGTATTCAGCATCGTCTCGGAGACCGGCAGCGGCGCAGGCTCGGCCCCTTCACCCTGTTTCCGACCTTCCATTCACCGCAGCGCTGGTACACCATCAGCCGCAATCGGATTGCAATGCTGCGCCTGTACATGCGCCGGCTTCCAAACTGGTTCTTCTTCGAAATCTCTTCAAGCCTCTTCATCATTCTGCGCATGCTCCTGCTCGAGGACCACCGCGGGTTGAAACTCAAGGCGCTCGTTCGAGGCACGATGGACGGTCTCCGCCGCCGCATGGGGCCGATTCCGGCGGATGTGCAGGCCATGCTGGAGAGGACCTGAATGTGAGCCAGCTCGCGGCGCAGCCCTCCGTGATCATCCCGACCCTGAATGCTGCCGGGCATCTGCCGGAGCTGCTGCGCGCTCTCGAAGCACAGTCACTGCAACCACTTGAAATTATTCTCATCGATTCGTCCTCCGAGGATTCCACCCGGGACATTGCCCGGCAGGCCGGGTGCCGGTTGGAGGTCATTCCACGCGAGGCGTTTGATCACGGAGGAACCCGCAACCAGGCTGCGCGCATCGCCCGGGGGGAGATCCTGGTCTTCTTAACCCAGGATGCACTCCCTGCCGATGGCGAGTTCCTGCAGCAGCTGCTGGAACCGCTGATCACGGGCGCAGCCACCGCTTCGACGGCTCGCCAGATCGCAAGCGAAACGGCTTCCCCCCTGGAAGTCTTCAGCCGTCAGAGCAGTTACCCGGGCCACTCCCGTCTCGGTTCGCTAACGGCGGACACGGAGAGCGGCAGCACAGCGATCACCTTCTCCAACGCAGCTTCCGCCGTGAAGCGAACCGTCTTCGAGCAGCTCGGCGGATTTCCGGAGGGCCTGGTCGTCAATGAAGACATGCTTTTCTATACTCGTCTGCTTCGAGCGGGGTACACGGTCGCGTACCGGGCAAGCGCCGTCGTCATTCACTCCCATAACTTCAGCCTGCGGGAGCAATTTCAGCGCTACTTCGATATTGGATGTTTCATGAGCCAGGCTGAAGAAGAACTGGGGGATCTGCAGCTAGGAAACCGGGGCCTGCAGTTCGCGCTCGGCCAGATCGCCTATCTCATTCGCCAGCGCCGTTGGTTTTGGATTCCCCGCAGCCTGTTCGAATCGTGCACCAAATTGCTCGCTTATGCTCTCGGTCACTTCGCCTACCTGCTTCCTGCTTCCATCGCCATGCACCTCAGCCGACAGAAATCTCATTGGCGAACGTGAGGCTCCCTCTGGCCTGCCAGCATCCAATACGATCCCTGTCCATCCCATCTCGAAATGCCGCTCACCTGCCTGTCAGAAGTTGGATTGTTCGCTATAATGCGCACGGCGTAAACGGTGATACCATACGCAGGGAGCAGTTAATTCATTTCGGGCTCGATCGTTGCAAAGATATCATACTGTCAGGGGAATCTCCACAGCATGAGTGTTCAACGTTTACGGAAACGCAACTCAGCCAGAACATTGTCAGCGCCTGGCTATCGGGTGGTCGCTTCATC
>JBJYWH010000036.1:0-2655 GCA_046259355.1 Anaerolineales bacterium
AGAAAAGTCGCAGCAGCCTGTGAAGAAAACCGGCTTCTCCGGCCTCAATCATCGGAGCGCCAAGCAGCCGATAGAGAAAAGACGACCCCTCCGAGAAGCGGAACGGCTCGATATGCGTCACCTCGTCTGCCTGGATCACCGACGCAATAGCAATGCCCTTTGTGTGGTTCGCTTCGCTGCGTGTGTCGGTCACACCAAGCAGGGCTTCGCTGTTCGTGCGCACATTCGTGCCCAACGCCTGCGAAATGTCCGGCAAGGTCCGGTACTCATCGCGACAGCGGAAAAGCAACCGCAGCGTGCCGAGGACGCCGGCCGCGACAATTACGCGTTTAGCGTTTACGTGATGCGTTCGCGAGCCGAACCACGAAGTCGAGGATCGAACCTGAATGCGATACAGTCGTTCACGAGCTCCATCGGACTCCACCGGATCAATCCGGGTCACTTCCGATTCGGGCTGAATATCCACGCCCAAGCGCTCGGCGAAGTAGAGGTAGTTTTTAGGAAGGGTGTTCTTCGCATTGTAGCGGCAGCCCACCATGCATCCACCGCAGAATTTGCATCCGCTGCGTGGCGGCCCCTCGCCCTTGAAAAATGGATCAGGCACTTCCTCGCCTTCCGGGCCAAAAAACACGCCGACATGTACCGGCGCAAAGGTCGAACCGCGGCCCATCTCCCTGGCAGCAGATTGGAGCAGATCGTCGGCTTCCGTCAGTTCAACCGCGACCGTCCTCCCGAGCATGCGCTTTGCCTCGGCGTAATGGGGCGCCAGAATCTGTTTCCAATCACCAAGTTCTCGCCACGCCGGGGCGTCGAAAGCGGAATCGTCCGGCTCGACCAGCACGTTGGCGTATCCCAGGCTGCCCCCTCCCACGCCGCTCCAGTGCATAACCAGAACATCGGGCAGCAAACTTAATTGGAGAAATCCAAAGCATCGAATGGCCGGCATCCAGAGGTACTTCCGCAGATTCCAGTTCGAGCGAGGAAAATCTTGATCCCGGTAGCGCCGGCCCCGCTCGAGGACCAGCACCCGATACCCCTTCTCGGCAAGGCGCAGCGCGGACACGCTGCCACCAAACCCCGAACCGATCACAACATAATCGTAAACCTCGCGTTCGCTGCTTCTGGTCATATTGGCACCCTGGGTGGATTGACGTTGCGTGATGGATGACAGCATATGCGATTTTCGGCCGGTGTTCGTTCTACGTTTCATCCAGCCATTCGGTGTCGAAGTACGCAATCTCGCTGCTGTACTCGATTGGCGCCATGCGCAACGCGTCTTCATCGAAGCATTTTTCGATGGCATCGAGATCGGTGGCCTTCCATTCGCAATATAGCTTATTGGTCTGTGTGTCCATAAAGGAATGCAGCCACTCTGCTTCTTGCGTGCAGCGCCTTCGAATGGTGCGCCATAATTCGATCCATTCATCCTGGGATGCAGGGAACTGCTCAATCTGGTGGATCAGTAAATAATGCGGCATTTCATTCCCTCCTGACTATTCGAATCCCTCGATCTCGACCAGCCGGCAGCAGCGGACGAAATCAAGCACGACGGGAATATTCCTCAGCATGTATGCCATGTTGCCCTGCACGTTCAACCGTCGAGTAAGCATGGCCTGGACCGGATCCAGTTCCGCGGTGAAGATTTTCAGGATATTGGATAACGGAGCCGTCAGGCTGAACGCAGCTGTGGGCAGTTCATCCGTTCCAGGGTGAAACAAGCCGATCGAACGGCAGCTCCCATGCCAGAGATCGAGATATAGGGCAACCGGAAGGTCTTGATTCGTTTCGTCACCATCATTCTCAATTATCACGAGAATATCGCCCTCCCATTTTTGAGCAACCCTTGCGTACCGTTCGTCATGGTTGAGCAGATCACGCAATGCTTCCAACCAGGATTGGCTCGGAAATGGATATGCCATTCCGCCTCCTTCATGATCGTTGTGGAATGCCTGATTATCCGACATGCCATGATGCTCTGTCAACGCGGGCATTGACAGCCTTTTGATCCGTCGGGTAGACTCACTGCGTTCAAGGTGAGGTGACACCACCCAGGAACCACTCCGAAGGACCGGTTTTTCATTTCTGGGACATGCGATCATGACGATTGAGCTATCGATTTTGTGTCGTTGGAGTGCATCGTTAACGGATTATGGGTTTGAAGGACAAAGATGGATCAACGAGAGATTTTTCTAACACCAGAAGGTGAAGCGAAATTACGAGGCGAGCTAGCCGAACTCACAGGCCCACGCCGTACCGAGCTTGCGAAGCGTCTCCGGCATGCAATCTCACAGGGCGACCTCAGTGAAAACGCCGACTACATCGCTGCCAAGGAGCAGCAGGCATTCCTGGAGGGCAAGATCCAGGAGATTGAGGCCGTGCTCCGTGAAGCCACGATCGTGGAAAACGGCGGTGATGGTGAACTCGTTGAGATCGGTTCGACGGTGATCGTCAAGGAGGATGGCCGCGAACCCGATACCTTCCATCTGGTCGGGATTAAGGAGGCGGATCCTCGAAATGGAAAGATCTCCAACGAGTCTCCTATTGGTAAGGCCCTTCTGGGGAAACGAGTAGGCGATATTGCGATCGCTCGAACGCCGGCCGGAGAAACGAAATTCGAGATCCTGGAAATCAAGGCTTGAAACCTGCGAGTCATGC
>JBJYWH010000037.1:0-4595 GCA_046259355.1 Anaerolineales bacterium
GAGCGGGTGATGGGATTCGAACCCACGAATGGTAGCTTGGGAAGCTACTGCCTTACCACTTGGCGACACCCGCCTGATCGACGCGGATTATAGGGTTGCCTGGATGGGATGTCAAGGAATCGTTTCGTTACCGAGGCTGATCAAGCCGCGGCGTAAGAACTCCAGCGCAAAGCTGACCCCGCGCTCGCGCACATTAAGAAACACGCCACCGTACTCATACTCTCGCTGAGAAGATCCATCGGGCAGGATTCGAAGAATGCGCAGGGTCCAATCACCTTCATCCTGAACCAGCGATAGCCCCAATCCAGCTCGGGCTTCGGTTTCGGCCATGAATGCCACCAGGTGGCTCTCGATTGCATCCATGTCAATTGCTTCCGGAATGATGCGGCCGCCGGCGAAGGTATCCCTGGCGGCTGCCAGGCTGATGGCAAGCAGTCCTTCTGTGCCATGTTCGATGACGGCCAGTTTCAAATTTTCTGATTTCAAATGTGCTAGAACGACGCTTTCAAGCGTCTCGTCGTCGTAGCCATAGATACGATCCCCGAGCCGCTGCTGGAGGGTGGCCTCCATTTGCCAGATCATCTCCTCCGCCTGGTTCCGGGTCGACGCCTTGGCCGTGATTCGGACATCGACTCGGCCAGGGTGAGCAGAGAGCCCGACGGTCGGATTGGAGAGCTTTTCGAGGTCCGTAATTCGTTCATCGAGGGATGATTCGCCTAGCCCGGCCGTTCGCACAACCCGCGTAAGGATGGTCCCGCTCAAGCCGAGACGCTGTTTGAGGTAGGGGATCACATCCTGTTCGAGCAGGTAGGACATCTCGCCTGGAACACCCGGCAGGGCGATGACGACGCTTTTCTCCCCTTCGAAATAGAATGCTGGCGCTGTGCCGACTGGATTCTCGATCGGAGTCGCTCCCTGCGGAATGAAGGCCTGGCGGCGGTTATTCTCTCCGGGCTCACGGCCAAAACTCGCAAAGCGAGCGGTGATCTGCTCCCAAAGAACCGGATCGAAAATCGTTTCAACCCCGAGCGCAAGTGCGATGCCCTCACGGGTGGCGTCATCGATCGTGGGCCCGAGGCCGCCGGTGGTAATCACGGCCGAGGCGCGGCTCATGCTTTCGCGCACTGCCTCGGCAATGCGGGCGGCATTATCTCCGACGGTCGAAGTACGGTAGATGTCCAGCCCGATATCACGAAGTCGCTGGGCGATCGTGCGGGTATTGGTGTCCACAATCTGACCCAGCAGGATTTCAGTTCCGATCGTAATGATTTCCGCTTCCATCTCTACACCACGTTAAACTCATGGATCAACCGATGCTCCTCAAACCGCGCCAGGTCAAGCATGGAAACGTCGACGGTTGAGGCTTTCCCGTCCGTAAGGAATTCTGCCATCAGTTGTCCTGCGATGGGACCGTGCATAAAACCGTGGCCTGAAAAGCCACCGACCAGCCAGAAGTTTTCGATGGGAGTGGGGCCGAAGATGGGATGAGCGTCCGGGGTGACTTCATATAACCCGGCCCAACCGGAGAGTCGGCCTGCGTTGTTCAGCATGGGAAGGCGCTCGGCAGCCGCTTCCATGGCGATCAGCTCCCACTCTTCATCGATCGACTGATCAAATCCGGGTTTTTCATCGGGGTTTGACATCCCGGTCAGGATCCCTTCGCCTTCACGGTGGAAATAAAGCGACTGCGAAAAATCGATGACAAATGGAAAATCGTGGGGCAGCCCAGGCAGCGGCGTGGTGGTCACCATCTGACGGCGGATGGGCTCGATGGGGATGGGCACTCCCGCCATGCTGCCGATCAGCCCCATCCATGGCCCGGCAGCGTTAACAATCGCACCGCAGGCAACCTTGCCTGCAGGCGTGCTGAGCGATATTGCTCGGCCGCTTTCAACCCCGATCGAGATGACTTCCTGGTCGGTGAGAGCCCATCCTCCCAGCTGGCGGAACCGGCTGACATATCCCATCACAATGCTGTTGGGGTCGGCCAGCCCATCGTCGGCATTCCAGCTGCCACCCAGCGCGTCATCAAATCGCATCGTGGGTACCCTGTCACGCACTGCGTCGCCGTCCAGCCACTTGGTAGGGACTCCGAGCACATTCTGCATCTGAAGATTGCGCTGAAACGTTCCAATATCCTGTGGATTCGTGATCACGAACAAGTAGCCGCACTTACGGTATTGGGGGTCCTGGCCCGTCTCGGCTTTGAAATTTTCAATCATCGAAAGGCTGGCGATGGAGAGGCGCACATTAACTTCGGTTGCGAATTGGTAGCGCACGCCGCCTGCGCATCGTCCCGTCGCTCCCTGGCCGAAGTAGCTTTCTTTTTCGAGCAAGAGCACGTGTTCAACGCCGGCCCGCCGAAGATGGTAAGCGGTGCTGGCGCCCATTACGCCGCCTCCAATGACGACTACATCCGCACTTGCAGGTAAATCCACCGTGATTTCCTCCTGACGACTACAGTTGTATCGTATGTCCCAGGCCTTCGGCTTGTGCGTTCTGGACGGCTCGGCTGGCGGCGATTGCGTCCTGAACAGCGACACCGACGGATTTAAAAAGGGTGATCTGCGTATCCGATGTCCTGCCAGGCTCTGCACCGGATGCGATTTGCCCGAGTTCGACCTGTAGATTGGCTTCGGTCAGCGTGCCATCGGCCAGCGGGATGAGGACATCGCCGCTCTCCGAAAGGACGGCCTGACGCGAATCGAGCACAATGTAGGCGCTGGCCATTGTGGATGCATCGATTTCCTGCATCTCGGGCGTGAAGGAGCCGATGGCGTTGATGTGAACGCCGGGTTTAAGATCGGCTCCGTCGAATACCGGCTTCAGGGATGTCGTGGCAGTGCAGATCACATCGGCTTCCTGAACCGCCTGCCGGGGGTTGTCCGCCCGTTGTAGGGATGATGGGATCGGACCAACGCCGGCAAGATCGGCGATTAACCGATCTGCAGCAGGAGGATCGAGGCTGTAGATCCACGCGTGTTCGATATCGCGTGCCGTGCATATCGCTTCGAGCTGCGTTCGTGCTTGCGCGCCGCTCCCGAAGATGGCAGCGATTTTCGCATCCGATCGGGCGAGCAGCTCGGTTGCCGCGCCCGAAGCTGCACCGGTGCGTATCGCGGTCAGGGCTGCACCCTCGAGCAGGGCGAGTGGGCGGCCGGTTTGCGGATCGATGGCGATGACCAGCGCGTGGATGGTCGGGAGATCGAGTTCGGGGTTTTTGGGGAAGACCGAGACGATTTTCATCCCTAGATCCTGCGTTCGGCGCAGATAAGCCGGCATGAAGAGCGAAACCCCATCGACATCGGTTAGCTGAATACGTGACCGGAGGGGGACCTCGCTGCTGTCATTCGAGAGCTGGATGAAGGCTTCAATCATCGCATCAATCGCCTGCTTCATCGGCAAGGCCTGCTGAACTTCACGGGCGTTAAGCACAAGTAATTCCATCGGGTTTTCCTTATTATGGACGATGAAATTGTACACCGGACCCGGTTCGACTCACGCATTCGGAATACGTGCCGACAGAAGAAACGAACCCGCAAACATCTGCGGGTTCGTGGGGATATCTCGATTCGATCGGGTCGGCTTATTGGATCCCGAGGTAAGCTTTCTGGACCATCGGGTTGACCCGCAGCCCTTCGGCAGTATCCGAGAGCACGATCTCGCCAGTCTGGAGGACATATCCCCGCTGGGCGATCTGCAGCGCCATGTGGGCATTCTGCTCGACCAGCAAGATGGTGGTGCCCTCCCGGTTGATTTCCTGAATGGTTTCGAACACGCTCTCCACCAGGACTGGAGCGAGTCCCATCGACGGTTCGTCCAGCAGCATCAGCCTCGGACGGGACATGAGCGCACGGCCCGTCGCAAGCATCTGCTGCTCCCCGCCGCTCAGCGTGCCGGCGACCTGGCTTTCGCGTTCATGCAATCGCGGGAAGAGCTTGAATACTCGCTGGCGGTCTTTTTCGATCCCATCGCGATCGGTGCGGCGGAACGCTCCCATGTCGAGGTTTTCGGCCACGGTCAGCTTGGCGAAAATGCCGCGCCCTTCAGGAACGAGTGAGACGCCCTTTTCGGCGATCTCGTGGGGAGGGAAAGGTTGAAGATCCTCCGACTCGAGGATTACCGTGCCCCGCCGTGGTTTTAATAGGCCGCTGATGGTCTTAAGGGTCGTCGACTTGCCGGCGCCATTGGCACCGATCAGGGTGACAATTTCACCTTCCTCAACATCGATCGAGATGCCTTTGAGCGCGTGGATATTGCCGTAGTAGGCGTGCACATCATGGAGTTCCAGCATGGGCATTGGACGCGCTCCCTCTTATGCCAGGCCTGCGGCGGATTCGAGCCCGGAAGCCGCACCGCGACCAAGATAAGCCTCAATAACCTGAGTGTTGCGTTGGATCTCGATCGGCGATCCCTCGGCGATTTTCACGCCGTAATCCAGCACGGTGACTCGTTCCGAGATTCCCATGACGACGCGCATGTCATGTTCAATCAGCAGGATGGTGATGCCCAGTTCATCCCGCAGCCGGCGGATAAAGTGCATGGTATCTGCCGACTCGTGCGGGTTCATACCGGCTGTCGGTTCATCAAGCAGG
>JBJYWH010000038.1:0-2828 GCA_046259355.1 Anaerolineales bacterium
GGTAGCCGGCGTCAGCCAGCAGCGCCTTGGCGGCTTCCGGATCGAAGGCGTACCATTCATCGCCCACGCAGCCATTTGGGATCACGCAGGGCGTGAAGTGTGTAGCGACCTCGGACCCTGGCGGGTAGAAGTTGTCGACGATGCGCTGACGATCGATACCCATGGCGACCGCCTGGCGAACTCGCACGTCATCGAACGGAGCGAAGGTGTTGGTGATGCCGACGTAGAAGATGTTCAGCGCCGGGCGCTCGATCAGCTGCAGGCTGTCGTCGGCCGCGATGACCGGGAAGTCATCCGGGCTCGGGTTGTCGATGCCATCGGCTGTACCGGCCTGCAGTTCGAGCAGTCGGGCCGCGCCCTCGCTGTTCCAGCGGAAGACGAGGGTGGCGGGGATCGCCGGATCACCGTAGAAGTTCGGGTTGCGCTCAAAGATCAGGCTCTCGCCACGCACCCATTCCTTCACCTTGTACGGGCCGGTGCCGATAGGCATATCGAGGCCCTCGGTCGTGCGGGTCTCGGGTCCGGCTGTAGCCTGAATCCATTCCTCGGGATAAATCGAGAAGACGCTGAAGGCCAGCGTCGGCAGGAAGGCTGGGAATGGAGCGCACAGCGTGAAGACGACCGTGTACTGATCGGTGGCTTCAATGCTCTTGAATTTCCCACCGTAGTCACAGTTCGGGGCGACCAGGCTCTTGCCAACGAATTCCTCCATCGGAGGCTCGGTCGGCTGGGGAGCGGGCGGCTCGGTCGGCTGCGCAGCCGGTGCTTCAGTCGCTGCGCCACCGCAGGCCGCAAGCACCATGCTGGCCAGCACGAGCACGCTAAAGAGCATGAATAACTTTCGGCGTTTCACAGTATTCTCCTCCTGAACTCAAGGTTGTTTGGGCCGTACCAGTTCGCGCGGTCCGATTGACCTTCTCCACCACCTCCCTTCCTGTCGATAACCATACTGCGCTCCGCCAGCACGCGGCGGCGCGCAGTAAAAGCACCGGGATGGTGCCTCGGTGTCTTGCATTGTATATCTCATACTGAAGAGGGTCAACCACGGTTCAACCCACTTGCACCTTTCTTCGGAGCACCTAGAATCGAACCCTGATTCGCGGAGGGACCAAAATGCAGCGATTTCCGTACCGACGTACATTTCTGCTTGGATTTGGTTTTTTCGGCATCAGCATCATCTGGCCGCTCTTCAACAGCCTGATTCCCCCCATGCTGGAGGACCTCGGACTCTCGGCCCTGGTGGTCGGGTTTATTCTGACCTGGGACAACATCATCAACATGTTCGTCCAACCGTGGGTGGGCAGCCTCTCCGACCGCACGCGCACGCGCTTCGGGAGACGCAAACCGTTCCTGATGCTGGGCGCACCAGCGGCAGCGTTGTTCTTCATCCTGGTGCCGTTCGTGCGCGAGAATTTCGTGCTGATTGCATTAGCCATTCTGGGAACGAACCTTGGGATGGCGGTCTTCCGTTCACCGACGATTGCCTACCTGGGCGATCTATTTAAGCCGGAAGATCGCAGCAAGGCCAACGGCGTGATTAATCTGATGGGCGGGCTGGGTGGTGCTGTGGCGCTCTTCGGCGGCGGCGCACTCTACAAAATCGGCGTACCGCTGCCATTTATCGTCGGGGCTGGCATCATGCTGCTCGCGATCCTGGTCGTACTGCTGGCCGTGCACGAGCCGCCGGCACCTGAAGCGGAAGCCTCAGAAGCCGCACCGGGTTTGTGGACCAGCATCCAGCGCGTGCTGCGCGGCCCCGAATACAGCCCGCTGGCACTGCTGAGCGCGATCTTCTTCTGGTTCGTGGGCTGGAACGCCATGGAGGCCTTTTTCACAATCTATGCCCGCAACGTGCTGGGGATCGATGTGGGTACCGGCACGCAGATGCTGACGGCCTTTGCCGCGACGTTGATCCTGTTCGCCATCCCGAGTGGACTGCTGGCGACGCGCATCGGCCGCAAACCGACCATTATGGCCGGCCTGGCCGGAATGCTTCTCGGCCTGGTTGCGGGATTCTTCATCCGCAATCCGACCCTGCTGCTGATCACGCTGGCGCTGATGGGCGCGTTCTGGGCGCTGGTCAATATCAATTCGCTGCCGATGGTCTACGACCTCGGGGACGAAGCCAGCATTGGCGTCTACACCGGCCTGTACTACTTCGCCTCTTCGGCTGCAGCCATCACCGGTCCTATTCTCGCCGGCTGGCTGATCGACCTGACGGATCACCGCTCGCTCTGGATGTTCAGCGCGCTCTTCCTGGCGCTGGCCATGGTGGCGGTCACGCGCATACGCGTGTCCCACCGAGCTTAAGACCGATAAGTCTCTTCCCCAAAGTGCGGCGGCCGGAGCCGCCGCGCTTTTTCGTTCAGCATGCTGGATGATCTTCAGGGCGCCAGCACGGTTCCTTCGGGTATAACGGCGTGCTTGGGAATGACGACGATCCCATCACGAATTGACCATGATTCGGTATCGGTGTCGGGCTGCCCGTAATGCGGTTCGATCACCACCCCGGCCCCGATGCGTGCGTTCTTGTCGATGATGGCGCCGGTGATGCGTGAGCCGCGTCCGATGCCCATCGGGGGAGCTCCCGGCGGCAGGGCTTCCCGCTCACCCTCGTAGTAGTCGGCTCCCATGATCACGCTGTCGCGCAGGACCACGTCTTCCGAAATGATACTGCGTATGCCGATGATGGCATGCTGGATCTCGGCCCCTTCCACCACGCACCCATCTGCCAGCTTAACCCGGTCGAGGCAGACATTGTAAATGCGCGAACCGGGCAGAAACCGGGGGCGGGTGTAGATCGGGCTGACCGGATCGTGGAAGCTGAA
>JBJYWH010000038.1:2838-4643 GCA_046259355.1 Anaerolineales bacterium
CGGTAGAACGCCTCAACTGTCCCGATGTCCTCCCAGTACCCATCAAAATCGAAGCCGAAGACTCGATGGGATTCGATCGCAGCCGGGAGCACATCGCCGCCGAAGTCATCGTGCTCGGATTCGAGCAGATCGGCCAGCACGTCCATCTTGAAGATATAGATGCCCATCGAGCCGAGGTACGGGCGGTCCTCATCCGGCCGGCAGGCGAATGCCTGCAGTACCGCCGCTTCCTTTGGCTTTTCGATGAATGCCGTGATCTGCCCGGTTTGATCCTGTTTGAGAAGTCCAAAACGTCCGGCTTCGTCCGGGGCGACCGGTTTAACCGCCACGGTCACGTCGGCGTTCATCTCCATGTGCCGGGCGATCATCTTGCGATAATCCATGCGGTAGAGATGGTCGCCGGCCAGGACAAGCACATCCCGTGCGCCGGTCACCTCGATCTCGAACATCTGCTTGCGGACGGCGTCGGCCGTGCCCTGGTACCAATCATGGCTGGTCAGCGTTTGTTCGGCGGCCAGAATCTGAACCCAGCCGGAATGGAAGAGGTCAAAATTGTAGGTCTGCGTGATATGGCGGTGGAGTGAGACCGAATTGAATTGGGTAAGAACGGCGATGCGGTTGATGCCGGAGTTGAGACAATTGCTGAGGGGGATATCGACCAGGCGATATTTCCCTCCGATCGGAACGGCTGGCTTGGCCCGCAGTTTGGTAAGCGGCCACAGCCGCGAGCCGCGGCCGCCGCCGAGAATCAATCCAAGCACTTCACCATTTGGCATGGAAACCTCCTGAAATGCACCATCGGATGGTGCGAGCGCGAGGCACCCATCGCCGCGCACGGTGCCATAGCCCGCCCTCAGGGTTCGATCACGCCCTCGATTTCAAGGTGCAGCGGGATGTCCGGCGGACTCGCGCCGTAGTCCGTGTGATCCTCCAGGACCAGCCGGACATGCAGGGGTTTGCTCCCTGGCAGGCGGGCGAGGTGGGCGATCAAGGCTTCATCGGCTTGAATGCCAAACGTCTTCAGCAGGCGGCGAATCTGTTCACGGCTTCCTTCCATGGCAGCCTCCCGGGCTTTTACGTGCCTCCAAGGGTGAAGGCACCGGCCAGCAACGCGCCGAAAATCGTCGCCAGCGCGTTGACTCCATCGTTATCCAACCAGCTTGCGCCGCGCAGCACTTCCGTCGTGGTTCCGCAGTGGTGCTGTGGGTGCCGCTCGGTTTCGCGCCGACACGCAGGACAATAATAGACCCGCTGACAGCATGCGCCAAGAAAGCTATCCAAGCCGGATCCGAGAAAACCGGCTACCAGCGCAGCCGAGGCCAGGCGAAGGTCCCCTTCGAGCCAGCCCGCCAATCCGGCCACTGTCGCCGCTCCAACCAGAGAGGCCAACAGCCCCGTCCTGCTGACAGCGCCGGATGTGCCCCGGGGAACCTCTTTCCCGCTTGTGAGCAGGCGCGGCAGGTTCCGGGAAAGCACCCCCAGTTCGGTCGCCCAGGTGTCGGCATTGGCGGCCGCCAATGCCCCCACGAAGGCGTAGCGGGCAAACTCGAACTTCCCTAAACCGAACACAAGGATCGCCAGTCCGGCCGCACCCCCGTTAGCCAGGACCTGCGCCAGATCCCTTGCGCCTCCCTTGGCATAATCGAGGCTGGCTTTCGTCTTCTCCTTCGCGAAGAGCCGGGTGAGCAGGCTTGAACTGAGAAAGAACCAGATCAGCACCACGGATGGACGCCAGCCGCCCAGCCCGAACGTCACACCGCCCAGCAGCCCGGCCGCGATCATTCCATGGAGCGAAAGCGCGCCAG
>JBJYWH010000039.1:0-2284 GCA_046259355.1 Anaerolineales bacterium
GCGGCAGCGGTCGAACGGCTGCTTGAGGCGCGGCAGCGATCGAGTTGGATCGGGAGCAACCAGCCCCTCACAAGTCCTTCAGGAAGATGAAGTAGAAGCCCGAGAACAAGACGACGATGCAGATGTTCACAATCAGGCGTGCCACGAAATGCTCTCTGAGGAACAGAACATCCAAACCAACGATGCTGGCGATCATGAGCAGGAAGAAGATCACCATGTACGCATGCTTCGACATTTCGACTCTCCTTGAGTCTCCGATCCATGCCCCGGGACAGGCCATTGGTTTCGTCGATGTCGTGGGCGGACCGTCCCCGTTACGGGGCGCTGTCACCTCTTGAAGCTGACTTTTAGCTCCGTCAGAGGTTGAGATACCGGCCGGGTCCAAGGGCGGCAGTCTCGTTCAGGCCTGCGGCAGCACCCTCGCACCCGGCCCATCACGCCATGCAATCGAGCCGAGTCTTTCCTCAGCTGCTGACGCTTGCCGCCATTTTTCCTGCCACACGTCGGGTTGAGCTTTGACGTTCCAGCCAGTCCTGAATAAGGTCAAGCAGGCGTGGGTCGAGCGGACGCTGGATCTCCTGCTTGTACATCGAAAGCCCTGCGCCGTCTTTTTCGGCTCTCAACGTGTGGGTCATGTCGGGAATGATATGATATTCGAATCCGTTTCCCACAAATTCCGCCATTCGCGGAAGATCATCCGGGTTCACCTGGATGTCCTTCGACCCGGTCAGTGCCAGCACGGGAATTCGAATATGCTTTAAATCATCTGTTGGGTCATACGCCAGAAACTCGCGCATCCACCTGGCGTTGATTTTCTGGACCAGCCCTTGCCGGATCCAGTCCCTGGTTGAAGACTTGATCTTCCGTAAGGCCTTATCCTGAGCCTTGAGCACATCCAGGTGAAGCCGATGGATCAGGAAGCCGTTGAAACCCTTCATGTTCTTGGCAATCATACCGGCCTGCCAGCGCAGCGTCGCTTCTCCGGTCTGCGCAGTCCCCGCGAGCAGGATTGCTCCCGCCGCGCCAACCCCTTCGGCAGCAAGCCGGGCACAGATTACGGCGCCTTCACTGTGTCCGAGCAGAAAGATTGGGGCCTGGTGCAGCTCCGGGAGCGATTGCATATACCGCACGCCTGCAGCGGCGTCGGTGATGTGATCATAAAAACCTGTCCGCCAGTAGTCCCCCTCGCTCGCTCCGATTCCTCGCTTGTCGTAGCGGAGTGAGGCGAAGCCGTCTTCCCCCAGGCGATGAGCGATCTGATTGAAGGTGTTTCCCATAAATTTCTTGTTGTTTTCGTTCCGATCAAGCTGTCCGGATCCGGTAACGAGTAAAACCGAACCAGGGATTTCTGGTGAATTTGGAATACTCAACGTGCCAGCCAGGCGAAAGCCTTCCGATTCAAAGGTGATGTCTTTTTCCATGATGGATTACCTCCGCGTACCATGGTAGATCAACACGGCTCACTCCTGCCTTATTGCGAGCTTAACTCGACCTTACCAATGGATGAAGGGGAAATCCTTGTGCCGTGCGGGAACCTACCCTGCCCACTTCCTGATCCAGTGGATTGGCAGCACGAAAAACACCGGGATGAAGATGCCCAAGCCGAATCCGACGTACAGTGACAGGAGAATCTGCCTGTAGACCGGATCCCACGCGTCCTTGCTCAATTCATAGGGAGCGATCGGGACGCTCGAGCGCAAGAAGACGATCAGCGCGGTGAGCACCGCACCAAGTAATCCGCTTCCCATCAGGATACGAACCAGATTCGCAGGCTTCCATCGGTGAAGCAGGAGGAGGAGCAATCCGGCCAGGACGGGTTGAACAAGAAGAGCCACCAACGGCCAACGCATAGGCGCCTCCAGGAAACTGCACGCAGGCTACGGAATGCGCACCGTCGCCTCCCCACTACGGCAAATCGGCAGACAATCCGGTCCGTTCGGTTGGTTGAGGTTATAGCCAGGGTGGATCGTCTCCTCATAAACGATGCCATCGCCGGAGATTCGGATTCGCGCTTCTTCCGGCGCGGCATTCCAGAAAACAACAACGGATTGCATGCACGAGCTGTCATCGGGAGAGGCAGAATCCCCTGAACGGGATTCCATCCCACACTCAATCGTCTGAATCCGATCCTCGAATTCGAGCTGCAGCTGGAATTCCGCTGGAACGCTGCCCGCCAAGCGAATGGTCAGGCTGTCGATACACCCCATCAGCGTGCACATTCCCGGCTGTTCCGGAGGCACGGACCCTGTACAGGCGGAGCAAAGCAAGATTGTCAGCGCGGGTA
>JBJYWH010000040.1:0-9107 GCA_046259355.1 Anaerolineales bacterium
TCATCGGCTTGAAAGCCACGCGCAAAACAAATTTTTGAATGGAAAGTTGAACTGGTTGGTTCAGGATCGATTTCCCATAGGACGATGTCGTCCGGGAAACGAAGCTGGGCTCCTTCCCGGGCTGATGCTCCTCGGAGTCCGCATGAAACCCCTTCGGGGCTGCGCTCCAGGTGCAGGTCGAGCCGAAGCTCAGCGTGGGGCTGCTCTCCGGTTTCAACTTCCCATGAGACCGATCTCTGGGCTTTAGCTAATCTGAGTCTGCGGTAGGAAGTAATGGCTGCAAGTGGAGATGGATCGCTAATGATCCAACGCCGCTGGAGCCTATCTGCAACGACCGCTGTTGTGCCTGAGCCCGAGAAGAAATCCGCCACCAGATCATCCGGGTTGCTGGACGCTTTGATCATGCGCTCGAGCAATGCCTCCGGTTTCTGTGTGGGATAACCGGTTCTTTCGCTGTGAAGCCGGGCGACGACCGGGAAGTACCACCAATCCTCGGGAACCTTTCCTCGTTCAAGATCTGGCTGTTTCCCAAAGCCGGCTTTTTCCGATGATGCGAACGTCTTCACGGTGTTGTCGTCGTATGGCACGCGCACCTGGTCCACGTTAAATGTGTATTCGCGGCTCTTGCTGTAGAGCAGGATCGTATCGTGCTTGCGGTTGAAAGCAGAACGGATGGGGGAGGGGCCATGATAGGTCCATACGATTTCATTTAGAAGGCGATCCGGCCCGAAGATCTCATCCAGCAGCACGCGAGCGTATGCCGATGCATGCCAATCCAGGTGAAGGTAAAGGCTGCCTTTTTCCGAGAGCAGCCGGTGCATCAAGAGCAGGCGTGGATAAAGCATACTGAGGTATTGTGCGCCATCCTGCCAGCTGTCTGAATAACCCCTGACCGTCTTCCAGGTCTCTGGCTGGCGTGAATCCTCACCCCGTCCGATACGAGCCCGGTACGCCTTGCCGCTCAGGAAAGGAGGATCGACATAGATCATATCGATCTCGCCTTCCAATTCGGCCAGCAGAGAGGACATTGCGATCAGGTTATCGGCCTGGATCAAACGGTTGCCGTCCCGTGGATCTTGTGGCGGTTCGGAGCCTGTTCGCGACCAGACTTCCAGCGAAGAGGGTGGAGGTTGGTTAAAGTCGCCGCGCCCCTCCCAGGAAAGACGGGCGAAAGGGGCGCGGCGGTTTGAACGTTTCATATTTCTAGCGCTTCCCGAAGCGCTCCTGCAGCACGGCATCCAGGGTTGGCTGCCCGATAACCTGCAGTTCATAGCGCAGGCGCATGGACGGCTTGTTCAGCTTGAGCAGTTTCCCCAGATCGATCGGGGTGCCGATCAGGACGAGATCGGCATCCGAATTGTTGATCGTTTTCTCCAGCTCTTTCATCTGCTTCTCGCCGTACCCCATCGCCGGAAGCACATCACCGGTTGTGGGATATTTCTGATACGTGGCTGCGATGCTGCCGACTGCGAACGGGCGCGGGTCGATGATCTCAGCGGCGCCGAAACGCTTGGCCGTCACCCATCCCGCACCATATGCCATTTCTCCATGTGTCAGAGTTGGTCCATCTTCGACGACCAGGACCCGCTTCCCTCGTATGGCCTGTGGATCATCAAGAAAGATCGGCGAGGCAGCCTCGATCACCGTGGCAGTGGAATTGATGGCGGCGACATTCTCACGCACGCGCATCACATCCTGGGGTGCAGCACTATCAATCTTATTCAGAACGATGACATCAGCTGCAACAACATTGGCCTCGCCAGGATGGTAGCGCACCTCGTGCCCGGGACGGAGTGGGTCAAGCACCACAATGTTCAGGTCGCTCTTGTAGAAGGGGAGGTCGTTATTACCGCCGTCCCAGAGGACGATGTCGACCTCTTTTTCGGCCTGTTCAAGAATACGGCCGTAATCCACGCCGGCGTAGACAATAACGCCGCGGTCGATGTGTGGTTCGTACTCCTCACGTTCTTCGATCGTGCAGTCGTACTTCTCGAGATCCTCATACGTACCAAAGCGTTGGACGGCCTGCTGCTCGAGATCCCCATAGGGCATCGGGTGGCGGATAGCTGCAACCTTGTAGCCCATCTCGATCAGTCGGTCGGCAACATAGCGACTGGTCTGACTCTTCCCGCTGCCCGTACGAGCGGCGCACACCGAAACGACCGGCTTGCTGGATTTGATCTGGGTGGTGGTAAGACCCATCAATCGGAAATCCGGGCCGTATGCGAGGACTCGCGAGGCGAGGTGCATAACGTATTCATGGGAGACATCGCTGTAGGCGAAGATCACCTGATCAATTGCGTGCTTTATGATCAGATCATGGAGTTCCTTCTCGGGGTAGATGGGAATTCCATCCGGGTAGAGTTTTCCAGCCAGAGCGGCCGGGTACACACGCCCTTCAATATTGGGAATCTGGGTAGCCGTAAAGGCCACAACTTGATAGTCGGCGTTATCTCGGAAGTAGACGTTGAAGTTGTGAAAATCTCGTCCTGCAGCCCCCATGATGATGATGCGTTGTGGGTTCATAGATTGACCTGGATCCTCCGTTGGATGGTTGAAGAATATACCTGTTCCGAAATATTACATAACCGGTGGCGCTTGAATATCGAGCAAATACAGGCCGTTGGCCAAGGTTTGTCGTGCGGCAGCGGTCAGCCGCAGTCGGGCTTGCTGGATGCGCTTCTCGTCAGCCTGGAGTACGCGCACCGCATGGTAGAAGAGATGGAATGCACGCGCGAGGTCGAATACATAGGTTGCCATATACAGCGGCTTATACTCATCGGCAGCCCGCTGAACAACGGCCGGGAACTTGGAGATGAGCTCGATGAGATCGACTTCTGTGACGTCGAGCTCGTAGGTGAATTCAGCCTGCTCGGGAATGCCTGCAGCGCGTGCCAGGATGCTGTTGCCTCGCACAAAGGCATTCTGGATATAGGGAGCTGATTGGCCATCGAAGCTAAGGGCTTCATCCCAGTTGAAGACGATATCGCGAATGTTGTCTACGGAGAGCATGCTGTATGTGAGCGCGCCCAATCCGACGATGCGCGCTACGACCGGTCGCTGAGCGGCGGGGAGATCCGGGTTCTTCTCGGCGATGATTTCCAGCACCCGCCGTTCGGCCTCGGCCAGCACATCCATGAACAGGATGACGTTTCCTTTGCGTGAAGACATGGTCCCTTCCGGCAGGGTGACAAAACCATAGGCCAGATGGAAGCATTTCTCCGCTTGCGGAAAGCCCCACAATTCAAGGATTTTGAAGACCTGCTGAAAGTGGAGGCTCTGGCGCGTGTCGACCACGTAGATGGAGCGGTCAACGTGATACTTTTCGAACTTTTGCTTTGCCAGCGCCAGGTCTTTTGTCAGGTAGAGCGTTGTGCCATCACTGCGCAGGATGACGGCGGTGCGGTATTTCTCCCGGGATAGACCGAGTTTCTCGTCGATACGGACAATGACGGGGCCTTCGGGTCGTTCGTCCTCTGCCAGGCCGAGCGCAATCAATTCTTCAACGATCTCTTTTGCTGGCTCATCGACTTCACTCTCGAAGAAGAAGACATCCATTTCGATTCCCAGCATGTCGAGGATGTCGTTCAGTTCGTCGAGGCTCCACTGTCTCGTTCGATGCCAGAGCTCACGCACCTCGGGATCGCCTTCGTCCCAGCGTCGAAGCATATCCCGGCGTTCGGCATCGTACTGTTCTCGCTGGATCCTCTCCTGCTCGGTTTCGTTTTCTTTTGGGGTGACCAATGCGTTGGCTTCGGTATAAATCTTGGCCAACCATTGGCCGCGCTCGTGGATGCCTTCCGGCTCTTCACCAGCATGGAATTTGGAATAACCCCACAGGCAGGTGATCACGCCCAGGCCGATATCGCCGGGGTAAGAAGCCCGCAGGGTATCATAGCCTGCAAAGCTCGCCAGGCGGGCCAGTGCTTCACCAAGCAGCGCGTTGCGCGCATGGCCAATATGGAAAGAGTGGTGCGTATTGGGCTGGGCGAACTCCACCATGAGGCGCTCGTTCTTCGGCGCTCCACGGCCAAAATCCTTCCCCTTTTCCAATACAGTATCCACCACTCGCTGTGCATATTCGGATGAATCAAGGTAAAAGTTGATGTAGCCGTTTAAGGCGGCTGTGCGGTGAACGCCTTCCAGGTCGGCGAGTCCAGCGGCGATGGTTTCGGCGATCTCCTGTGCTCTTTGTGGCACCTGCACCTTAACGCCGGCGCGGGCTTCAGCCGCCGCAACCTGGAAGCAAAACGCGGTGCCGAAACCCCACTCGCCGCTGAAGGGGATGGGAACCCACTCCACACTTTCGGGTTCCAATAACCCATGTTCCTTCAGCAGCTCGAGGACTTTCGCTGTCGCCTGATCGAGTTCCTGCTCGAACATCATCATCAATATCCGGAAGGGCGATTATAGCACGCCCGCGATACGGCGAAATCGAAACACGACGCACATCTGTGCGTCGTGTCGGGTGCGCGCAGGGTTAGGAATCAGGCGGAGGTTTCGAACTGGGACAGCTGCTTCATCAAGCGGCTCTTGCGGCGATCCGCATTGCGGCGATGGATTACACCCTTCGACGCAGCCTTGTCCAATTCGCGAATCGCTTCGTTCACAGCTTCGAGAGCTGCCGCCTTATCATCATTCTCCATCGCGATTCGGGCTCGTTTTACATAGGTGCGAGCTCTCGTTCGCCAGACTTTATTCTGTTCGCGACGCTTCTCATTCTGTCGAATTCGTTTTTTCGCTGATGCCGTGTTAGCCAAGGGTTCCTCCTTGCGATGGCTTTTGACACGAAACGGTATTCTATCCCAGCACGCCAATTATGTCTAGGCCTGCGAGACGACTATTCCTGCAAGGCGTAAGCAGTACAATGTTGGCTATATCGTTGAAGAGCATGTAAGGTTGGTTCCAGGGTTATGACCAAAGCCTGCGTCGTAAAAGGTTCTGAATGAATTCTCCGCTCATGGATCGATCTCCTTCAACGATTGAACCCATGATCGCAACACCATGGGTTGATGCAGATCATCTTCACGATTACCAGCGGGAATTCCTCGAGCGTATAGAGAGCGCTTCCGTGTTTCTGGAAGGACCCGCAGGCAGCGGGAAGACAACCGCTGCCTTACATCGGGCATACCAGCTTCTGAAACGGATGGGCAGCCAGGAGCGGTTGCTGGTGATCGTCCCCCAGCGCTCGCTGGCCGTTCCCTACCTCAATATGCTCGACACGTTCCCATCGATTAATGTCGGACGGATGATGGTGCTCACCCTGGGGGGGCTGGCACGACGGATGGCCGAACTTTTCTGGCCCGTCTATTCGCGCGAAGCCGGTTTCGTGGCGCCGGACAGGCCGCCGACTTTTCTTACGCTCGAGACAGCCATGTATGTCATGGCGAACACGATCAAATCTTTCCTGGAGCAGGGAGCTTTCGATGGTTTGGCCATCGAGAGAAATCAACTGCTCCGACAGATTCTAGATAACCTCAACAAGGCAGCACTGGTTGGTTTCCCGATCGAGGAGATTGGGCTTCGACTGCGTGAATCGTGGATTGGAAAAGCCGATCAAGGCCGGATCTATGATGCCGCCCAGCAATGTGCACAATCATTCCGTCAGGCATGCCTGGAGCGGAATATGCTGGATTTCTCCCTTCAGGTCGAAATCCTCTTTGAATACATTCTCCCGTCGGACATTTTCCACTCCTACCGCCCTCAGCTCGTGACCCACCTCATTGCCGACAACATCGAAGAAGATGCGCCCCGCAGCCACGACCTATTGCGGGATTGGCTGCCAGCTCTGCAGAGTTCACTGCTGGTATATGACTCCGATGCTGGTTTCCGGCGATTTCTTGGGGCGGATCCTATCGATGGCCGCCAGCTGAAAGAGACCTGTGAACAGCAGGTCTGTTTTGAAACAAACCTCGTATCCTCACCTGAGGTTCAAGCGCTCGGAAGTTATCTTGCCGGGCATTTCAGCGTGCCAACCCCATCCGCCCCCGGTTCACCCCAGGATGCACTTCATATCGTGGTGCATCGCTACCTGCCTGAATCTGTCGAATGGATCACGCAGAAAATCCGGTCCATCCTGGACCGGGAACATATACCTGGAAGCGAAATTGTCCTAGTCTCACCCTACCTGTCTGATTCAACGCGGTTTCTGCTCGGTCAAAGCCTCGCGACGCGCGGTATCGAATGGATTGCCTATCGCCCTTCGCGACCCATTCGCAGAGAGCCAGCCGCGCGGAGCTTGCTGACACTTGCCGCCCTGGCTCATCCTGGCTGGGAGTACTATCCCTCGCGCGAGACCATCGGTCGAGCCCTGGCAGCATGCATTGCAGGACTCGATCCGGTTCGGGCTGATTTATTTGCCCGAATCCTTTACAAGCCGAACGGGAACCAGCTCTGGCTGGAACCCTTCGATCGATTGCGGGGCGAGATGCAGGACCGCCTGACGTATGCCCTCGGCCAGAAGTATGACTTCCTGCGCAGCTGGCTGCTGGAATACATGGAAACCCCTCCGCTGGCTCTGGACCATTTCATGCGCAAGCTCTTCGGGGAAGTACTCACACAATCTGGTTTCGGGTTCGAAGGTGATCTCACGAGCGGAAGTGTCATTTCGACATTGATTGAATCGATTCGGAAGTTCCGCTCCATTCTCGGAGAAGACCTGGCCGAGAAGCAGCTCGATCCGGGTCGTATATACCTGCAGCTTGTGCAGGATGGCATAGTGAGCGCTCAGGACCTGCGCCAATCAAGCCCTGGTCTCCAGGGCGCCGTAGCGATCATGCCGGCTTTTACTTTTCTGATGAATAATCGGCCGGTCTCCTACCAGTTCTGGCTGGATCTCGGCAGCCAGGGGTGGGCAGAGCGCATCTACCAGCCGCTAACTCATCCTTACGTGCTCAACCGTCAGTGGCGGCGCGGGGAGCCATGGACGGACGAAAACGAAACCCAAATTCGGGATCAGATTGCCGCCACATTATGTCTCGGACTGTCACGTCGCTGCCGGTCAGGGATCTTTGCCGTGTGGAGCGAGTTTGACGAGCGAGGATATGAGCAGCGTGGTCCACTTTTAAAGGCGTTTCAATCTGTACTCCGTGAAACGGGGGTGCAGGATGGCGGGTGAAAAATTTTCGCCGCGGCCGAAGCAGGAGGAGGTTCTTTCCTACCGATCGGGTTGGATGGGTGTATCGGCTGTGCCGGGAAGCGGGAAGACGACCACACTTTCCTACCTCGCCGCCAAGCTGGTTGCGGAGGGGAATCTTGCTGGAGATCAGGAAATCTTGATCGTCACCCTGGTTAATTCAGCCGTGGAAAATTTCAGTACAAAAGTCGCTGCTTTCGTGCGGGATTTTGGTCTGCTCCCATATCTCGGATACCGTGTCCGCACCCTGCATGGATTGGCGCATGATATCGTGAAAGAACGACCTGACCTTGCCGGTGTCTCAGAGCAGTTTGAAATCATCGATGAGGCAGCCACGTCCGAGCTCATGCGCTCGATCTGCGAAGCCTGGGTTGCTTCAAATCAGGATTGGATCCGCAGCCAATTGAAAGAGGACCTGCGCGCATCGGACGAAAGGCGCGTGCTGCGGCAGGACTGGCCGAGACTCGTTGGCGATATCGCTGCCGCGATCATCCGGACAGCCAAGGATCAAGGCATTTCACACCAGACGATGCGGGCAATGCTCGATGATCAGGATGAACGATTTCCGCAGCTGGAAATGGGTTGGTCTGTGTACCGAGATTACCAGACAGCCCTCTCTTACCGTGGCGCTCTCGATTTTGATGACCTGATCGGAAGGGCCTACGCGGCGCTTCAGCTGGACCGTGCGTATCTTGAACGGCTGCGGCTTCGATGGCCCTATATTCTCGAGGATGAGGCCCAGGACAGCAGCCGTCTCCAGGAAGAGATCTTGCGCACGCTCGTAGGGGAAGGCGGGAACTGGGTTCGGGTAGGTGACCCGAACCAGGCGATCTTTGAAACGTTCACAACGGCCAGTCCGCAGTACCTGAAACGGTTCCTGGGCGAGACTGGCGTGATAAGCCGCTCCCTTCCCAATTCCGGCCGATCGACTCAAAGCATTATCGATTTGGCCAATCAACTGAACGAGTGGACCAGGGATCATCACCCTGTCCCGGAACTGCGAAGCGCACTCGCGCTACCTGCCATTGAACCCACTCCCGTAAACGATCCCCAACCGAATCCGGCGGAACATGAGGGTTCGATTGCCATCGTCGAGCTTCCGTATACTCGGGACGAGGAGCTCGAAAAGGTATTGAAATCGATTGCGGGATTTCTCAAAGAACGATCAGATGCCACGCTCGCGGTATTGGTGCCGCGTAATATCCGAGGGTATCAAATGGTGGAGCTGCTTAAAGAAGCTGGCATTCCATATGTCGAGATTTTACAGAGTTCCCGAACGACGCGATTAATGGCGGAAAGTTTCGCTGATCTGCTGCGTCATCTTGCCCAGCCTTCGGATGCACGGCATCTCGCCGGTGCATACCGGGTCTGGCGATGGGGGCCGGGCGTAGAAGAGGATCTCCGCGATGAGGGAGACGAAGGCCTGAATCTCCTTAAATCATGTACCACGCCGGAGGCGTTTTTCTGGCCTCGAGCAGGATCGGATTGGCTTGACGGCCGCCCGATGTCGGATACCTGCCGGCAAGAACTGCAATTGTTCCGAAGCGCGGCTCAGAGGTGGCACGAAGCGGCACAGCTCATGCCGGATCAGCTCCTGCTAACACTGGCGATAGACCTTCTCGATGATCCGGAACAGCTTGCGTTGACCTACCGTTTCGCGGGTTTCGCCCGGCAATATTCGGCGGCGGACTCGGAGGCGACCTTGCTCGACATTGCGAATGAGCTCACGCGGGTTGCCCAGAACGAGCGGCGTTTTTTTGGATCGGGTGAGGAGGGTCAGGGCTTTGATCCGGATCAATTCCCTGGCAAGGTCGTGGTGTCCACAATTCATAAAGCGAAGGGCCTGGAATGGGACCGGGTCTACTTGATCTCCGTGAATGATTACAATTTTCCCTCGGCTCTTGAAGGGGATCTTTATATCGCCGAGAAGTGGTTTCTCAAGGACCCCCTCAATCTTCAGGCGGAAGCCCTG
>JBJYWH010000040.1:9117-19150 GCA_046259355.1 Anaerolineales bacterium
CCTGCCACAGTTAAACTATCTGCTGGAAAGTATGAATTCTCAGAACTTAAATCCCGGCGAAGCAACGCAGAAAGCTCGATTGGACTACGCTGCCGAGCGATTGCGTTTGCTGTATGTTGGAATTACTCGAGCTCGAAAAGACCTGATCATCACCTGGAATACTGGACGGCGGGGCGATCGAAGTGAAGCCGCTCCGATCACAGCGCTGCGTACGCGAGCACTTGATAGAAGAGAAACGGATGCGTGATTTCCATTTTTCTCAGGCCAGCTTGCAGGATTACCTTGCTTGCCCCAGACGGTTCAAGCTGCGGTACATCTCGCGCCAACCCTGGCCGTCTCAGGTAGCCGACCCCGAGGAGGCTTTCGAGCTGCATCTCCGTCAAGGGGCAGCCCTGCACCGTCTGATTCAACAGGACTGCCTGGGAATGCCGCGTGATGAATTGACCCGGATCGCGCAGGATGAGCCGCTTTCCACGTGGTGGAAGCGGTACCTTGAATTCCCCCTCGCGGATTTACCAGCCCGCAGACTTCCTGAAGTCGAACTCTCGGCAACCCTTGACGGCAATCGTGTGGTGGGAAAATTCGACCTGCTGGCATTCGAGCCGGGAGGCCGATTTGTCATCGTCGATTGGAAAACGGAGAGGTATCCACCGGCACGGGACCAGCTCGCCGCCCGAATGCAAACCGTGCTCTATCCACTCCTGCTGGCCGAAGCAGGGGAAGATTACAACCTGGGGGAAAGGATCGAGCCAGCCAACATCGAAATGGTCTACTGGTTTGCGGAAGCTCCCCAGAATCCCCAGCACTTTACCTACGATCGGGAGACTCACCGATCCAATCGTGGGCGGGTGGAAGGATTGCTGGCAGAAATTCTGGACCGTGAGCAGGATGATTTTCCACTCACCGGTGATGAAAAAAGGTGTCGATTCTGCACCTATCGATCGCTCTGTAAACGCGGTTCTCAGGCTGGAAAAATCGATCGGATGGAGGGATTGCTGGAAGAAATTGATCCCTATTTCGATCTCGAATTCGATTCGCTCCCGGAGATTCCCTACTGATGACCCTCGAAAGAACCTGGCTTGAACCAACGATCATCCAGGTCCCGGAGGTGTTGCGCGCAGAAGTAGGAGGGCATCCCCTCATCGCAGAAACCCTGTTCAGAAGGGGACTGCGTTCTCCTCAAGCGGCCCGAGCATTCCTCGATCCGGCTTCCTACCGACCGAGAGGTCCAGCGGACCTGCCAGACATGAGGACGGCTGTCAACCTGATCGCGAGGGCGGTTCAAGCAGGGACCGAGATATGCGTCTGGGGCGATTTCGACGTTGATGGACAGACGGCGACGACCCTGCTGGTCGAAGCACTGCGTGATCTGGGTGCATCCGTGCGTTATTACATTCCACAGCGAGAGCGTGAATCACATGGGCTTCACCCGCAGAGCTTGAAAGGGCTTCTGGATCAAGGTATCGGATTGATTATCACCTGTGACACAGGAGTGACGGCTCATGAAGCGGTTGACCTCGCTCACGGCTGTGGTGCACAAGTTATCATAACCGACCATCACGATCTGCCCCCGGAGCTCCCTGATGCAGAGGCCGTTCTCAATCCCAAGCGTCTTCCTGCTGAACACCCATTACGAGAGCTACCTGGTGTGGGTGTAGCGTATAAACTGGCTCAGGGTTGCTATGATCATTTCCAAAAGGATTTTCCGACCCCGCACTACGCCGAGCTCACAGCTCTCGGAATTGTTTCGGATCTGGCGCTGCAGGTAGGTGACGTTCGATATCTTCTTCAATGCGGTTTGGAAGCACTTCGGCATACCTCCCGTCCAGCACTGCTCAGTTTGTACACGGTTGCGGGTTTGTCTCCCATTCAAGTCAATGAGGAGCAAATTACGTTTGGCCTGGCACCTCGGCTTAACTCACTGGGAAGAATGGATGACGCCAACCGGGGTGTGCAATTCCTCTCCTCGCTTGACCGCACGCAAACGGATGAGTTTGCCGCATTTCTCGATCAGCTTAATACCCGGCGAAAATTGCTGACCGATCAGATTTTCGAGGCTGCACTCCAGCGCATTGAGGCGAGGGCCGAGATGGCATCCCCCGCTCTGATCGTCACCGGACAGGATTGGCCGGGAGGGGTTTTGGGCATTGTCGCAAGCCGGTTGGTGGAGATCTATGGAAAACCTGCACTCGTGCTTTCACAGGATGCCGAAGGCAAGATTGCAGGTTCCGCCCGCTCCATTCCCGGTGTGGATGTTTCAGCTGCGATTTCATCCGCAGGTGATTTGCTTGACCGGTATGGTGGTCACCCCATGGCGGCGGGTCTTCAAATGGAAGCTGAAAACCTGGAGGTTTTCAAGAGTCGCGTGCATGCCTATCTTATCGAGCATTTTGGCGAAGTCGAGCCTTCCGGGCTGCAAATCGATGGTTACCTCGCCTTGTCGGATCTCGACCTGGATGTGATGCAGGATTTTGATAGGTTGGCGCCTTTTGGCCCTGGCAACCCTGACCTGGTCTTCGCATGCCGGGAGTATGAGATCAGCGACGTTCGCACGTTTGGTCCGGCCAATGAACATCAGCGACTGTTGGTTGAAGATGGAAAGGGGAGATCCTATGAACTCATCCACTGGCGGGGATCCCGCCAGCAGCCGCCGGGCGGAATGCTGGATCTTGCCTACTCGACCCGAATAAACCACTTTCGCGGCGAAGCCCGGCTCCAGCTGGAATGGGTTGACTGCCGGCTGCACGAGCAAAGCGTGATTCCTGTTGACCAACCTCGCCATAGCTTCGGGATACAGGATTGGCGCTGGGATTCAGACCCGCGAAAAAGGTTAGCTGCACTGGATCCGTCCGAGTCGGTGGAACTGTGGGTGGAGGGAATGTTCGATTCCACTTTAGCTGGGACGACGCGAGGCAAGCTTCAGCCGGCACCGGTTCTTGTCATTTGGACTGCTCCTCCGGACAGAAAAACGCTGCTTGACGCGGTCGTTCAGGTTCATCCCGGGACGCTGATTGTCGCCGCCGTGGAGCCTGATTGTGGTGATTTTGAGTCCTTCCTTCGTCAACTGGCAGGTATGGTCAAGTTCGTGCTGCGGACGAAAGAAGGGTGTTTCGAAATCCCTGTGGCTGCCGAACAGCTCGGCAGCCTTGCAGGAACGGTCCGCCTCGGAATGGAGTATCTTGCGTTAAGAGGGATGATAGATATCCGTGAAGAATCGCAGGATTCTCTCCAGCTTGCACCTGGCTCGCATCCAGCACGGGATGTTGCTGCCGTAGCAAATAGGTTACAGGAGCAGCTGGTAGAGGCAGCGGCGTTTCGATCCTTCCTGAAGAAATGTGATTTGACGAAGCTTGTGGTGGAAATCGATTGAAATTCCAGGGGATCAAGAATCGTCTGTTACCGCGGGACCCGCATTGGGAAGCTGAATCCGGAAAATGCTGCCCCCCGCGGGGTTGTCCTCAACCCAGATTCTTCCATGGTGTGCGTCGACGGCGAGCTTGCAGAAGGCGAGTCCAAGGCCGGTGCCGCGACGCCGACCGCTGATCCCCGGGATTTGACCGTAGCGATCGAAGATACGCTCGCGGTATTCCATAGGGATCCCGGGCCCTGTATCCAGAATCTGGATGTCGACCTGCTGCTCGTCTTGCATAAGACGCATCTTGATCTGACCGCCTGTCGGGGTGAATTTGAGTGCGTTGTCGATCAGGTTGCTCAGAACGCGGGCAATCTTCTCTCGATCGAGTGTGACCGGCGGCACGGACTGCAGATCAAGTTCGATGATGATGCCCGACTTGTTGGCTTCTGGAAGGTAGATTTCAGCGATTTCCTCCATCATGGCTGTCAGGTCGACTGTCTCGAGATTGAGCCGGGCTGTGCCTGATTCAAGGTTGCTGATGGTCAGGAGTGAATTCACCAGTCCAAGCATCTGGTGAACGCTCCGCTCCGAGACCGTGATGGCTTGATCAACGATCGGGGATTCCGAACCTTCGTCGAGATGGGTCTTGAGCAGTGTCAGTCCGCTCAGAATTGCGGTTAATGGGCCTCGTAGATCGTGCACGATCATCTCGGTCAACTGTTTCCGGGATTCCTCCAGCTCACGCTGCTGAGTCACATCACGCAGGACAATCAACCAGCCGATCAGGTTGCCGTCCGAATCGAACACAGGTGAATCATTTCGTTGCAGAAAATGAGAATCAGCACTGGAGGATAGGAAGGTATTTGTGCTGGAAAAATAGCTCGTCCCTCGGTCAAGGGCCGATACGAGATTTTGCATCTCTCCTTGTTTATACCCGAGTCGTTGCTCCAGTCGAAGTGCCGGTTCCGTAATCAAGCGATTCTCCAGGGCATGATGATCAATCCCAAGAAATTCGCCCGCGAGCTTGTTGACCATGAGCATTCGGCCGGTCAGGTCGATCATGACAACGCCTTCACGCGTGGAATTCATGATGGCCATCAAGCGGTCATGGCCCTCAATTGTCGATTGGAAAAGCCCGGTGTTTTCCAGCGCGATTGCAGCTTGAATAGCGATGGATTGAGCGATGCGCTCTGACTCGGCAGTGAAATGATCGGGTTCGAGGGATGTAATTTCCAGTAAACCCAGAGTCCGCTGTCCGATTGCGAGCGGCACAACCAATATGCTCTGGGCATTTTCTGCCTCGAGATAGTTATTATCGTCTTCACTCGGTGCTGTATCGAGGGTCCAATTCTGGATTTTACGTTCTGCCAGACAGGTATGCATGAAAGGAAGCGTTTCGGGGTCATAGTCTTTGAGGGATGCATTGAGAATTGGCCGGCCTTCTACGACGGATGCCAGGCACTTCAGCTGACCATCATCTACCTGTAGCTGGTATACCGAGACCCGGAATGCACTCAGCGAAATGGCCAACCCGTCCGCGGTAGCCAGCGCGACCGCTTCGGTTTCCAGCGTTTCTGCGATTTGAGCGCTGGCCTGATACAGCAGAGATTGCTCGGTCAGGCGCTGCTCCAATTCCTGGTAAAGCCGGGCGTTTCGAATCGCGCCCGCGGCCTGAGAGGCGATCCTCACAAGAACCGATTGATCGGTATCGGTGAAGGGATCCCGTGTGTATTTCTCAACGATCAGCGCTCCTAAGTTGCCGGCAGGGTCGAGGATTGGAACGCCGAGCAGGGCTTGCGTTTCCGATTTCAGGTGGAATTTCCTGGCTTGGGGTCGTTCTGAATTGTCGATCCGGACGGGCTGCGTGCTGGCGGCAACATGGCCTATGAGTTCAGGTTGTGTTCCCGTTGAGACGATCAACTCATCCCTGCCCATCGGGGGCTCGACTGCAACGGGAACCAATTCATGTTCGGGCTCAGAGAACAGCGCAAGCTGTCCGGCATCTGCTTTGGTTGCATGCAGTGCCTGATCGAGAATCACCGCGTACAGGTCTTGTGAGGTAAGAGCAACCGCGAGCGATTCGGCAAATCGCTCGAGGCCTTCCAGTTCAACCAATCGGTCCACCAGGGCTTCATCGAGCTTCATGCTCTGAATAACCTGTCGAATGAAGGGAGCAGCAATGCCCACGAAAATACCGTAAATCACCAATGCCGGAGTGCCGAGGATAGCGTAGGCAATGGCACCCATCATGGACACGGGCATCGGGAATACGATCAGCATTCCGAGCAGGATTGTCAAGCGGGGATTCAGATTGGTGAGCCGATAGATCCGCCTCTCAAGGAAGACCAGTCCGAAAACGACCAGGCTGTATGAGATGGCGGCTGCCAGGAAAGGGATCGCGCCGGGAACGGGCTGTGAGATGGTAAGCTGTTCGCCACCGGCAAGGCGGTAGATGACGAACCCGAGGGTGACGCCAAAAATGCTTCTTGAGAAATGGAGCGTGTATGGCGGAGCGGGGGGGCGAGAATTTCGAGTTCGGGTGCGGCCCGACGACCCGCCGACCTGGCGAAGAAGCCATGCTGCGGCAAGACCCGCACCTGAGGCGATGATGCTCCAGAGCGGCTCTGCGACCAGGCCGTAGGTAAAGGCCAATATGTGCGTGATATCGACTTCGGTGGAATCAAGATCGAGGCAAAACCAACTGATCCACGCTGTCACTGCAAGCAAGATCCCCCAGGAGATCGGAGAAGGCATTTGCAGCCCGCCTGCTGGCCAAAGCCATAAAACGACCAGAGTCACACTGGCAAGCAGGAGAAGAATAGGGAAGAACTGTCGTTGGACCTGCTTCATCTGCCCCGATCCATCACGATCGATCCGATACGTGCAGGATTTGCGCCAGAGTGCCCCAGGAGGCAGCTCAGGGTGTTGGGGTTCCTGTTGCTGGCGTACCGGACGCGCCGGTAGGCGTGGGGCTTGCTGTCGGAGAGGAGGTTGCCGTGCGCGTCGGTCCGACTCCTGTTAGCTCATCGTAGTGCTGCTGTGCCAATTCCCGGGTGGTGGGAAGTGCGTTTTCGAGGCTGAGGACGTAATTCCACATCCGCAGTGCGTCATTCTTCATCGCGGGATTGGCTTCGAAAATCAATCCCTGCAAGGCGTAGATTTCTCCCAGTTCACGTTCTTTGATGAAGCTGCTTCTTAGCTCGTTGGCCAGGGCGATCGCCGGGGTTGTATAGTCACGAAGTGCAAGTTGTGGTTCACCCTGTGCGACAAGAATCCTGGCGGTGTTGATGTACAGGTCAAAGGTTGCGGGTCCATAGCGTTTTGCATCAAGGGCGTCATCGTAGGCGTTTTGATATTCCCCCCGCTGCGCGTAGACGAGTGCGCGCGCCATATAAGCCGGTGCATAACGGTTGTTGATTTCCAGCGCGATGTTCAGCACTTCGAAAGCTTGATCATACTGACCGGTGCCGACCAGGGCTCGACCAAGCGCTCCCCATCCGCGCTCGTCTCCTGGGACATAGGCTGTGTATGTTTGCAGCGGCCAGATCGCAGTGGAGAAATATCCCGGATCGAGCGTATTTACCCCCAGGGCAACGTATGAGCGACCCACGGCCAGGTAGCCTTCCAGCATTGCGGGATCGTCTGCGCTGCCTTCGAGAGCGGTTGTCAGCGAATCCTGGTAGCGAGCCAGGTTCAGATACGCCTCGCTCAAGTAGATCATCAGGCGTGGTGTGCTGGCTCCGAACTCGAGCGCCTGCTCGATTGTAGTTGCGAGACGCTGCCACAACTTATTCTGGGCGTAATTCTTGGCAAGTTCCAGGTAGACATCGATGAAACCGGGATCGATCTCGAGAGCTCGATTGAAATCGCGAATGGCAGCATCGTTGTCGCGTTCGAGCAGCGCCCGCCCACGACCGAGATAGACGGCAGCGTACTCCGGGGCGAGCTTGGCGGCGTCATCGTAGGTCTTGATAGCAGCACCGATCGATCCCTGCATTCGCTGCGCCTCCGCTTTGAAGTACAGCGCATCGGGAAGATCGGGAGCGGCTGAAATCACCTGATCGAAGAAGTCGATCGCCTGTTCGTAATCTCCACGCTGCAGGGCTTTGATACCCCCATCATAGGCTTCATAGCTGGGATGCGGCGTGTATCCTGCTATAGCCGTGGGCGTTGCTGTGGAAGCCACAAAGAGCGCGATCGGCGTTTCGAAGAATTCCGTCGGGATCGGCGTTCGAATGATCCGTGTTGCCGCTGGAATCGGGGTGGCTGTGGGTGTTCCTGGCAACGGCGTGCCGGTGGCCGTCGGGCTCGGCGGCGGCAGTGTGGAGGCAAACCCAAGGAAGCGAGGCTGCAGCCGGGGCAACACGAAATACACGAAGGCTGCAACAGCACCAATGCCCAGCGCGCCAACAGCCGCCATGCCAAACAAGCGGCCGATACTGGCGCCGCGCTTCGGTTTGAATGTGGAGGTACTCGCTTTGGGAGCGCCTACCGCTGCGAGGATCTCCTGTACGGGTTCCGGTTCCTTCTCGGGTTCGGCCACGGTTTCGGGAAGATCATATTTCCGCTTGGGAATACGCACGGGCGAGGGTATTTCCTTCTCATCCAGCTGTCGAGCACCCAGGACAGCCAAGCCCCTCAAAGCTGCCCGATTCGTGGGATCGATTCGAAGTGCGGATTCGAGGCAGTAGATTCGCTCACGCGGCAGATCAACGACCGAACTCATCCAGATCCAGTATTCTGCATTCTGTGAGTCGGCGCGTAGAAGCTTGGACAGGAGTTCCCGTGCCCGAGCCCGATCCCCCGTGCGTATTGCGGCGATTGCCTCGGTAAGCGTGCTGCTTGAATCGCTGGCCAAAATCCGATCCTTCTATACCCTACGGAAGTCTAGCATAGGGAGGGATGTCCCGCTAATCCCCCATTGGTATAATCGGCGATCATGGCATTTCGAGCAAGAATCGTGCCCATCACTTTTGTATTCGGTTTGCTGGCTGCTTGCCAGGTTCCGGTCGATAACGCTGCGCAGATCACGGGGACCTTGCAACCGTACGCCTCAGCTACAGCTACTCTCACATCAACTCCACCTGTTCCTTTACAGGGCACGGAACTTCCGTTGGGCCCGACGCCAACGCCATTCGTCCACATCGTACAGCAGGGCGAGACACTGCTGGGGATCGCGCTTCGATATGGAGTGCCTCTTGAGGATCTGCTGCTCGTGAATCCGGGGGTCGATCCGGGTTTCCTCACAATCGGGCAGCAGCTTCGAATACCCGGTTCGGAAGGTGAAGCAGTCGATTACCTGCTGCCAACCCCGACGCCAGTCCCCCTGGATCTGGGATCTGTCCGCTGTTACGATGCTGCTTCAGGAAGGATGGTTTGCCTGCTTGAGGTGAGCAACTCCACCGAAACGAACCTGGAGGGAATAGCCGTCGTCGTAAAGCTGTTCGACGAACGCGGTGAGTTGATCGAAGCCAAATTAGCAAATTCGCCGCTGGATCTCCTTCCGGTCGGGGAAGCGATGCCCATCTCCGCGGCTTTCGAAAGCCGGCCGCTGGATTTTGCCTACGCCTCGGCTGAGCTGAACTCCGCCATTGCCGTGCCCGAAGACCAGGTCGAGCTGATCCCTCTCGAGTTGGAGATCGTCAAGCGCGAGCAAGCGCCGGAGACGGGATTTGTCCACGTTGAGGGCTACGTGCTTAACCTCGAGAATATTCAGATCAAGGATTTTCAAGTCCGAATTCTGGGGATTGCCCGCGCTGATAACGGGGTGGTCGTCGGATACAACGTTTGGGAGAGTCCCGATATCCGATCGGAGGGGATCGAGTTGCCGTTCTCGCTGGATATCTTCAGCCTCGGACCGTCGATCGGGCACATTGATCTGCGGGCTGAAGCCCGTACGATCGACTCGGTTGCCGCTGAATAGCAGGTCGATATAATGCGTGATCAATGATGGCACGTGCTGAAATGATTCCCTGCGAGCAGAGAGAGCAACTGCGGATGCTGTTGGATGTCCGATCGGCAGCCGACGCACTTGCCAGCTACTATGGGCTTGTCCATGATTGTGGGCGGGTCCAATTGTTTGGATACTATCCGAATGCTGAGAGCCTGAGCGGCTTTCTTGCCGTGGCTCAAACGGGCATCGATCTTTTTCGACCACTTGTGGTTCCGTTCGCCGGAACCCGCCAGGGGCTTCAGCGCCTGGTGGAAACGGCCCTGAAACCGGGCAGGCATTACATCACGTATCTTCCCGTCGAACAACAGGAATTCCTGATCGGCTGCGCGAATCTTTCCCCGCTGCAAGTAAGCAACCTGCTGCGGTTGGATTCGCGAGGTTTCGAGCCGATCATCAATGTACTTCTGGAACGACATGAAACGCCAGATGGGAGCATGCGATTTGAAATCCGCTCGAAGGATGGCTACGCCGCGGCCGGGATCAACTGGCAGACAGCTTTTTCGGCTGAGATCTATGCTGAAGGGGATTCGATGGGATACCGGAGAGGATTCACAAAATCAGTCCTTGGAGCAGTGATCCACCAGTTGCTACAGGAAAAACTTACGATATTCCTCCGTGTCCCGGACGATGACTACCGGTCTTTTGAGGACGCGTTCGATCTCGGTTTCAAGCCGACCGGGGTGCGACAGGTCTTTGCGGATCTGATGCTCAAGGAGAGCGACCCT
>JBJYWH010000041.1:0-8441 GCA_046259355.1 Anaerolineales bacterium
ATAGTTGGCTCAACAATGACCTCAGGCTTAGCATTGATTCGCACATCCTCAAGCGTCCGGGTGAGGTTATTGAGGTTTTTCCTCGCTCCCTTGCTTTCGGTAGGCGCCAACACCCTGATTATAGCCTCGTTCCATTCGTCTTTCCTGGTCGTTGGGTCCTTTTTTCTCTCGATGCCCATCATACCTCCCGGGCGGAAGAACGAAAAACGGTCCCGGTTGCGGCAGGCCGCGAAACCCGATTCGACCTGCCCGCATGGGAGCCGGATCACCACGCTAAGGCTGCTTTGCCTCCAGGATAAGTTCCGGGAACGGGGACGGTTCCCCTTCAAAGATGCCGGAGGGCTGACCGCGCAGCGTCTGGTCGAAGAAGGCCAGGCTGATGGTGTTGATGATCTCCACGACGCGTGGGCCGGCGATGGGGCCTTTCAACCCGATCATCGGCGCAAGCGGGCTGAGCAGCGGCAGATCCGTGAAATCGTAATGGGCGGTCCCGATTATCGATCCCCGCCAGGCCCTGCCACCGGATCGATCGAAAAAGCGGTTGAAAAGATCGAGATTGCCTTCTGTGGTCCAGCGTTCGCTAAAGAGGTATAGGCCGGGCTGCGAAAGGCCCAGATCGAGCGTCGCTTCGGACACGGGCTTCATATAGGGGTCCATACCCAGAACAGCCTGGCAGCGTGAATCCCGGCGGCAGAACTCGATCGCGGCCCCGCCGCCGGTTGAATGGCCCATTGCCGCGAGGTGGGACAGATCGAGGCGGCCGGCGAACCGGCTTCCGTTTGCATCCCGGTTGAGCCCTTCAAGCGTATCGAGCAGAAAACTGAGGTCCGACGCCCATTGGTCACCCAGCCGAAGGGTTGCCTGCAGGTTCTCTGCCTCATTCAAACCCTCTGGCAGCGTGTCCGGATTGTGGTTGGCGACCCGGCCATCCGGGAACACCGTTACGACCGCGCCATAGGTGTGTTCCACCGCGGCCACGACGTACCCTTGGCTGGCAAGTTCGATCACCTGATTGCTGTTCTGGGCTCGAAAACCACCGTAGCCGTGCGAGAAGAGAATGACCGGGTACCGCTCCCCTCCCGGGGGAAGCGAGGCCTCCAGAAGCGCGGGCGAAACGGCCAGGGTGAGATGGTCGAGGAAGAATGAGGGCAATCCAAGCCACCCGGCGATTGCCGGTGCGATCACATCCGCCGATTCCACCCAAGGTGCATGGCCCTTTCCGGTTCCGGCTTCAGCCGGATACCAGAGCTGCACCATCAGCTCCCGCGCCGAGTCTGGCTGCGGTGCATAGGGGTCAATCCGGCTTGCATCAACCAGGTGGAGCGTGGTTGTTCCGACGTAAAATGGACCATCGGGTTGGTCGAGTTGCGGGACGGGGAGCAGCACTGGCAATACAATCGCGACAATCAGCGCCAGGGCGGCCAGCACGGCTGGCACCCAACGGCGCCAACCCGATCGGTGGTGTCGTGGCGGTCGAAGTGTGCCTGCCAGGAAAAACAGGATAGCCAGGGCATAGGCCGGCACCATCTGCCAGCGATACCCCTCGATGAAGATCTGCAGCGCACTGACCGCAACGGCCAGCGAGGGCAGAACCGGAAGAGATTTCAGCCGAAGAGGCTTACCCGCGATCTGGCGCAGGACTTCCAGTCCGAGAAGTGCAAGCAGGACAATTTCGAGTGGGCGCATGGTAGTCTCCGGTTCAGGGTCCGGGAAATTTTGTGTACGTACCCGGCATTATGTCGAGCGATTCCGGCGGGAACGGAGCAGCTCACGGAATTTCGGCTTGAGATCGGCAATGATCGGGGAGGGTTCGTCCGGCTGCCAGGCCTGGATAGCCTGCTCGACCGCCTCCGGCCAGGTTTCGTCGCTGTGCCAGATTGTACCCGGGTAGTCGGCTGAGCGCAGCACGTTCAATGCGGTGGTGAGCACGCGCAGCTGCTGGGAGACGTCGCCGGGCGCGCCGAGCGGGTGCCCGAATGGGAATTCGACGCCCAGAGTACGCGGCACACCGATCCGCTCTGCCCAATACGGCATGTTCGTGATCAGGACCGTGCTCAAACCCATTGTTTCCAGCGTACGCGCCAGCACGGGCACGTTGATCGCGCAGTCCGGTCAGGCCGGGGTCAGGATCACGGCGTGGACTCCGGCGTGGAGAAACGCGCGGGCGACGGCCGGACCGTAGTCCTCCCGCCACGCCGATGTATCGGGAGGGTAGCCCTGGTATCCCATAAAGGAGAAGTTCACCTCGGACACTCCGCCGATGACGCCTGCCTTCGCCAGCTCCTGCATTCGTTCGATGGGATAGACGATGTTCACATCCCGTTCGATATCGGCGCTGTTCAGATGAAGATGGCTGACGCCGATATCAGCCAGCCGGCCGACTCCCGGGAGCGCCCGGTAGCTCGGATCACCCCAGTGCGGTGTGCGTTTCTCACGCTCAAGGTCGAAGGGTGGATCGGCAGCGCGATCATACAATCCGGCGGACGTCACCAGCCCGAGGTTGCAGGATTCCAAAGGCAGAGGGAGTGGCGTCCAGGGAATGGGAGTCTGCGGCTCGATATCGAGCGATTGGTAGAAGGCGGCGATAATGCGGGGTAGAAATTTGAAACTGTCAACGGGCATGCTTCTCTCCGTGTGAGAACCGGTGAGCCGGGCCTGGTGAGATGGTCAGCCTGAAGCGCCGGGTATCCGCAGCAGCCGGGTTCCTACCGCCATCCCGGGCGCAGGCGATCGAGCGCCGGTGCGGTCAGATGCGGATGGTCGCTGAGCACGGCATCGCATTTCAGCATCCGGTACAGCTTGAGCCGCGGCTCCGGTGCCGGGTCGAGCGGGGCAACGAACTGCCCGCGCCGGTGCGCAATGGTGACGTAGAGCGGATTCAGGAAAAGGAGCGGCCAGAACGGGCCAAGCATCGCCAGGCCCTGGCGGGGCCAGAGTCTGCTCAAAGTTATCAGCCCGGTGGGAAGCCCGGGATCCCGGGCCGAGATGGATTCCAGCCGGGCCAGGCTGAAGGACAGGATGAGCGTCCTGGCATAGATACCCGAGCGCTGCAGGAGCTGGAGCAGCGCATCCACCACCCCCCGTTCAAGGAAGCGATCGGTTTTCAATTCCAGCGCCAGCCCGATGTCGTCCGGCAGCCAGCTGGCCAATTCGGCCAGGGTGGGGATGGGTTCCGCCGGCAGGCTGGGGTTGCCGGCAGCAGCGTTCAATCGTTGAAGATCGCGGCAGGTGAACGATGCCACCGCACCGGTTCCGTTTGTTGTCCGGTCGACGGTGGCGTCATGAATGCAGACGAAGACCTGGTCGCGGGTGAGGTGCAGATCGGTTTCGAGCAGGTCAGCGCCGTCGGCGACCGCGCGCTGGAAGGCCGAGAGGGTGTTCTCGGGCAGGAGCGCCCGGTTGCCGCGGTGGGCCATCAGGTACGGCCGTGAGCGGCCCGGTATCAACAGGCTGTATCCGCCTTCAGCCATGCGTCAGAGCACCCGGTTGAGATCGATGCCGCGCTTTTGTGCCCGCTCGATTCGCCACGCCTCGAGTGTGGACGGTGGTGTCGGGTACTCACCAGCCGACCGGCGCACGAGTTCCATCGCGCCCTCCGGGCAGTGCACGATGCACACCCCGCAGCCGACACAGCGCTCGGCGTCGACGGCAGCGACGTTGCTGTGGGTGAGGGCCTCGAACTGGCACCATTCGAGGCAGAGCTCGCAGCCTGCGCAGAGCGATTCATCGATCGTGTTGACGAAAGGTGAACGGGCGACGACGTTGGCGACGCCGAACTCCTTCAAGCCGCGCAGGATCCCGCAGGAACACGTGCAGCAGTTGCAGATGTACCAGTGGCCTTCCTGTCGGTTGCCGACGGTATGGACCAGTCCAGCTTCGGCTGCCCGCTGCAGGGTCGCCAGTGCGCCCTCCCGGTCGAGGCTGCGGATGGACGAACTGGCATCGAATGCGCCTTTGGTCGGGCTCAGCACCATGCACACATCGAGAGGATGCTCGCAGCCCTCACCGATCAGCTGCTTCTGCTTGCGGCAGATGCAGTCCACGACGCCCCAGGCCTGGGCTTGATCGACCAGGTCCGCTACGGTCTCGAAGGGCTGCACCTCCATTTCCACGGGAATCGTCTCCTGCACCGGCAGGACGCGGTGGAAGGAGGGTTCGACCCGGATCGTATCGACGAAGGTGCGCTGATAGTATGCTTCGAAGCGCTCCGCGAGCTGGCGGTCGATGCGGCCGGACTGCATCTCGTAGATCCCGACGATGAACGGCATCAGCCCAAAGCCGAGGCCGCTGTCGATCCGGCCGGCTTCGATCAAGCCGCGCTTCGCCATATCGCGCAGCAGGTTGCGGACTTCCTTGGGAGGCTTGCCGACCCGCTCGGCAATCGTCTCGGGCGGCTCCAGATGCAGGCGCAGTTCTGCTGCCAGGTCTGCTTCCCCCGGGGTGAAGATTGTTTCCAACAGTAGCAGCTCGGAATCGTCTTCAGTGGGCGGAAACCCTTCCGGCAGCTCATTCAACCGTTGGGCAAGCTTGCGGTACGCTGCATCAATCATGGCACCTCTCCCTTGGAATGAGCGGCTTCAACCCTCGTCGAAGCCATCAGTCGCCTTTCGAGGCTGCAGATTGTGTAAGCTCCGTGAGCGTCACAACCCGATAGCCGCGTGCACTCAGTTCGGGCAGGATGGTCTTGAGCGTCCTCACCGTTCGAGCGCCGCGGTCCTCAACGTCGTGCAGGACAATCACGGCGCCGGGAAAGACTCGGCGCAGGATGTAGTGGGATGCAAAGCGCGACGAAGGAATGTGCGCGTCCCAGGGATAGATGGAGCCGAGTACGGTATGGTAGCCGTAGCGCGCCAGCGTGGCGAGCATGGTGCGGTTGAACCATCCCGAGCCCGGCCGGAACCAGTCGGAGTTGGAAAAAGGGGCAAGGGCCTGACGGGCTGCAAGCAGGCGCCGCTCGAAGTCCGCATCGGTAAGGCGGATGCTCGGTTGGTCGGTGACCATATGGTTCCCGATCTCGTGTCCCTCGGCGACCATCCGCTCGAGCAGCGGTTCGTTGCCCGGGATGTGGTCGGCCAGGACGAAGAAAGTTGCCGAGGCATCGTATTTCGCGAGCGTATCGAGGATGACGGCGGTCGTGGCAGGGTCCGGGCCGTCATCGATGGTCAGCGCGACCAGCGGCCGGTCCGTCTCCACCGAGTACAGCACGGCGTTCGAATAGCCGTTCAGTTGTCTCAAGATCCAGCGTGGCTGAAGCATCACAATGGCACCAAGGGACACCAGCATCAGACCTGACAGCAGGAAAGCGAGCTTGCTTCGCTTTTTCAATACCCCACCATTGTAATTCCGCCGGCACGCGAGGGAAACAGGAAATTCGGTCTCTCGGGAGAGAGGGCGCTCTCCGGGTTCAATGACGCTGATCGACGAGCATCCGCCGCAGGACTTTGCCGACGAAGGATTTCGGAAGCTCAGCGCGGAATTCAATCTCCCAGGGCACGGCGTACGGCTCGAGACGCTTGCGACACAGCTCAAGCAGCTCCTCTTTCGAGAGATCCGTTCCCGGCCGCGGCACGACAAAGGCCTTCACGCGCTCATTGCCATCATCGGTTTGAACCCCGACGACCGCCACCTCGAGTACCTTGCTGTTCTCGTACAGCACTTCTTCCACGTCGCGTGGGTAAACGCTGTACTGGCCCGCCATGATGGTGTCGCGTTTCCGACTGATGATCGTGAAGAACCCTTCCGGGTCCATCACTGCCACATCACCGGTGTAAAGCCAGCCATCCTTGAGGGAAGTTTCACCGGGTTCGCTATCGGCGCCCTGCCAGTATCCTTGCATGACCTGAGGACCGTGCACCAGAAGCTCGCCGACCTTTCCGGGCGGTAGGTCCTCGCCCGTCACCAGGTCCACGATGCGGGCATCGGTATTGGGGATGGGGATGCCCATGGATCCGGCTTTGCTGGGCCCCTCGAAGGGGTAGGCGTGGGTTACCGGCGAGGCTTCCGTCAATCCATATCCCTCGACCAGCCGCCCGCGCGTGAGCTTTTCGAACTTTTCCTGGACTTCGATCGGGAGCGGCGCAGCCCCGCTGATGCAGGCCTTGATGGATTCGAGGCCATAGTCGCGCACATTCGGCGCCTGGTTCAGCGCATTGTAGATGGTCGGTACGCCCGGGAAAATGGTCGGTTTATGCGTCTTGATATTTTGGAGCACCTGGTCGAGCTCAAAGACCGAGAGCAGGACGATCGTGGCGGCCATGGCAATGGGGATATTCATCGCGCTGGTCATTCCATAGCTGTGGGTGAGCGGGATAACCGCCAGGAAGGTCTCTTCACCCATATGGAGATTGGGAATCCAGTGCCGGGTCTGAAGCGCATTGGAGACGAGGTTGGCGTGCGACAGGCATACCCCCTTGGGTTCGTCCGTCGTGCCGCTGGTGAAAAGGATCGCGGCCGTATCTTCGGGCTCCACCTCCACACCGGGCGAATCCCAGGGTGCATCCATCATCAGCCGATCCATCTGGAGCCCGTGCGCATCACCATCCTGGTTGTCGGAGGGTTCCAATCCGGCATCCTGCCAGCGCGCCAAAAGCTGCCGGTGTGTGCGGGCTGAAACGGCGTGGCGCAGCGAGGTCAGCACGATTCGGGCGGAGGTCTTTTCCTTCACCCCTTTGGCGAGTTCGTCAAATTCGCTCAGCGTCACCAGCACGCGCGATTCGGTCGACAGCACCTGCTGGAGAATGCCCTCGGCGGAGGCATCGGGATTGGGCATGACGACAACACCGCCGATCTTGAGTGTGGCATAGTACGCTACGATCAGCTGCGGCATGTTCGGAAGCACGATCATCACACGATCGCCGGGGGCCACACCGAGTCCGTGCAGGGCGTGGGCGAACTGGTTGGCCTGGCGGTCGAGCTGCTGGTAGGTGAGTTTGGAACCGTAAAAGATCGTTGCCGTACGCTTGGGGAGCCAGTCGGCTGAGATCTCGAGGAAGCGGTGCAGCGGCCGCCGGGGAATCGGGATGGTGTAGGGAGTGTACTTGCCGTAGCTCCGCAGCCAGGGTCGCTCCGGCTGGAATGCCGGCGTGGAGGAGGAATCACGCCAGCTGGTGCGGTGACCGTCCGCGCCGCTGAGAACAAAACGTTCGATGGCGCGATTCACGGCTTGATGACGTTCGAGCTGAACCTTGTGTTTCGAGGCCCCGATGTCGATCACTTCCGCGCCCGGAATGGCCTCGATCACACGCTGATAAACGGATTTGGGGAAGTAGCGGTCGCGCTCGCCGGTGATGATCAAGGTCGGCGTTTGGATGTGAGCCATTGCCTCCCAGCCGTGCCACTTGCGGAGGTTGTTCAACATCATGCGTTTCATCACATGGACTTCCGCATTCCAGCGCGGGCGGAATCGCCAGAGCGGACGGAAGGCAGCCGTCGGCACGCGTGAGAGTAGCTGTGCTGCACGCGGCAGGGGATACTCGCCGGCTGTGGTCAACAGGACGAGATGGTCGAGCCGTTCGGGATGTCGTGCGGCATACTCAACGCAGATCGAGCCGCCGAAGGAGTGGCCGACGAGAGTGAAGGTTTCAGGCAGCTGAAGTTCATCGCTGATGGTTTCAAGATCCTGGACAAGCTCATCCATCGTGTACTGGGTGAAGGGCGCATCGCTCTGTCCATGGCCGCGCAGGTCCGGGGCGATGACGCGCGCAAACTGCATGAAATGGTTGATCTGGTATTCCCAGGTTTCGGCCACCCCGGCGTACCCGTGCACGAAGACCATCGTCCGCTCGACGCCTTCAGGCCATATGTCAACGACGCTCAGGAATGAATCGGAGACTCCCCGGATAGGGACTTCCACCCGGTAGAGGTTGAAATCGAGTCCGATCGCCTGCCGTTTCAACCCGCGCAGCTTACGCTTCATGCGAGCCCCCGAGGCACTTCGATCACGTAGAAAACCGCACCGCTGTCGAGTACAACACTGAAAGGGCGTTCCGGATGCAGCAAGCCGGGAGGCGTGCGGCATGGGATAGGTTCCTCACCAGAGCCTGCGTATCGTGCAGGCAACCGAATTGTAGCGTCTGGAGCCGTGGGGTCAAGCTTCTTGCGGCATGGAGCTTGCAACGTAGCACGCAAGGTTCTTTGACTTCGTCGTGAAGGTGAAGCATGGCTGAGTTTCTGCTGAATGAAGAAAATCGGAAGCGGCTGGCGGATCTGCTGCGCGAGGCGGCCTGTCCCGAGGGCTTGGACCATGCCATGTATCTTGCGCTGCAGCGCGGGGATCGAAGCGCGATCTCGATGCGCAGCCTGGCTGCAATCTCAAAGGTTTGCGGGAGCGGGGCAGTCTATGCCCTGAAACAGACGACAAGCTGATTCACGCAGCGCAACGCTGCAGCTGATGCGATCCCACAGACGATGTCCATGACGTCGCTGGGTTCAAAGTGGAGCAG
>JBJYWH010000042.1:0-7876 GCA_046259355.1 Anaerolineales bacterium
GTGATCAAGAAGAGGGCATCAAATGATGCGTTTTCGAAATCGAGCTCCTGAGCATCTCCCTGAACCACGCGAATATTCAGGATCTGCTCCGCCGTCACGCGTCGTTTCAGACGCTCGGTGATTCGCGGATCGATCTCGAGCGCGATGACCGAACCCAGCGGTCCGACCAAGCGGGCAGCGGCCAGCGTATAGGTTCCGCGGCCGGGTCCGATCTCGAGCACCTGCATCCCGGCTCGTAAGCCAAGCCGCTCGATGGTCAATCGGGGAGGTTGAGCCGCCCGGCGGAGGGGGTTATCGATCAAAGGTACCAGGAAGTATGGGATTGGGAATGGGTGCCGGTGTCGAAACCGGCGCACCAGCAGATACCACAGGATCAAGAACGCCAGGCCACCGAGACAGATGCGAGAAAGAAGTCCCGTCTCCATGGAACAACCTCCCTACTTCATGATCCCATGCAGGAAGATCTCGGCAAACTGCTGCACTTCCTGGGGATCTCCAACCGCCTCGCCGCGGCCGGCCAGCATGACGCGCGTCAGCGTCAGCGAAAAAATCAGGCCCAGGAAAGCCCGGAGCATGATCGCCACCGGGAATTCGCGTAAGCGGGACTGCTTCTCGGCGAAGCGCTGTGCGGCTTGCAGTCCGAGTGGAAAGAAGCTTTCATAGATCAGCGGCAAATGCTGGCTGCCGAACTCGACCATTTCGATGAACATCAGGTTGAGAAATCCAGGCCGGGCTTGAAGGATGCGGCTGATCGTCTGCGCAGCGTCGTGGACAAAGGCTTCCGGGTTCTTGCTTTCGCTTTGCGCGATCGCCGGCAGCACTTCGTGAATGGGGTGATAGGCAAGCAGAACCTGGATGAAGAGTTCCTCCTTGCTGGCGAAGTGGTTGTAGATGCCGCCGAGCGCGATTCCGGCTTCCTGGGCAATCTGCCGCATGGAGGTTCCGTGGTAGCCCTGCTGGAGGAAGAGGTCGTGAGAGGCCTGCAGGATCGCCTGCCGTGTGTTGCCCGGTTCGGTGCCGACGACGGGCGATTGCGTTTCAGGTGGCATTCGACCTCCGATCGCTGTTGGTCAGACGATGGCTGCGTGGAGCCTGGAAGGAATTGATTCTGCTATCCTTATCTGAACGAACGTTCGTTCATAGCCTAGCAAAAAAACAGCGGGCCTGTCAAGCGGCAGGCCCGTCTCAGGATCGAAAAGGGAAAGTTCCCCTACGACGTCTCGTCTCCATGGAATCCGCTGATCATTCGCAGCAGGCCCAGCACGCCCATGCCCAGGCGCACGCCCTCCCCCGCGCCGAGGCGCGGCGGTTCGCCCTGTTCCTCAGCCTGGCGCACAATCACGTAGGCTGCTCCCAGGCCGGTCAGCGCCCCGATAACTGCGCCCAATAGCAGTGTCCGACCACGCCAGTTGTTCTCTTCTGACATCACTCGCTCCTCATTCCCCGCGCAGGATCGCGCCCAGACGCGCCCATCCGGCCCGGATTGCCGCGCCGAGCGCCTTCACGCGAATCATCGGTTGAACTGAAACGCGCATGGCCCGCTCGCTCTCTCGCTCGATCCGCCCCAGGATGGAGTCCACCCGGTCGAGTGGGTCCGGCAGCCAAGCGATCAGCTTGATCAACCCAAAGGAAAGCGCCGCCAGCACGAGAAACGGCACCAGGCAGAGCAGCAAGAGCGGCAGCAGCAGGAACGTAAGCGACGTATCAGCCCAGGCACTTGCACTGCCTGTTCCCGAGGTCCAGGCCCAGGCAACCAGCGCGCCCAGGATTAGCGTCCCGAGGAAGAACGGCAGCAGCACGCTCAGCCACAGGCTTCGCCTGCGAGCCAGCCTTCGTTCCGATTTCCGCCGCATCCGTTCCAGGTCGGCGACCGCATCGGTACGATCCCTATCCATTGCTAGCTATTGTAGCATGAGCCGCCAGCACGGGATGTCCCCAGGGTTCAGCATGGGCCTGCAGGCTCACTTCACGCCGCCGCATGCCTGCGATAGAATGGATTGAGCCGGAGGAGGTGGTCATGACATCGTTTACTGGCCAAGGAAAAGTCGCCGTTCTGAAAACGACGCCCGAGACCGTATTGGATGACATTCAGCAGCTGATGAAGCTGGCGGACTTTGAAGCCGCCCTGCCCCGGGACATCCGCACCGGGCTCAAGATCAACATCTCCTGGCAGACCTGGTACCCGGCCTGTTCTTCCGAACCCTGGCAGATCGAAGGCGTGATTCGCGCCCTTCAGGCTGCAGGCTACAAAGATCTGGTAGGGGTTCACAATGACACCGTTGTGGTCGACACCAGCGTGGGCGAGGCCAACAACAAGCACCGCTTCGTCACCGACCAATACAATGTGCCCTGCATTTACCTCTATGAAGAGGATTTCGAGTGGTTCGAATACATCCCCAAGGATCACGAATTCCTGGTGCTCGATAAAGTCTATCCCGATGGAGTCTTCATCCCCAAAGCGATCGTCGGCATGAACATGATCCACCTGCCGACGGTCAAGACGCACGTGTTCACCACGATCACCGGCGCCATGAAGAACGCCTTCGGTGGACTGCTGCACCGCAACCGTCACTGGACGCATGCGGTGATCCACGACACGCTGGTCGATCTGCTCATGATCCAGCGTCAGATCCATCCCGGCCTGTTCGCCGTGATGGACGGCACCTTTGCCGGCGACGGCCCCGGTCCGCGCGCGATGCGCTGGCACGAGAAGGACATCATGCTGGCCTCCGCCGACCAGGTGGCGATTGACGCCGTCTCTGCCAAACTGCAGGGGTTCGACCCGATGCAGATCCGCTTCATCCGCCGGTCGCACGAACTCGGGCTGGGTGTGGGCGATCCAAGCCAGATCGAAATCGTCGGCTACGACATCGAGCAGGAACCCGATTGGGGCTTCAAGCAGGAAGATACCTTCGCCAGCCGGGGTCAGAAGCTGATCTATCACGGAGCCCTGAAGCCGTTCGAGAAGCTGCTGCTGCAGAGCCCACTCGTGCCGTGGTCTTATTTCGCCAGCAATTTCTACCACAACGTGTACTGGTACCCCTTCGTCGGCCGCAAACGGGTGGAAGCGGCGCTCAACACGCGCTGGGGACAGCTCTTCCGGGAATATGGCGACGGACAGGTGGTGATGCCGGGCATGGAGCCGAAGACCGTCCGGCAAGCCGTCGTCGGGTTGACGCTGCTCGCCGTTTTGGCGGCAGCTGGAATGCGATTCCTCCGCAAACCATGAACCCTTCACTGCGCCGCCGGCTGCTGGGTGGTCTGGCGTTCGGCTTTCTGGTCATCCTGACATTGGCGTTGATCACGGATATTCGGAAGGTCGGCGACCGGCTGGCGGACTTCAACTGGGTCTTGCTGCCGCTCATCCTGAGCGGCACGCTCTTTAACTACAGCCTGCGCTTTCTCAAATTTCACTACTATCTGGCTCAGATCGGCGCCGGGTGGCTGGGCTGGCGGCGCAGTTTGAAGCTGTTCGTGGCTGGATTCCCGCTGGCCGTCACGCCAGGCAAGGTCGGGGAAGCCCTGAAAGCGGTATGGCTCAAGCAGGAAACCGGGGCACCGGTGGCGCGCGGCGTGACCGTCGTGCTGGCAGAGCGTATCAGCGACGGTCTGGCCGTGCTGGCGCTCTCCACACTGGGCGTCATTTCCTACCCGCGCTACTGGCCAGCCTTCGCGGCCGTGCTGGCATTCCTCATTTTTCTGGTCGTGATCTCCCAGATCCGCCCGCTGGCGCTTTGGATCCTGCACCATCTGGTCCGTCTGCCGCTGGTCGGCCGTCTCAGTGCGCACCTGCTCGAATTCTATGAAGGCGCCTATGCCCTCTTCCGTCCCTTCCCCACGCTGGTTGCCGTTTCACTGGGCACCGTGGCCTGGTTTGGCGAGGGACTGGGCTTTTACCTGGTGCTGCTCGGCCTGGGCGTCGCACCGGGTGCCGGGACGCTGTCGATTGCGGTCTTCACGCTCGCGTTTTCCACCATCGTCGGCGCGGTATCAGCGCTGCCCGGCGGGCTCGGCGCGGCGGAACTCAGCATCACGGGCATGCTCTCGCTGCTGCTCGGGCTCGATGCCGGGACAGCCGCGGCCGCGACCCTGATCATCCGCTTCGCCACGCTCTGGTTCGGCGTGGGACTCGGCCTGCTGGTATGGACTCGCGCCCGTGACTGGCTGCTGCTCGAGCCGCGTTCAAAGCGCTCCGACAATCCCACGCCCTCCGGTCCCCGGACGGAATTCGAGGCCCCATGACCCTGCTTAACGTTGAACTGCACTGCCATACCTACCGCTCCGAGGATTCGCTCATGCTTCCGGCTTCTATCCTGCGTGCCTGCGACCGGCGCGGCATCGACCGGGTGGCGATCACCGATCACAACACGATCGCCGGAGCCCTGGAAGCGGCCCGGCTCGCGCCTGACCGGGTGATCGTAGGAGAGGAGATCCTCACCACGGAAGGCGAGATCCTGGGCTATTTCATGAAGGAGGAGATCCCGGCCGGGCTGCCGCCGCGTGCGGTCGTCGAGCGATTGAAAGACCAGGGGGCGGTGATCAGCGTCTCGCATCCTTTCGACCTGACGCGCGGCTGCCGCTGGAATCCCGGGACACTGGAAGCGCTGCTGCCCTTGCTGGATGCGCTGGAGGTGTTCAACGCCCGCTGCTGGTCGAATGAACCCAACCTCCGGGCATCTGAACTCGCGGCAAAGGGTGGGGTTTGGGGAACGGCCGGCTCGGATGCGCATTTTCCCGGCGAGGTCGGGCAGGCCTACCTGGCCATGCCGGAGTTCCATGATGCGGAGGGTTTTCGGGCGGGGTTGGCACAGGCAAAGGTGATAGGCCGCCGATCCTTTCCGATGGTCCACCTGCTCTCACGCTATGCCGTGCTGCGCAAGTCGCTCGGTTGGCAGCCGCCCCACCGGCTGACTCATGAATCTTCCTGAGGCGAATCGATATACACTATACATAAGCAAACGCACAACAGCCCGAACACCCGTATGCGGGTGGAGGATGTCACGATGCGCTGGCGTGAAGTGATCGGCCTGGGTATGTTCGCTGCAGGGGCATGGGGCGTCCTCGCCGTGGAAATGATAAACCCGGCCGCCTTCTGTGCAGCCGGGTTCTGCTCTGTTCTCGGGCTGACCATCCTGCTGTGGAGCTTGAGCGAGAGGCTCCCATTCCGACCACGACCACAGGCGCTGGACCGGCAGGATGAGCTGAAGGACTTCTTCCGCGGCTACCCGCGCTGAGACCGGTATCCCGGCGCCTGGATCCCGCTCGACTCCCCGCTGTTCACTCCTCTTTGCTGCGAAGGTGCGGAAAAAGGATCACCTCCCGGATCGTCGTTTGATCCGTGAGCAGCATCGCCAGCCGGTCGACCCCCATGCCAAAGCCCCCATTGGGCGGCATGCCGTAGCGCATCGCACGCAGGTAATCCTCATCCATCGGATGGCGCTCCTCATCTTCGGCAGCGTAGGCCCGACCCATTTCGAGGAAGCGCTGCTCCTGATCGAGCGGGTCGTTCAGCTCCGTGAAGGCGTTGCACAGTTCCATCCCGCCGACGAACGCTTCGAAGCGCTCGACGGTGTTGGGATCCCCCGCCACGGTCTTCGCCAGCGGCGAGATATCACGCGGGTAATCGTACAGGATGATCGGCTGGATCTGCCGGGGTTCGACCTGGCTACCCAGCAGCCCATCAATCAGTTTTCCGCGGCTCGCTCCGGCCGGCGCATCCAGGCCTTTGGCACGCATAGCCTCGCGCAAGCCATCGGCGTCGGGATGCTGGTCGATGTCGATCCCGGTTTCGGCCGCGATCGCCGCGCTGAGCTTGATGCGCTTCCAGGGGGGCGCCAGGTCAATCTCCTGGTCCCGGTAGACGATGGTGGTCGACCCGAGCACCCGCTCGGCCACGCTGGAGATCATCTGCTCGGTCAGCTCCATCACATCCCGATAATCGGCATAGGCCTGATAGAACTCGAGCTGGGTAAATTCGGGATTGTGTTTGAACGAGACGCCCTCATTGCGGAAATCCCTCCCGATCTCGTATACCCCCTCGTATCCACCGACCAGCAGCCGCTTCAAGTAGAGCTCGAAGGAGATGCGCAAGTAGAGATCCTGGTGAAGCTGGTTGTGGTGGGTCACGAAGGGCGTTGCGGCGGCACCGCCGTAGATCGGCTGCAAGATCGGCGTTTCCACCTCGAGAAATCCGCGGTCATCGAGGAAAGTGCGCAATGCACGGATGATCTGAGCCCGGGTTTCAAAGACGGCCCGCACATCCGGGTTCACCGCCAGGTCGGCGTAGCGCTGACGGTAGCGCATTTCCTGATCGGCGAAGGCACTGTGCACAACCCGTTCTTCTTCGACCACCTCTTCCTTGGCAGCCGGCAGCGGGGCGAGCGCCTTGGCCAGCATCTCAAAGCTCTCCACCCTGACCGTGACCTCACCGGTGCGGGTGCGGAACATCGTGCCGCGCGCCTGGATGAAATCGCCCAGGTCGAACAGCTCTGAGAAGATCGCCATACGCTCGTCGCCCAGTTCGTTCAGCCGCAGGAAAAGCTGCAGGCGGCCGGTGCCGTCTTCGATGTGGGCAAAGGTGACCTTACCCATCGCACGCACCGACCGCAGCCGCCCGGCGACGGCTACCTCGACCGGTGTCTCGTCCTCGGCCGCCTCGCGCACTTCGAATGCCTCGATGGCGGCAGCGTTGGTGTGTGTGCGCACGACCTGGCGCGGATAGGGCTCGATGCCCAGCTCGCGCAGCCGTTCAAGCTTCTGCTGACGCACGCGTTCTAGATCGCTAAGTGGTGACATAGGCTCACACCCTGGTCCTGGACTCGCGGCCGGACCGGCCACGGCTCGTAGTGTACACGAAAAGCGCCCCGCGGTCTTGCTCCGGCGGGGCGCTTCAGCAGTCCGTGTTGCGCTTACTTGATCTTTACAATGCGGAACTTGAGCGTCCCGTCCGGGGCCTGCACATCCACCAGATCATCGACCTTCTTGCCAAGCAGTGCCCGCCCGAGCGGCGATTCATTGGAGATCAACCCCTGCTTGGGGTTGGCCTCGGCCGCGCCGACGATCGTATAGGTCTCGGGTTTCTTGTTGCCCTCTTTGATGACCACGGTCGCACCGATTTCAACCTGGTCCGCTTTCCCTTTATGCTCGATGATTTTCGCCTGCGACAGCATGCGATCGAGTTCGAGAATGCGGCCCTCGACGAAAGCCTGCTCGTTCTTGGCGGCTTCGTATTCGGCGTTGTCGATCAGCTCACCGTCCTCCATCGCCTCGCGCAGGCGGATCGCGACTTCCGATCGCCGCACATTGCGCAGGTGTTCGAGTTCCTCTTCGAGCTTCTTCAAGCCCTCGGCGGTGAGATACACTGACTGGTTGCTCATTGCATTCCCCGTGTTGCCTAATATGGTTCCCGGCCAACCTGGGCCGGGATGAAAAAGACTGAGAGCGATCCTCTCAGCCCGCGAATATTTCTGGATGTGCGGATCATAGCATACAATGGATCGACTGTCCAGCCAAGCCAGCGGATCGAATCGGCTCAGCGCTCGGGCACGAGCAGCTCCACCCCGCCCTTCTCGTCCACGAAATCGCGCAGCTCGTCGAACAGCTGATCTTCATCCGACCAGAAGGTCGAGAGCTGGGTTCCGTACTCCAGGATTGCGTCAACCCAGGCGCCGAGCGCTTCATCGGTCAGGGGGTAGGCGCGCCATACGCCGGCCGGCATCCCGAGTTCATCCGGGATCGACTCACCACGGGTGACATAAGGAAATTCGCGATAGTAGGTCAACGGTTTTCGGAGCGCCTCCGCCGCCAGGCGCAGCAGACGATGGTCGACATGTCCCCCCACGCCCAGCGGGCAGTACAGTCGGGCGTCCTCCAGGTT
>JBJYWH010000043.1:0-12488 GCA_046259355.1 Anaerolineales bacterium
CCATTATACGTCGTCCCGGTGGTCAGGTCACCCGACAATTAACCTGTGCTATGGCACTCCACCCAGGAATTGAAGCAGGTGCTGGTTGACAGCCTCAGACTCATCATGTTGAACCCAGTGGGAAGCTGTGGGGAATCCGATCAGCCGCCCATCGTCGCACCATTCCAGGCTCATCCGGGCCATCTCGCACCCCAGCGCCACGTCTTTTTCTCCCCACAGGATCAGCGTGGGTGCCGCGATCCGCTGACCCAGGAACGTTTGTCTTGAAAAGCGGAGTGCAGCCCGATACCACGCGAGCATACCGGCGATCGCCCCCGGTTGAAGCCATGCCTGGCGGTATAGATCGAGCGTTTCGCCAGGAAAGCTGCCTGCCCGGCTGCTGGATTTTAGCAGGCGCATCAATCCGGCGGCGCGGTTCATCCCGAGCAAGCGCTCGGGAAGCCAGGGGATCTGGAAGAAGAGAATGTACCCGCTCCGAAGGCGCTGCTTCCAACTGCTGCGCAGCGCGGCTTGCATGGCGGCCGGATGGGGTACGTTGAGAATGACGAGTTTCCGCACCTTCTCCGGAAACCGCATCGCCACATGCCAGGCGACGGCGGCCCCCCAATCGTGCCCGATCAGGTCGACCGCTCCGCCGGCTTCCTCGATGATGGCTACCGCATCACCCACCAGATGCTGAATGCTGTAGGCCGAAACCGCGGCAGGCTTTTCGCTCAGGTTGTAGCCGCGCTGGTCAGGAACGACCACCCGGTACCCGGCCTGCGCAAGCGGTGCGATCTGCGATCGCCAGCCAAACCAGAACTCGGGAAAACCGTGCAGCAGCAGGACCGGATTTCCCTTGGCGGGGCCTGCTTCGATGAGATGCAGCTGCACCTCGCCGGTGTCGAAGATGCGCTCGCGAAGTCCGGGGGCTATGTCATACATCAACCGACTCCGGGCCCGGGTTCACCTGAGCCAGCAGGAAATGATTGAGGGTTTGCCGGGCGTCCGGCAGCGCCTCGATTGCAGCCTGCGATCCGATCATTTCCTCGATCTGTCGATAGCGAAGGATCTCGCGGAATGGGTCGCTTTCTCGCCGGGCGCCCTGCTCCTCCAGCTCGACGCGGTACGGGGTGAGTGCGGGCTCCCACTGCTCGTATGCAGCCAGCAGCAGTCGGCGCAATGACCGGTGCGCTCTTCGCTGCCGGCGATCTGCCTTTCCCGCACGGTAAACCGCGATCACCATCGCTTCGAGCCGATCCCAGAGGTGGACCAAATCCAACAGCTGGCGATCGTCGATCCGGGCAGCCAGGCTGGCCGTGACGGGATTCACCGGATGCGGCGATTTCCCGAATATGCTCACGATCGAGATTCCCAACCAGCGCGTATCACAGTTCACGCTCGACATCGGCAGCGAATTCTCGCGGCCGACTCCGTTCGATGGTCAGATCCCGGGCTTGGTGGAAGCGCATGAATTCTCGCAGCGCGCGAGCCAGCGAACGGCCCAGACGCTTGCTCGGCCTGACGCCCGGTTCGAGGTAGAGCCCCTCGATGTGCAGCCTGCCGCTCTTGCGGTCGAGCCTTGGGTCCAACCGGCCGATCAGCCGTTCGCGGTCGAGAATCGGAAGGCAGAAATAGCCCCACTCGCGCTGGTGCGCCGGCTTATAGGCTTCCAGCACCTGGCGGAAGCCCCACAGCATCTCATCACGTCCCTGTGGGTAAAAGAAGGTATCGAATGGAGAGAGCAGCGTCGTGCGTTGTGCGTCAATCTCCCCACTCTGGATCTGTTCGAGCGTGCGCAGGTTGTCGCGGTGTACCACGAGGTCAGCCACTCGCCCGCCGTCCAGGCGGCCGTGAATCGGCACCAGGATTCCTTCGGCGAGCATTTCCTCCAGGTGTGGGCGAGCCTCGCCCCGCAGGTAGTCATGGCTGTAATCCGCGATCTGGCGCAGATCACAAACCCCCAGCGCGCGGGCGGCAGTTCCCAGAACGTAGCGAGCCGTCTCGCGCTCGGTTGGATGATCCTGATCGACCCAATCGGGCAGCACACGCTCGGTCAGGTCATACATGCGTTGAAAATTCTCCCGGCCTGCGATCATCAAGTCGCCGCGGTTGAAGAGATGTTCGAGGGCGCGTTTGGCCGGCTTCCAATCCCACCACGCACCCCGGCGCCGGCCCTGATGGTCAAAGTCGCGCGCCCGCAGCGGACCCTCGTCACGCACGCGGTTGTAGACCTCATGCAGCAGTTCGGCCGTTCCGGGCTTTGCCAGCCAGGCACGGGTGTAGCTTCCACTTCCTGCTGCCATCCGCTGCATGCGCTGTTTTCGAAAGTGGTAGGCCGAGAGCGGCAGGAAGCAGGCGGCATGGAACCAGAATTCAAACAGCAGCCGCCCGATCGGATTCCCATTCTCGTCCACCCCACCATAGGCCAACGTGTCAAGCAGACCCGGGGAATAGGTTCCGAAACGGCTCCAGATCGCCAGGTACTGGCTGCGGTGGACGCGCTGCAGGGTATCGATTTGAATGCAGCCCAGCCTTTCGATCAACGCGAGCAGGGACTGGGCATCTGGGACCGGCTCGCTGCCCTGGGGCAAGTGCAGGTTCTGTGAATAAATTGCCAGCGTGCGCAGGGTTTTGAGCGGATAGATCGTCAAGAGGAACATCCTCCGACGGGACGAGAGATGAGAGGCGATTCCAGGGTCCTGGAATCGCCGGTGATGTGCTGGCGTTCGCTATTCGGTCTGGCTTGAGGTCGATTCGCCGTACAGTTCACGATGCACGATGCTCAGCGCCCGCACCTGCTGTTCGGCGTGGTAGGACGAGCGCACCAGTGGGCCGCTTTCAACCCAGCGGAAGCCGATCTGTTTGCCGAAGGCTTCGAGTCGGGAGAACTCATCCAATGTGTAATAACGCTCGATCGGCAGGTGGTTCTTGGATGGCTGCAGATACTGGCCGATGGTGAGAATGTCGACCCCCCAGGAACGCAGATCGCGCATCACGTCCATGACCTCGTCGATCGTCTCGCCCAGGCCTACCATGATGCCGGATTTTGTCAGGACGTCCGGGTCGAGCTGCTTGGCGTTCGTCAGGGTTGCCTGTGCCCAATGGTAGTTGTCCTGGGGTTGGACCTGCTTGAAGAGCCGCGGTACGGTCTCCACATTGTGGTTGAGGATTTCAGGCCGGGCATCCAGGACCATCTTGAGCGCTTCACGCGAGCCCTTGAAATCGGGGATCAGCACTTCAATTGAGCAGCCAGGTTGAAGTTCTCGAATACGCCGAATCACCATGGCGAAGATCGGGGCGCCGCCGTCGGGGCGTTCGTCGCGATTGACGCTGGTGATGACGGCGTGCCGTAAATTCATGCGCTGCACGGCGCGCGCCACGCGCTCCGGCTCCAGCCAATCGAGGGGTGAAGGACGGCCGGTGGCGATATCACAGAACCCGCATGAGCGGGTGCAGACGTCGCCCATCATCAAGAAGGTCGCCGTTCCCGAGCCCCAGCATTCCCCCATGTTGGGGCAGTGGGCTTCTTCGCATACGGTATGAAGCGCCTTCGAGCGCATCATCTCCCGCAGCCACTCATAGGTCTCGCCGGAGGGAGCGCGCACCTTGATCCAATCGGGGCGGCGAGAGGGCCGGGCCTGGTCGTTCACTTCGGCTTTTGATGTTTTTTCCGTCATTAACACCTGCCTCGCTGAGGACATTCTACCGCGAATGAACCCTCCGCCCAGGTCTTGCAGTCCCTATCTGCATCCACCCGGAATGAGTATACTCGGCCACGATGAGCGAACCCGAAACCCCAGTTCCCAGCACGGAGCCGATCCTGCCGCCTGGTGCGCCGCTTCCCACGGGGGAGGCTCGGCTTGTAACGTCCGGGGCTCTCCGCCCGCGCCTGGCCGGTGCCTTGCTGTGTGCCGTAAGTGCGGCCGGCTTTGCCAGCCTGACGATCCTGGGAAAATTGGCCTTCGAACAGAACCTCAGCCTGGTGACGATTCTCAGCCTGCGCTTCGGCGGCGCTGCCCTGATCCTTTTTGGATACCTGAGGCTGGTAAAACAGCGCAGGATCTACTATGGGCTGAGGCAGACGGCTCCGCTTTTTCTGCTCGGGGCACTGGGATACGCCGTGCAATCTTCGCTCTATTTCGGCGCCCTGCAGCGCAACCCGGCTTCGGTCAATGGCCTGCTGCTGTACATCTACCCGGCGGTGGTGGCCTTGTTCGGCTGGCTGGTGAACCGGAAAGCCCCGCACGGGCGCGAGTGGTTTGCGATGCTGCTGGCGCTGCTGGGGGTGGCGTTCACGATCGGCGGAGCGGGCGGCATGAACCTGGAGCGGGGCGGGGTCAACCCGCTCGGCGTGGCGATGGTGATTGGATCGGCCGTCTGGTATTCCGGATATATCGTGATCAGCGACCGCTACATCCACCTGGCCGGTGCGTGGGTGAGCACAGCCTGGATCACCCTGGGTGCTTCGGTTTCATTCACCCTAGCCGGATTGGCCACCGGGACTCTCAACCTGAGAATCCCGCCAAACGGCATCCTCATCATCCTGGCGATGATCTTTCTCAGCACGATCGTCGCCCTGGGAACCTTCCTGGCCGGCATGCGGCTGGTCGGGCCCACCACGGCCTCGCTGTTGAGCACGCTCGAGCCGGTCTTCACCGTGCTGCTGGCGGTGTGGCTGCTGCGCGAAAGCCTGCAGCCAACCCAGATCCTGGGTGGAGGGCTGGTGCTGGCAGCCGTCGTGCTGCTGAGCCTGCCCAGCAGGGCAGCAATTGCTGATTAGTTACAGATTTCACAAGTGACGTTCGTCCCTTGCTCCATCGGGCCGCGAACGATACGCTTCAGTTGTCAGACAAATTACACGGAGAACAAAGGTTTCCCTATGGCTAATGAGATTCGAATCGATGCCCTGCTGCCGCCCGAAATGGCAACCCGCGCCGAGTACATCGGGGTCAGCAAGGCTGAAGCGCCGGCGCTGCGCACATTCGTGCTGGCGATCCTGGCCGGCGCGTTCATCGCGCTGGGCGCAATTTTTGCCACGACGGTATCGGCCGGCACCAGCACCCTGCCGTATGGCGTTGCCAAGCTGCTGGTCGGCCTGGTCTTCTGCCTCGGCCTGATCCTGGTTGTGATCGGCGGCGCGGAACTTTTCACCGGAAATAACCTGATCGTCATGGCGTGGGCCAGCCGCAAGGTATCGACGCGGGCTCTGCTGCGCAATTGGGTCATTGTCTACGCTGGGAACTTTGTCGGCTCGGTGGGAACGGCAGCAATGCTGATCCTGAGCAAGCAGTACACCTTTGGCGGTGGAGCGGTCGGCGCCAGCGCGCTGGCGATCGCCAACGGGAAAGTCCACCTGGCATGGTTTCAGGCGCTGGCACTGGGCATGCTGTGCAATATCCTTGTCTGTCTGGCGGTCTGGCTGACCTTCAGCGCACGCAGCACGATCGACAAGATCGCCGCCATTATCTTCCCGATCGCGGCCTTTGTGGCGGCTGGCTTCGAGCACAGCGTGGCGAACATGTACTTCGTGCCGACCGGCTTGTTGATCAAGGCCTTCGACCCGGCCTTTGCCCTCTCGACCGGGATCGATCTCTCCGCCCTGACCTGGGGCAACTTCATCGTCGTGAACCTGATTCCGGTCACGCTGGGCAATATCATCGGCGGATCGGTCTTCGTCGCCGCCGTCTACTGGTCGGTCTTCCTGCGGAAAGTGGAAGCCTGATCTCCATGGAGGAATGGAACTGATGAAAGCTTTTATCCTGATCGAAATCCGCACCGGCGAGATCGAGAGCGTGGTGCAGCATTTGAAACGTGTCGCAGGCGTGATCGAGGCCCATATGACCTTCGGCCCGTACGATGCGATCGCGGTCGTCCAGGCAGACGACGTCGGCGGCGTGGGCAAAATCCTCGCCTCCGGCATCCAGCCCATTCCGGGCGTGGTCGAGACGCTGACCTGTCTGGCGGTTGAAAGCTGACATAGACCAGGTGATATTTTTCGCGCCTGACCTCCATCAACGGTGGTCCGGTTTCGTTAACCTTGCATCCAATCGGGCGACCTGACCCCTCGATCATCATGGGTGTCTCGCCGGAGATCTTCAATACCCGGAATTGCCCATCACATCTTCCTCCGGCGGACTCTGTACGCTTTCCCACGCATCCCATTTGGGGACGACCCAATCCAAGTAACTCGCGCGCCGCACGCCTGCACACCCAACAACCAGCCCCGGGATAACTGCACACGATCGGATGGAGATGAATTCCATCAACAGCCCGCAGGTCGATTCGCTGCCCGCCAATCAAAGCGGTAGGGGTGAAGTGGCCCCGCCCCTGCGAAAGGGCCTCATATCCTCAGAACCGTGCATCCGACGGTATGGTGGTATATCCATTGGGCGCCCGATCGGTCGCCCCGGGGTTATTCCAGCAAAGGCCTGAATACTTGCGATGATATCGCTTACGCCGTCAGAACATCCAGCAGGCGGGCCGTGAGCAGCTTGACCTCGCCGCCGCCCGGGCCGGTCGGGCCGACGCAGGCCGGGCAGCCCTCCTGGCAGCGGCAGTCTCGAACCAGGTCGAGCGCCCCTGCCAGCAGTTCAGCATGGTGATCGTAAAGCCGCTCGGCCAGGCCCAATCCTTCCGGGATGCGATCGTAAAGCGTGATGGTGGGCGCATGCGTCTGGGAACCGCGCACCTCGGTAATCACGCCCAGGTCGCGTGGGTCGCACATCAGGTACAGCGGGGCGATGTTGCCCAGCGCGTACGCCAGCCCGCCAAGCGCGCTGCGCTTGCCGCGTGCCGCCTCGGCCCGGTGGTGACAGCTGGAGCAGAGCGTGATCAGGTTGTCGAGTTCGTTCGCCAGGCGGTCGTTGCGGTTCTCGCCCGGAATATAACCAAATTCACGGAACGGCCGCACATGATGCACATCGTGCTCGCGTCCCTCGCGCTGCGGCGCACCACACTGCCGGCAGACATAGCCGTCACGCGCCCGGGCCGCGTTCCGGGCTGCCGGCCAGCTCGGTCCGTAATCCTGCGGCGGCAGCAGCACCCCCTCCGCCTCCAGCCGCTCCACCAGGGCCGGGTCGAGCCAGAGCCAGTAGGCGCTGGTCTCATAGGTGCGCGCCGGCAGGTCGATCTGGCCGTAGCCGAGCGTTTCATGGGTGTAGCGCTTGACCTTGCGGAAGGAGGTCGCCTGAGAGGTCACCTGCACCCAGCCGTGCGCTTTGCGCGCCGGACTGGTCTCCTGGGCGTCATAGACCTCGATCACATCCAGTTCGACCCGCTCGGCGGCATCCGTGTAGTAGTCGAGCTCGGCCGGCGTCACGGAGGCCAGGGCATTCTCCCAATCCAACCGCTCCACCAGGAAGGTACGGCCTTCGTGAATATAGACCGCACCCTCGTGCAGCAGCACCGGCGCGGTGGCGGCATCGATCTCGCCGATCACCTGCGGCCGGCCATCCTCCATGGCCTGGATGACGACCGTCTCGTCACTGCTGGAGCGCAGCGAGACCCCTTCCGCCGGGTAGGCATCGGCCACCCAGTGGTAGCTCCCATTGCTGGCATAGAGGTCCCCCTGTTCAGCCAAAAAAGCCAGCAGTTCCTCCACCGCACCAAAGCGTCCGAAGCGCTCACCGGTCTCGAATGGCAGTTCGAAAACCGCACAGCGCAGGTGGCGCAGCAGGATCGCCAGGTTGTCGGCGTTGATGAGCCCCATCTCGGGCGAACGCTGGAACATGTAGGCCGGGTGTGTGGCGATGAACTGGTCGAGTGGTGCGGCCGAAGCGACCAGGACTGCGGCCGAGACATCGCTGCGGCGGCCAGCACGCCCGATCTGCTGCCACAGGCTGGCAATCGTACCCGGGTAGCCAGCCACCACGGCCGCCCCCAGCTGGCCGATGTCGACTCCCAGTTCGAGCGCGTTGGTCGCCACCACGCCGCGCACCTCGCCGGAGCGCAGGCCGCGCTCGATCTCGCGCCGCTCGAGCGGCAGGTAACCACCGCGGTAGCCGCGAATCGCCTCTACCGGGCCCCCGTCCTCCCGGTAGGAATCCCGCACATAACCGAGCAGCAGTTCGGTCGTCATGCGGGCACGGGCGAACACCGCCGTCTGTACGCCTTCGCGCAGGAAGATCTCGGCCAGGCGCGTTGCTTCGAGCGTATACGCACGGCGGATGCCCAGCACAGGTTCAATCAGCGGCGGGTTGTAGACCAGTACGTGCTTCTCGGCGCGCGGCGAACCGTCCAGGTCCTGGGGGATCAGGGTGACGTGATCTTCGATCAGCCGTTCGGCCAGCTCCTTCGGGTTGGCAATCGTGGCCGAGGTGAGCAGGAAGCGCGGCTCGGATCCGTAGAACCGGCACAGCCGGCGCAGCCGGCGAATCAGGTTGGCGACGTTCGAACCGAAGACCCCGCGGTAGACGTGCAGTTCATCCAGCACGACCCAGCGCAGGTTCACCAGGAAGTCCGCCCAGCGTGGGTGGTGAGGCAGGATGCCGGTATGGAGCATATCCGGGTTGGTGACAAGCACACGCGCCTCCTGGCGGACATCGGCCCGAGCCGCTCGCGGCGTGTCACCATCGTAGGTCCGGACCGGGAGACGTTCGACCGCTCCGAGCACCTCGAGAAATTGGCCCAGCGCGGCGGTCTGGTCCTGCGCCAGGGCCTTGGTCGGAAAGATATACAGCGCCCGCGCTTCGGGTTGATCGAGCATGGTCTGCAAAACCGGCAGGTTGTAGCAGAGAGTCTTGCCGGAGGCGGTGCCGGTCACCACAACGACGTTCTCGCCGGCCAGTGCAGCCTCCACCGCAGCGGCCTGATGCGTGTAGAGCGGTGCAGCCCCGGTCTGCCGCAGGGCAGCCACCAGACGTTCGTCGAGCGCCGGGGGAAAGTCGGCATAGCTCGCCGGCCGGGCCGGAAACCGCTCCCAGGCGGCAATATTATTCATCAGGGCCGGATCGAGGCGAATCCGTTCCAGCGCGTCGCTGACAGCCATCCTGGCGCGATTATACCTTTCACCGGGTTCGAGCGTACGGCTGGTGATCCCGTTCCAGCCATGTGTATGGGAGCGAAGGGGTCAGGCAGGCGCGGGTTATATGGCCTCGACGTAGATCTGATGGGTGACCTGCGGCCCGAGGACGACCGGCGCATCCGCTCCGACCACCTGCAACGTGAGGTTGCCATCGTACGGGGAGCGTTCGAGCAGTTCGAGTTCTGAGTGGGGGATGATCCCGAGTCCGCTCAGGTAGCGCAGCAGCTCAGCATCGCTGTCCCGCACACGCTGTACGACCACCCGACCGCACAGCACCATCTCACTCAACGGCACCGCGGTAGATTCGGGAACCTGCAGGTCGGAGGAGGGAATCGGATCGCCATGCGGATCGTGCGTGGGGTGGCCCAGATCCCGGGCGATGCGATCCTCGAAACCCTCGGAAATAACGTGTTCAAGCCGGTCAGCCTCGTCATGCACTTCATCCCAGGCGTAACCCAGGCGTTCGTGCAGATACATCTCCAGCAAGCGGTGGTGTCGGATAATCTCGAGCGCCACCCGCTGCCCATCCGGTGTCAGCGCCACGCCGTGGTGCTTTTTGTAGTCGATCAGCGGGGTCGGCATGCTGGCCAGCTTCTGCAGCATGCCGGTGACCGAGGCAGGGGTCACGCCCAATTCAACCGCCAGCCGGGTGGTGCTGGCCCGGTCCTGCTCCAGGCAGATCTCGTAGATCGCCTTGAGGTAATCCTCCACCGCATGCGTCACGTCATCCCGCAGCGATTCGCCCTTCCAGGAACGCATGATCAACCCCTAAAGCAGCGCCGCAACGAGGCGCCAGATCTGGGCTACAAAAAACGTGACCGTAAATCCCATCGCCAGCGGAATCACGGCCGACAGGATCATCCAGCGCATACTGCCGGTTTCTTTGTAGATCGTGTAGAGCGTGGTGCTGCACGGGTTGTGGATCAGGCTGAAGAGCATCAGGTTCAGGCCCGTGAGCAGCGTCCAGCCGCCGGCCTGCAGGACGGCATGAGTCGCAGAACCCGAACTGGCATCGAACATCACACCTGCGCCGCTGCCCACCCCGCTCAGACCGGCCGTCAGAACGGTCAGCATCAGGACGGTTGGAATCACGATCTCGTTCGCGGGAATGGCGACGATGTACGCCACCAGGATCACGCCGTTCAAACCGATCAAGAGGCCAAATGGGTTGAGGAAGTTGATCAGGTGCTCTGCCAGGCTTAGTCCGCCGACCTGCACGTTTGCGCTGAGCCAGATAGCCGCGCCAGCCGGCATGGCAAAAACCACCGCCCGCCAGAGGACGTAAATCGTGCGGTCGATGATCGAGGTGTAAATCGTCTGCAGCACGCGCGGCGGACGGTAGGGTGGCAGCTCGAGGCTGAAGGTCGAGACCTCACCCTTGAGCAGGGTCTTCGAAAGGCCCCACGAGGTGACGAAGGTCAGCAGCACGCCCAGCATCGTGATGCCAACGACGGCCAATGCGGACACCAGTCCGGCCAGGTACGCCGGCGCCAGGGCCCCGATGAAGATCGTCGCCAGCAGAATCTGGGTCGGCCAGCGGCCATTGCAGAGGGCGAAGTTGTTGGTCAGGATGGCGATCAGCCGCTCGCGCGGGCTGTCGATGATGCGGGTGGCGATCACGCCGGCGGCGTTACAGCCAAAACCCATCATCATGCTCAGTGCTTGTTTACCGTGCGCTCCGGCGCGCTTGAAGAGCGCGTCGAGATTGAAAGCCACGCGCGGCAGGTAGCCAAAATCTTCCAGCAGGGTGAAAAGCGGGAAGAAGATCGCCATCGGCGGCAGCATGACGCTCACCACCCAGGCCGTCGCCAGGTACATGCCGTCGATCAGCAGTCCGCTTATCCAGGCCGGCATGTTTATCGCGGCGGCGCCGGATTGAAGCGCCGGATAGATGCGGCCAATGAGCAGGTCGCTCAGCCAGGCAGAGGGAATGTTGGCGCCGGTGATCGTGATCCAGAAGACGAGCGCAAAGAGCAGCACCATGATGGGAATCCCCCAGGTGCGGCTTGTCACCAGCCGGTCGATCGTCCGATCGAGATCGAAACGGCGGTCGTCCGGTCGCAATACAGCCCGGTCCGCGAGGCGGGCCGCCTCGGTATAAACCGCCTCCACCAGTTTTTCGTGGACATTTCCGCCGGTTTCCCAGCGCAGGGTGCGTGCTTCCTCCAGCAGCCCGGCAGGGGAACGGACCGATGGATCACTCATCGTGACGCCTCCGCCGCCGGCTGAATGCTCATTCCCTCTTCCGGAGAGAGCCCGCGCGAGAGATCACCCAACTCTCCCAGGTGGATCGCTTCGGCAATTCGCTCGTCACCATCAAGCAGCCGCAGCGCAACCCAGCGGGCGTTGGGAAGATCGGGATACAGTTCCTCGACATGCGCCGCCAGCCGGGAAACCACGCGCTCGAGTTCGGGGGTCAGAGATTTCAGCCGGCGCGGCTTGGGCCGCGTGACCCCATTGGCGACGTCGGCAATAGCCGCGACCAGATCGTCCAACCCGCGGCTATAACGAGCGGAGGTGGGCACAACCGGTACGCCGAGATCGCGCGCCAGTCGGCGTTCGTCGACCTGCAGCCCATGCCGCCTGGCTTCATCCATCAGGTTCAGGCAGATCACAACCCGCTCGGTGATCTCCATCACCTGCAGCGCCAGGTTTAAGTTTCGTTCCAGCCGGGTCGCATCCACGACGACAATGCTCACGTCCGGTTGGCCAAAGAGCAGGAAATCACGCGCCACCTCCTCGTCGAGCGAGGTGGAAAGCAGGGAGTAGGTTCCCGGCAGGTCAACCAGCTTGTATTTGTGACCGCCATACTCGAAGCCGCCCTCGGCGCGGGTGACGGTCTTTCCCGGCCAGTTGCCGGTGTGCTGCCGCAGTCCGGTGAGCGCGTTGAATACCGTGCTCTTGCCGGTGTTCGGGTTGCCAGCCAGCGCAACGACGTAGTCCCAGTCCGTCATGTCAACGCCCAGCTTCAGCAGGTTGGCCGCGTTATGGACGGGGCAGGTTTCGCATGCAGCTTGAGGGGTTAGCGGTTTGACTTCACTCATTCTACCGTCTCCAATCTACGGATCGAGATGCGCTCGGCCTGCTCGGCACGGAGCGCGATCAATGCATCACGGACGCGATACGCTTTCGGATCCCCCTGGGGGGAGGCCAATTCGGCGGTGACGACCGTCCCCGGCAGCAGTCCCAGATCGAGCAGTCGGCGCCGCTCCGAACCGCGCACGGCGGACGAAATCTCCAGCACCTCGCCTTTTTCTCCCAGTTTGAGGTGCGAGAGTCGTTCTCCCTGCGGCTCTTCCCGCACAGCGGATGGCATCGGCCGCACGCTGATATTGGCGGAGACGATGGGCGCCAGCGTGTGTTCGTCACCGCCGGCCCAGAAACGCACCCGCTGATGGGACACCTCCGTCAGCCGCACTTCCATCCCCGGATGGAGCTCTTCCGCCAGGATCTGGGCGAACACCACTTCGGGTTCATCCTCGAT
>JBJYWH010000044.1:0-3571 GCA_046259355.1 Anaerolineales bacterium
GTGCACGCATGAGCTGGGACGCCCACAAGCTGTCCCTGCACATGGGCAGCCTGGTAGACCTGCTGCGCGAGGCCGACTATCGGGCCACCCAACACGGCAGCGCCCGGATACAGCGCGAGGACATCCAGGCCGCGCTCGACGCCCAGACCCATCGGGCCAGCCAGGTAGAGGAGAAGCTGCGCGAGCAGGTGCTCGAGAACGTGCTGCGCATCGATACCGAGGGCAGCCAGCTGGCGCAGGTCAACGGCCTGACCGTCGTGGAACTGGGCGACTACGCGTTCGGCGCCCCTACCCGCATCACGGCCACCGCACGCCTCGGCAGCGGCGAACTGATCGATATCGAACGCGAGTCGGAACAGGGCGGTCCCATCCACTCCAAGGGGGTGCTGATCCTGAGTTCGTACCTGGGCGAGCGCTACGCCAAACACCAGCCGCTCTCCCTGCAGGCGAGCCTGGTGTTCGAACAGACCTACAGCCAGATCGAGGGCGACAGCGCATCTGCCGCCGAGTTGTGTGCGCTCGTCTCCGCCATCGCCGATGTCCCGATCGACCAGTCCCTGGCGATCACAGGGTCCATCAACCAGCACGGCCAGATGCAGGCGATCGGCGGTGTGTGCGAAAAGATCGAGGGCTTCTTCGACCTGTGCGAGAAACGCGGCCTGAGCGGTGAGCAGGGCGTCATCATCCCGCGCAGCAACATGCGCCACCTGATGCTGAAGAAGGCGGTTCGAGATGCCGCCGCGCAAGGGAAGTTCCATATCTACGCGGTCGATCACGTCGAGCACGCCCTGGAACTGCTGACCGGCCTGCCGGCCGGCCAGGCGGACAAGAACGGCATCTATCCCGAAGGCACCTTCAATCACCTGGTGCAACTGCGCCTGGCGGAATGGATCGCCCTGCGCCAGCACTTCTCCACCCTGGGGAAACCCGAAGAGGGGGGTTAGGGATCAGTCTGTCGGATATTGCATGGCAACCGGCAGCGCTTTACCCCGTTCGACCGTCACCTGCACGGGCAGCATCCGTCGTTCTTAAGAATTGCCAAGGTTCCGAGGCGCCGAATAGAAGATGCACGTGCCCCGGCCGGATCTCTTTGCCTCATAAAGCGCTGAATCCGCCTTGCTGATGAGTTCTTCCTCGTCGCTCGCATCGGCTGGATAGATGGAAATTCCGATACTGACCCCGATCTGGACCTTATGTTCTTGCACAACCAACGGCTTTTCGATTTCTCCGATGATGCTGTTGGCGATACTCTCGATACGATCCCGGTCTTTCGGATTGATCAGCAACACCGCGAATTCGTCACCACCCAGACGCGCGACCAAATCGGTCTCCCGGCAGCATTGGGTCAGGATCTCACCGACCTTTGCCAACACCGCATCGCCCACCGGGTGACCGTATGTGTCATTAACAGGCTTGAATTTATCCAGGTCCAACAGCATGAGAGCCAACGTCATCTCTTCGCGCTTTGCCAATTTCAGGATCTCGTCGAATCGATGGTAATACTGGTTGCGGTTGGCCAAGCCCGTCAGTTGATCCGTCATGGCGAGACGTTCCACTTCCTGCTGCGCCACCTTTCGCTCGGTAATATCCTGGACAATGCCGTCGGAACGGATAACCTCGCCTTTGTAGTTTCGTTGGTGAATACAGCGTTCGTGAACCCAGCGGACTTCGTTGGTGTCTTTGCGCACGATCCGATGTTCGATATCGTACGTGGTTTTCGCTTCTATGGAGCTCTGGTACTCGTGCTTTACAAATTCCAGGTCGTCGGGGTGGATGGTATCGAGGAAGCCCTCCAGGGTGGCATCGAACCGATCGGGATCGATACCGAATATCCTGTAGATCTCATCCGACCACGATAAACGATTGTCGTGCAGATCCAGACTCCAGCTTCCCAACTGCGCAACGCTTTGCGCCTGTTTGAGAGCCATTTCCGTCCGCTTGTGTTCGGTTATGTCGGTCCTGGCGGATATATATTGATAAGGAGCACCCTGCTCATTCAGGAATGCCAGGATGGTGGCTTTGACCCAATAGTAGGAGCCGTCCTTGCGCCGGTTCTTCATTTCTCCCCGCCAGACCCCACCACTCGCGATCGTCCGCCACAGGTCGGCAAAAAAGGCTGCTGAGTGCTCACCGGAGTTGAGTATGCGATGGTTTTGCCCCAGCAGTTCTTCCGGAGAGTAACCGCTGATTTCACAAAACTTGTCGTTTACGTAAGTTATGTTTCCATCAACGTCCGTCGTACTCACGATCGCATGTTGATCCAATGCATACTTTTGAAAACTCAACTCCCAATTCAGGTCGGATAATTGTCGTTCCTTTCTGCGTAACTCTATAGACAGGGAGAGGATGGATGTGACGCGCAGGAGAAAATCCAGTTGATCTTCGTTTTCCTGCGTACCGTGTGGCAGATACAGCACTAGAACGCCGACCACCCGGTCACCGGACATAATGGGAATGTTGTAGTGGCCATGCGGCTGCATGCCCTCGAATCGAATATCATGACGATCATCGACGCAAGCCGCATGAATCGGCATTTTATGTTGGGCTGCCCGTCCGCAGAGACAGTGACCAAACTCGACGGTCTTGCACAAGGCGGCTATCCGCTCCCCCAGATTCTTATTGACAGCAAGCTGGAGTCGCTCCGCTCCGTCCGTCCCGGGCGCACTGAGAAATATGCCGCCCTTGGGAAGCAAAGAAAGCCAGCTGAGCGACAGCAATACATCCATGGATTTGCTTAGAGTCTCAACCAAGGGGATGGGAAGCGCAGCTATAGCCAGTAGATCCCTTATGGCCTGATTGTTTTCTGCGGCCCTTTCATTGGAGCTCATTAGTTCTTGGTGCCTTTGCGGCTTATAGGTATTGGATGAACAAACAGTTAGTTATTAATTAAATTATATACCAACCGATCCGCCCGCAACGTCCAGGCGCAGGCCGCATCAGAGGCACGTCGTTTTTCTTGACGGCTGAGGCCGCCTCGGCCGGAACGTCAGCTTCTGTACGACAGGCTCGGCTCCCGGAGGCCGCCGTTCCCCCAGCTCAGCATGGCGGCGACAGTACCTGCAGCCTGTCACCTTCTCAAATTGCCCTGACACATGAGCACACGTTTCCCAGCCGGACACCCACCACACATTCGCACACCGTTGTGCACGGCCCGTCCATGAGCAATTACTAATATCCTCGTTGGTCGATCCCCTATAGAATCAGGGGTCATTATCCCGACCACAGTCCAAATCGGAGTCGCCATGAATCCCGACGTCGCCCAATACAAGATCAGCAAGGAACCCTTCTACCAGGCACAGGGAGAGGAGATCGAACTGTACGAGGCGGCCTACGAGGAACGCCTGCCGGTGATGGTCAAGGGCCCGACCGGCTGCGGCAAGTCGCGCTTCGTGGAATACATGGCCTGGAAGCTGGGCAAGCCGCTCATCACCGTGGCCTGCAACGAGGACATGACCGCGTCGGATCTGGTCGGGCGCTACCTGCTGGACACCGAGGGCACGCGCTGGCTGGACGGCCCGCTGACCACCGCTGCGCGCATCGGCGCCATCTGCTACCTCGACGAGGTGGTGGA
>JBJYWH010000045.1:0-6337 GCA_046259355.1 Anaerolineales bacterium
CAACCAGCTCGTGAACGACCTGGCCGCGAATATGCACGCCATTCTCAATGCCGAGAAGTTCAAGTGCATCCATCCGCAGGGTTGCGCTCAGGCGCTGGCTGACATGCTCTCGAACCCTGCCAATTCAGCCCAGAATAACCTGGCGGATGCCTTCAACCAGAAGTATCCGCCCCGCTCCGATTCGACGCTCAAGGACACGGAAGAACAGCGCCAGGCCTGTCAGCTCGAGCTGCTGATCGAATCCAACATCACGCTGCAAACCCCGGAAGGGGGCGATGGCATGTTGGTGCGGGTGCGGATTCCCTTGAAGTGGGGTTTCGATCCCTTCATGGGCGGTAATGGCTACGCCTATCTGAAAGGTTCGGGGCCTGTCACGTATGTCGACATCAATATGAACGCGAAAAAGTGCTGCTTCGCGTTCAGTTCGGGCGGCACGGGGCGCACGCGCTTTCGTGTCGACCGGCTCGACCCGCTCTTCGACCTCGACCCGAAGACGAACGAGTTCGTTGTGAGAGACTTCGAGCTCAAGGATTGGTCAATCCCGGGCAACCCAAACGATATGGTGGTGACCTGCGAGGAAACGCGGAACGGGAAGACCGTCATGGTCGCCCGCCAGGCTCAGCTGGGTGGCGGGACGTGCGACTCCTGGTGCGGGCACTTCACCGCCTCGCGCGAGGACAGCCTCAGCATCAATACCTGGGACGTAACCGGCAGCGGCCAGAACCCGGGCGTGATTGCCACCAAAACCTTCAACCGCCAGGTGCCGATCCCGGTGCCGGGCGCGACCCTGACCGAGCGAACGCTGTTCACCATCCAGCGGGTCAAGTAAAGCAGGGCAAGGGCCAGGCACAACAAGGCGCCGGGCTTCGCCCCCGGCGCCTTTTCGATTCGAACCAACAGGCTCGCAAGTCAGCTCAGCTGCCGGCCAGGTTCCAGTACTTGACGGTGTCGACCTTGGCGTTGAAACCGGCCGTCTCTTTTGCTCCCACGACCAGGCCGAAGCGGCCCGAATCGTAATCGGGGATGTCATATTCTCCCAGCAGCTGATCGTTGGCGTAGAGCTTGACCTTATCGCCCCGGGCGATCAAGCCCATGCGGTTGGTCTGGTTAGCCCCACCCACAATCGCCGCGCTCCCCTTCCAGTTCTGCAGGCCGGTATACGTCTCGCCATCCCATTCGTACAGGCGGAACCGCCCGTCGCAGGAGAATTCGAAAACGTAGCCCTGGGTGGGATCCGGCGCGCGAAAGATCACGCCGTAGCGGTCGAGGCCGCTGCAGGTCGAACCGGTCTTGACCGTTAGCTCGAGGGCGAAGTCGGTCTGGTCGCTCACCGCGGCCAATCCCCATTCATCCAGCCCGCCGGCATCATGTGCCGTCATCACCAGGTATCCCCCCTCAACCTTGAACGTCGTGCCGGACGTACTCACCAGATACCAGCGGCTGGAGCTGTCCATATTGTCAGTCCAGGTTGGCGTCCCGAGCACCTGGAAATCGGTTCCGCCCGAACCCGTCTCGCGCTGCACGAGCGATCCGTTCTCCGCGAAGCACTCCGGCACCCACGAAGCCGGGAAGTTGTACGGATTGATCAGGTTGCAGGGCGGCGTCGCCTGGCCCGCGAAGACCACGAACCAATTGCCCGAATCCCTGGCAGCGATGAAATATGCGCCGGGAATGCCGCCTCGGGCCAGGTTGCCCTGAATTTCAGAGACCGTGATCGTATTGGGATCAACCGGCGACGACAGGTAGGCGTTCACCGCCACCTTGATCGCCTCGGCGTCGGTCAGGACCGGGGTCGAGGTGGGGGTTGCCGTCGCGGGGGCAATCTCCGCTGTGGGCGAGGCCGGGCCGGCTGCGGTAGCCATCGGCGCCTGTGTATTTTCGGGTGGAACGATGGGGGTCTGATCGATCGCCGCCAGCGTCGCCGCGACAGCGGTGCTCAAGACATCCTCCGTCGGCGTCGGCGCCGGGGTGCAGGCACCGAAAGCGAAAGCCAAACCAAGCGTAAGGAGAAACAATAGAAGTTTTTTCACAAGTGACCTCCACCTCGCATGTCAAGCGAGAGATAGCCTGGCAGGGGAACACGTATTCACTGCCCACGTAAGCGGCCGGAGTCCTGCAAGCCGAACCTCCCGCGATCGAGGCAGGATGCCCGCGGTAGGACTTGACCGGTATCCGCAGGATCAAAGACGTGTTCCGAGCTGGATTGGTTCCACCTTACAACGGAACCGGGAAAAGGTCCACGTTGAAAGATTCCAGCGAAAAGTTCTTCGCTACTCCCTGCTTGCCAGCAGGGCATTCGCCAGGAAGGCCAGCCCGGCCAGGATCAGCAGTGCCGGTCCCACGTACACCCAGTCAAGATTGAACAGGAAGAATATCGTGACAAACAGCAGGATCAGCCCGCTCAGGAACGCGCTGCGCGCCCGCCCGGTCAGCTTGCCGCCCGCCTCCCGGACCTCGCGCGCACCGCGCTCGAAGGCGCCGAAGGCCGGGATCAGGATGAACAGCGCCCACCAGTTGCTGAAGTTGATTCCGGCTGCCCCGAAATTCTGCAGCAGGAAGACGATGCCCAGCAGGATCAGGATCGCTCCCAGGATCCACGTCCCTCCCTGGCCTCGCAGCCGCCTGACTTCCCGGCGCGCTTCCCGTCGCTGTTCTCGTTCTTCCCATCGATCCGTCGGTTGACTTTCAGGGGGATTCTCCGCCATGAAAACGCTCCTCCATCCATCGGTATAGCATGATTCTACAACGAGTTTAGGAAACTTATGTCACGCTTTTGGTGCGGGTTTGAACCTTCTCACACGAAACAGGGCACCGGAAGACCATCCGGAGATCGACCAGTCCAGGATCGATCTGCCCGTATCGATCCCGGCTCGAACGATCCAGGCCTTCGCTTACAATGATCAACCGCCGGCCAGAAAATGCCCTCCCCTTCGGTCTGGATCAGGGCCACATCGTGTTCGGCATGGTCTCTTGATATTCATCACCCTGACCGCAGACCTGCCAGGGGAGGTAATCACCCAGGTACTTGATATCCGGGCATTCGATCACGGCCGTGATGGTCAGGTCGGCGTTGTAGTAGAACTTCCACCAGTCGTCATACAGCACGCCGCCGCCGATCGCCTCCGCCGCCTCCAGGTGGCCGGCGAAGTAGTATTCGACGGGCAAGACGTTGAAGGGAATCGTGATGCTGCCGCCGGGCGGAAGCGGCGGGATCGTGATCAATGCGCCAGTGAAGAGATCATGCGCCGGCGCCTGGTCGAAGTGTAAGAAGACGAACGGCCCACATTGAAAGACCTGGCCATCCCGTTCACAGATGCCGATATCCACCGGCACCGATTCGCCCACCAGCGAGTTGTTTACCCCGTAGAGCGTCAGGTTCAGCCGGTAGCTGGACAGATCCTCCGGCGCGACCTCGGCGCCGCCGGCCGGGCGGCTGATGGTCAACGTCACGTTGGCCGGCTGCCAATACGAGCCGGGATGCGGCACGGCCTTCACCCCGGCCGGCAGGCAGAGCGGCTCGCTGCCGTGGGAGTGGGCCAGCTCCACGTCGCCGCAAGCCTGGTCGAGGTGGGCCTGGTTCAGTTGCTGCATGACCTCGTCGAGCGCCTCGTCCAGCTTCTGCTGGCAGTACTCCCCGCACTCCGGGCCGAGTTCCTCCGCCAGCTCGGCCACCAGGTATGCCCGCCCGTTCTTGATCAGCTGCTCCACGTTGGGCAGCTCCGGTGGGATGCCGAGCGCGGTCAGGCCAGCCTCCAGCCCCTGCTTGAGCAGCTTGTGGCAGGTCGAGCCTTCTTCGACGCTCCCCTCGCACAAGCCTGGAATGGCCGTGTTGATCACCTCAGCGATGATGTCGACCACCTCGTTCTTGATGTCCTCGTAGAATTCGGAAATCCAGCTCAGCCCGGAGCCAGCAAAATCGAGGAACGATTCGAGCGGCCCCGGCGAGCCCTCGCCCTTATACACGGCAGGACAGTAGGCCGAGCCGCTGGTCATCGCCTCCCGCAGGCCCGGCAGGAGCGCCTGGTTGTAAGGATCCTTGGGGTACTGGTTCTCATCGATCGACTGAATCCGCACGCAGCCCCAGGGAAGGTACGGGCCGCTGATTGTCTGGAAGCTGTCGATATGGACGGTGTAGATGTCCGGCAGCTTCTCCGGCGGCGGGACGTACGGGTTGGTCTGCTCCTGGGCCGGCCCGAGGTAGACGATGGCCGGCGGCGAGGGCTCCCCGGCGAGCGCATCGCCTGACATCGGCAGCACGCGAACGTAGAGCGGGACCTGCCCGCTGGTGGGATCGGTCCAGCGGATACGGGATGCGGGGACCCTTTGCAGATCAGCCAGCAGCCAGGGCTGCACGGCTTGAACCTGCGGCGTCCCATTCACCACGCCACCGCCGGGCAGTTCGAGGCTGGAAAAATCGATCCAGAATGATTGGGCACCCACACCGGCGAAGGCTCCGGCGTCGCCGCTGGCGATCAAGCCGTCCGGCGCCAGGTCAGCCGTATCACTAAAGGGCAGCGCGGATAGCTGCCAGATGCCGCCGGTGATGGAGGAGGCCGTGCTCGACCACTGGAACTGGCGCACGCGGTCCGTTTCTTCGTCCGGAAGCAGGCTCTGCGTCGTCCACCCCAACCCTTCCGTGCACGGGCCCGCATGGCTGCAGACGTAGACCTCGGTCGCGCCGCCGGTGTACTCCAAACGCCCCAGCTCAACAGGACCGGCAGCCTGCCAGCCCCACACCACGAGCGTCCACGGTTCTTCCGCCGTGATCATGGACAGCGGGTGCAGCAGCGCGGCGATATCGAAGCTGTTCGCCCGCGAACTCAGGAAAATCCCTGGCTCGGTTGGGTAGCGGCCCCAGGTGATTCCCGGGCGGCCGAAGTACAGGTAGATCCGGCCCGGATTCCCCGGCACAATCAGCTTGCCGTTCTCGATGCGCATCCCGCCGCTTTCCGGCGGGGCGCAGGACGGGTCGTTCACCTCAACCGAGACCGGATCGCCGGGCACCTCCCAACCGGGAGCGATGGCCGCCGCGTAGTAGGTGAACGAGCCGTAGCGCTTTTCGAAGCGCAGCTCATGCAACACCCCGGGATCGGCGTAGGCGAAGGCGACCCGGTCCGGCGGGGCCGCCCCGCCATCCAGGCGGTAGATGATGACGCCGTCGGTGTTCGCCCCGGCCAGGAAAGACAGAACGATATCGCAACCCTCCGCTCGTGCGCTCAGCAGCGGCGGCTCCGGCAGCTGCAGGTTTTCGCCGATCCTTGACCGCAGCCAGAGAGCAACTTCACCTGCGCGCGAGATCGATCTCGCTGGAGCCGTTTCCAACCCGGCGCCGATCGCGGCAGGGGCCGGTGCCGGCCCGGAAGGCACGTAGGGCGGGACCTCGACCGCCAGGTATGCGGGAAGGGAAGAACCCTCGGGCGGCTCAACCAGCCGAGCTGTAGCCGGGTCGAGGCCAACCGCCGCGGCCGCCTGGGCCGGATCCTCCCCGGGCTCGACCGGGAGCAGAAGCTGGGCACCGACCGGAGCGGTGACATGGACGGTGAGAGCCGGGGAGTAGGCCGACTCGCCGGTGTGCGTCGTTGCTTTGACCGCCAGCGTGTGATCCCCCTCCTGCAGGGGAGTCCAGGTCCATTCTGCGATCGAGGGGTTTTCGTTCCCGCCGGCTGGAGACAGAGCGCCGACGAGTTCGCCGCCGTCCCAGAGCTCGACCGATTGCAGCGGCACCTCGCTCCACACCTCGGCCGAGACCGGAACCGCTGCGCCAGGGGGATAGGAAGCGGGCGGTGTCGGCGCGCGGAACTGGATCAGAACCGGCGGCCGCTCCGCGTCGACAATTTCATCCAGTGTGGGGGCACGGCTCACGATGAGAACAGCGGCGGCGGCGACGACAACAACGGCTGCAGCGGCGAGCGATCCGATCCAGAAAAGGAGCGAGCGGGAAACTAGCCATGTTTTCATGACCACCTCTTGATCGATGGGTTCGTAAATGTTCGCCGGTCCGGCAGCTGCTGGGTCCGATCGGTATCATGAAAGACGTTACGAAGTGAAGTCCAGGGCATATACAACCGGTCCCCCACGGGAGGACACTGGATTGTGCGAAATTGTACTAGTAATGATGAATGCCGCGCAAAAGCCTTATTCGTGATAGGTATCAGGCGGGTGCTCAGTGAGTAGTGTCGGGGTGCCCTACCAATAACACCGACGAATTCCTCCAGGTGTTGTGAGCAGCGTTCTGTTGTATAGTATCTCCATCAGTCTTGATGCTGCTCTCATCGTAGTTCTAAATAGGCTGCTGATTTTGGTTGATCATGGTGGCGGTAGACATGGATGAGAGATC
>JBJYWH010000046.1:0-2013 GCA_046259355.1 Anaerolineales bacterium
ACATGCGCACAGCCCGGGCCGAGATGCGGGAAAGTATTCGAGCGATGTTCCCGCCTGAATTCATCGAGCACCGCCGTGCCGCACGCCGGGAAGTCCTGCTTGCCGTTCGATCGCTTATCGATCGCGCCATCGAACGCATGTAACGACGCCCCCGGCCCATCCATCGCCATCGAAGCCGCGCCCGCGCCATCCCCCGTAGCCTTCATGGGAGCGTTCATCCTTGCTGTTAACGGAGAACCATGCACATGGAGGGGGTGCAGCTACGGCCGCCGACGGTGGACCAGAAGCGTCCAGAGCAGGATGAGCAGGGACAGAATGAAGCAGATCCATCCCCCGGTTCGCTCTCCGGCGGTGTAGAGCAAGCTGCCCGCTATCAGGAGGGCGGCAAAAATTCCTGTCGCCACGAGACGCTGGATGGCTGCTGTGAGCAGACTCAACTGGCGCTCCAGTCCGGGCGCTGCCCGGGCTGTCACGATCAAATCGCCCCTTTCCAGACGCGCAAGCGTGCGATCGATTCGGAGCGGGAGTCCCAGCAGCGAACGGCCCTGTTCCGACAAGATCTGCAGGATTTCGGTAAGCCAGTCTCCCCCTTCATCGGAAAGCAGCCGTTCGGCAAATGGCTGCAGGCCCTCAAAGAGATTGAACGCCGGGTTCAGGCCGGTGCACATTCCGGACAGGATCGCCACGCACCGTCCCAGGAAGAGCAGGTCGGCCGGAAGCTGGAAAGGCATCTCGTAGAGCAAGTCGCGAAACTCGCTCGCGAACCGGCGCATCTCCTGGGGATGCGTCTGGATCAGCTCCGTCATGTTCTTGCCCCACATGCTCTCGAAGAGAGCGGTTTCCGCCTGGCGCAGCCGCTCAAGATCTGCTCCCGGGAGGAGCACGCCCATCGCCTGATAGGCCGTGATCAATCGGTCCATATCGCGCGTTCCCACGGCGATGACCAGGTCGCGCAAACCCTGTTTGATCTCCGGAGAGACACGACCCACCATGCCGAAATCAACGAACACCAGCCGCCAGGTGCCGTCCTGGCAGGGTTCTACGAACAGGTTTCCGGGATGAGGATCGGCATGGAAGAATCCCTCGATGAAGATCTGCTGCAGATAGGTGTGGAAGAGTCGGTCGGCGACCTGCTCCCGGCGGATGTCCGCTTTTTCGATTTCGTCGTATTCAATGATTTTGATAAAGTACACGTCCTCCAGGGTCAGCACGCACGCTGTGGTGAGCTCACCATAAACAAGTGGGATGCGGATCTCGGGATCCCCGGCATACATGGCCCCGAAGCGGCGGGCGTTCTCGGCCTCGGCCAGGTAGTCCACCTCCTCCCACAGGGTGCGGCTGAATTCGCTGAAAAGCGCATCCAGATCGACCCGGCGGGATATTGGCCGGTATCGTTTCAACCAACCGATCACGCGACGAAGTGCTGCGAGGTCCACCTGGATCAGATCGTGGATGTTCGGGCGCTGGATTTTCACAACAACACTCTCGCCGGATGGAAGCCGGGCACGGTGGACCTGGCCAAGGGAGGCGGAGGCGAGCGGCGCCGGGTCGAACCATTGAAAAAGCTCATCCAGCGGCCGTTCGAAGGCGTCGTTCAAAACCTGGCGCATGGCTTCGAGCGATTCGGCTCCGACCTCGTCCTGGAGATAGGCGAGTTCGGAAGTGATGGCTTCAGGAAGAATGTCGAGTCGGGCTGAGAGGAACTGCCCGACCTTGATCCATACGCCTCCCAGATCCGTGGCAAGGCTTCGGAACCGTTTCGCGGCACGCTGGTAGCGTGCCGGTGCGGTTCGTTTGGACAGGGTTCGGAAACCGATCCTGCGGAGCGTGATATCCCACCATAGAAAGCTCAGCATCTGGCCGGCGAAGAAACGGAGCGCACGGAAATAGCGCCCACGGTAACGGCGGTGGGATCTCGGGGATTGTGTGCTGGATGGAGAAGCTGTAGTCGACATAGACCGTCATTCCCAGCTTTCATCATACTCCAAGCATGCGGGAGATCGCGGCCGGGTT
>JBJYWH010000047.1:0-11571 GCA_046259355.1 Anaerolineales bacterium
CCAAGGCCGGGTCGAAACATGTTTTCGAAATCCATGGCCACCTGCGGACCGCAACTTGCACGTCCTGCTTTCGTAAGGCAGCCACGGATGACCTTATCGAACCCTTCGTTAAGGACGGCATCATTCCCCGCTGCGGGCACTGCGGAGGGTTGCTCAAACCGGATATCGTCCTTTTCGGTGAACAGCTGCCCTATGAAACGGTACAGGGAGCAGAGGACTTGCTCAAAAACTGTGACCTGGTTTTGATCGTGGGATCCTCGCTGGAAGTGACTCCGGCTGCGACGATGCCCGTCGCCGCGCTCAACCGGGGAGCCAGCCTGATTATCGTCAATCATGATCCAACATACCTGGATGAACGAGCGGATCTCGTTTTTCACCAGGATGTCGTGGATGTTCTTCCGCAAATTGCCGATGAGGTGCTCAATGGCTAAGGAGCAGCCCGGAGAAATCAACCCTTCAAACGGCAGCAATCTGCTCAAGCGGTATGATCGCCTGCTGGAAATGACGCTCGACCTGGCCTCGACGCTCGATCTTGGTTCACTACTCGAGATCATTGTGAACGCCGCCAAGGAGCTGACCGACAGCCAGGCCGCCGCGCTCCTGCTGCATGATCCACAGCGCAATCAGCTTTACTTTGAAGCTGCAACCGAAAGCCTTCGTTCGGATGACACCTTCATCGCAATTCCGCTCGAGAACTCGATCGCTGGCTGGATTTTCCAGAACCGAAAAACCCTGCGCCTGGACGACACGTCCAGCGATCCGCATTTCTTCCGCGAAGTCGACCTGGTCACGTCTGCTCATGCGGCATCCATCCTGGGAGCGCCCCTGCTGACGAAAGATAAAACCCTGGGGGTGATCGAAGCGGTCAACAAGCTCCACGGCACGTTCGATCCGCACGACGAGCGTGTACTGCAGGCGCTGGCCGCACAGGCTGCGATCGCGATCGAGAATACGCGCCTCTTCAAGCAAAGCGACCTGATCGCCGAAATGGTGCACGAGCTGCGAACTCCCCTCTCAGCTCTCTCGGCAGCCGTCCACCTGCTGCAGCGATCGGAACTGGCCGAGGAGCAGCGCCGAAAAATCGGCCAGACGATCTACGGGGAAGTGCAGCGCCTGAACGAAATGACGACCAATTTCCTCGAGCTCTCCCGGCTGGAATCTGGCCGCAGCCGTTTCGAACGAGAACCAATCTACCTGGAAGGCCTGGTGCGGGAATGCATCGAAATCCTGCGCATCCAGGCCGAGTCCGAACAAATCACCCTGGAGACAGATATCGATCACGGGGTGCCAACCGTCCTGGGTGACCGCGGGCAATTGAAGCGGCTGCTCTTGAACCTCTTGACGAATGCGATCAAGTACAACAGCCGCGGCGGCTGGGTGCGGATATCGATCCACACTCGCGACGGGATGCTGCAAATGACGGTGGAGGACAACGGCCGCGGCATACCTTCCGACAGCCTGCCCCATCTGTTCGACCGCTTCTACCGCGTGCCCGAACAAGAAGCCAGGACTTCCGGCACCGGGTTGGGCCTGGCGATTGCCAAGCGCATCGTGCAAGCGCACAACGGGACGATCGAGGTTGAAAGCGGGATTGGCAAGGGCACAAAATTCATCGTCATGCTGCCGAGCGGGAGCAGCGAGGAGGGGATCTTCCGCTCCTAGCGTCGTCCGAACTGCCGCTCAAGGACGTCGACTGACAGGTGGATCAGCGTCGGACGGCCGTGCGGGCAGGTTCGAGGCGATTGAGAGGCCTCCAGGTCCCGGATCAATCGCGATTGCTCTTCAATGGACAGCACCTGCCCGGCTTTAACGGCCGCCCTCTTACAGATACGTGCAATGAGCCGGGCTTCCCGTTCCCCCTCGAACGGGGTCTCGTCTTCCTCAAAATGCTCAACCAGGGATCGCAGTGCGGCCTCCGGATCACGGGCGCCCAGCACAGCTGGAATGGCCCGCACTCGGTACGTCCGCGTTCCGAATTCCTCCACCTCGAACCCGAGTTTCGGGAGCAGATCCCACTGACTGTCAAGCAGTTCAGCCTGAGAAGGGGTCATTTCCACAACCACAGGCGCAAGCAGTCGCTGTGATTCGATCGCACCTTCCCGCCGAAGTTCCATCATGCGGTCAAAGAGCACCCGTTCATGTGCGGCGTGCTGGTCGATCAGGTACATCCCATCCGGACCCTCCGCAACCAGATAGGAAGCTCCGATCTGCCCAACGGGCCGCAGCAGCGGTACGCCGCCAGCGGGGAGTGCCGGCTGCAGCGCAACATGATCGTGCTCTCTATCGCTGCCGCCAAAAGAGCCGGCAAGGTGCCAGGCCGGTTCCACGCCTCCTGCTCGACCGTGAACAGCCGTCTCCGGCCAGCGGAGGGCCAAATCGGGCGCCGGCGCCTGTCCAATGAGCGCTGCGCGAACGTTGCGCTGGACAAGCGAGAAGATACCTGCGGGATTCTCAAATCGTATTTCGGCTTTCGCGGGATGGACGTTTACATCGATTTCAGCGGGTGGAACGTCCAGGTAAAGGACCACCAGGGGATAGCGGCCGACCATAAGCAGCGTGTGATAGGCCTGAGTGACGGCTGCTGCCAGGCTCGCATCCTGGATCCAACGGCCATTGACGAAGAATGTAATCTCACGCCGGTTGCTGCGGGTGATCGACGGCGGGCTGATAAAACCGTGAATGGTTGCGCCCACCGGGCCGGATACAGGCTCGATCTCGATCAACGCTCGGCCGATCTCGAGACCGAAGACCTGCGTGATGACTTCGCGCGGGTTCCCACTACCGCTGGTCTCTACATTCAGACGCCCATCCTGCTCGAGCTTGAAATGGATCTGTGGATAGGCCATCGCATAGCGGCTGACCAATGTCGATATCCAGCGTTTTTCGGTTGTCTCTGCTTTCAGGAATTTTCGACGGGCAGGTACATTGAAAAAGAGATTCGAAACCTGAACCAGCGTTCCTTGAGCCGTTCCCAACGGTTCAACTCGCCCGATCTCACCGCCGTCGACCTCGATCATGGCCCCGGCATCAGCATTCACAGTACGGCTCTGAACCCTCAACCGGGCAACCGCCCCGATGGAAGCCAGTGCTTCGCCCCGGAAACCCAGCGTTCCGATTGCTGCCAGGTCCTCCGCCGAGTCCAGCTTCGAGGTCGCAAAACGGGCCACTGCGAGGGGCAGTTCATCGGCTTCAATTCCTGAGCCGTCATCGTAAACGGCAATCCGCTTGATCCCCCCTCCTTCGGTGCGGATCTCGATACGTGTGGCGCCGGCATCGATGGCGTTCTCGATAAGCTCCTTCACCACGGATGCCGGCCTTTCAACCACTTCTCCGGCGGCAATGGCCGAACTCACCGATTCGGGCAGAATGTGGATGGGCAAGTGAACCTCCCCGGAATCTGATTATACATAGGCGCGGCCTGGTTGACACCTTGGACCCGCAGACTTTATACTGCCGCGCATGGATTGGCTTTCCACCATTATCCTTGCAGCCGTGTTCACCCTCTCGATACTCGCGTGGCGCCGCACCATTCCAAAGCGGCGCCTTGTGACGTTCATCTTCTTGTTGCTCCCGGTGCTCTTCCTCTCGCTCCGCTGGGCGGCGTATCGACAGACCTGGCCGGAATGGTGGATCGGCTTCACTGCGGCCGTCCTGATCTCGGCTTCCTGGTGGATCGGATTCGGCCGGAAACTGCCCTCTCCTCGCGACGGCACCCAGCGGGTGTGGACGAAAGATGATCCATTCGAATGACTGAAATCGATGTTCTTTACCTCGATGTAGATCATACGCTGTATCCCGATTCCTGCGGCCTATGGAGCGCTGTCAAGGCACGCATCGAGGGTTATATCGAGAATCAGGTTGGAATGAAAGGCACGGAGGGCAAAACCCTGCGGCACCGTTTTCTCCAGCAGTACGGCACGACCCTGCGCGGCCTGCAGATGGAATACGAGGTGGACACCGAGGACTACCTGGATTATGTTCACGACGTCCCCGTCGAGCAGCTCCTGGAACCCGATCCAGCGCTGCGAGAACTGCTCCTCGCAGTTGAACCGCGAATCTTCTACTTCACCAATGCTTACCGTCCGTACACGGAACGCGTGCTGAAACAACTTGGCGTGCTTGACCTGGGGTTTGAAATCATCGATATTCGAGCCATGGAATTTGAAAACAAGCCGCTTCCCGGCGCCTACCGCCGTGCGCTGCAAATCGCAGGAAATCCTGCGCCAGAGCACTGTGTAATTGTCGACGACCTGCCCGCCAATCTGCTCCCGGCAGCTGCGCTCGGGATGGGAACCGTGCTCGTCAGCAGCCAACCAGATAGCATTGACGGTGCAGACCACATCATCGCCAAAGTGACCGACCTCTTCACCGCCATGCCCAATCTCAGGCGAGGATAAGGAATCTCATGCCGATGGATTCGGGTTGGCTGATCGTCTGTGGAGTTGTCACCTTTGTGATCCTCGTGAACGTCGGTCTCGCGCTGAGCGCGTTGCGAGCGCAGCGTGGCCAGCAGGCCAGCACGCTCGATCGCGTGATGCGGTATATACGCAATCCATGGGCTGCTGAGGACCAGGCACTTTCCGAGCTCCGCCGCAGCGTGGCGACACTGGATGAGAATCCTGATCCGGCAAAAGAACATGAATCCTGACAAAGTTGTCCCGCTCTCTGCAGCCGTCGATCTCATTGCCGACTCGCATGCTAAAGTCGCATTCGGAGGCATCACGCTATACCGCCGGCCGGTAGCCTTCTGCCTGGAGCTGCTGAGAAATTTCCAGCAACGGGGCACGCCAAAAGAAATGGAGCTGATTAGTTTCACGGCTGGCCTGGAAAGCGATGTGCTGGTCGGCGCAGGGATGGTCAGCGCCGTACGCACCTGCTACTTCGGGCTAGAAATCTTTGGCCTGGCGCCGTTCTTCACAAGCGCAGCCAGCAAGGGATCGATTCGTATCATCGAGGAAACCGAGGCCAGTATCGCGTTCGGGCTGCGGGCGCAGATGGCGGGAGTCGGTTTTATGCCTTCCACCGCGTGGCAGGGCACCGATCTGCTCAAATTGAGACCGGATGTCAAATCGATCGAAGATCCCTACACGGGAGAAACGCTGACCGCCTTCCCGGCGATTGAACCCGACGTAGCCGTGATCCACGCGCTGAAAGCCGACCCTTCGGGGAATGCTGTCATTGGCGGGAACCAGGGAGTGGATCGCGAACTGGCACTGGTATCAGATCACGTGATTATCACCGCCGAGGAGATCGTCCCTGCACTCGATCAAGCCGATATCATCGGATTTGTGGTTGATGCCGTCGTGGAAGCCCCCGGGGGAGCCTGGCCCACTTCCTGTCACCCGCTTTATCCCCTGGACGGATTTGCGCTCCTCGAATATACCGACGCTGCCGGAGGCGATGCCTATAACGAACTCCTGGGCCGCTGGCTTTCGAATCCCGGTAAACGCGCTTCTTAAAGAATTCACAGATTTCTTATATTCGTGTGTTATCCTCTCGTGGATCTGAAAAGACCAATTGAGGAATTTCATGCAGCATAAAACCAGAGTATGGATCATCGGAATTTCTGTCGCCTTGCTGCTGACCTCGTGCGTTTTCGTGGTCGGCTTGCTGTACGGTGTCGTGATCGGTCGGTTGGGCACGGGCTCGGCACCCCTCACAAGGATCGAAACACAACTCCTGGGCGACGTGACCCCACAACCGACATTTGATGAAAATCCACCCGAGAACACGGACCAACTTTTCGCGCCTTTCTGGCAGGCGTGGAACATCATTCACGATCAATATGTCGATCAACCAGTCGACGATGTGAAGATGATGCGCGGCGCCATACAGGGCGCGCTCGACGCCCTCGGCGACGAGCACACCTCCTATATGGATCCGGCCACCTACACGCAGGCCAACATTCCCCTTCAGGGTAGTTACGAAGGCATCGGCGCTTGGGTTGATACGGAGGCCGAATTTCTCACCATTGTCTCGCCGATGCCAGGATCGCCCGCGGAAGAAGCGGGCCTGGAACCAGGTGATCAAGTCATCGCCATTGACGGGGAAGATGTAACGGGAGTGGATGCCAGCCTGGTTGTCCGCCAGGTGCTCGGACCCGCCGGCACCCCGGTGACATTGACCATCCGGCGCGAGAGCGAAAATCGTATCTTTGATGTGACCATCACCCGCCGCGAGATCGTTGTTCCGAGCGTCGTCAGCGAGATGCTGGATGGTGATATCGCCTACCTTCAACTGTTCTCGTTTTCGAACGATACCTCCGACAAGCTGCGGGAAGCGATCACGGAGCGGTTGGCCGAGAATCCATCCGGCATGATCCTCGACCTGCGAGGCAACGGCGGAGGGTATCTCTTCGCAGCCATCAATGTGGCCTCAGAGTTTATCGATAAGGGGCTGATCATGACCGAACGCTTTGGCGATGGGACGGAGCAGACTTATGAAGCCAACGGTGACGGCCTGGCAACCGAAATACCGCTGGTCGTCCTGATCGACCAGGGCACGGCTTCAGCCTCAGAAATCGTCGCCGGGGCCATTCAGGATTATGGACGCGGCACGTTAGTTGGCGAGACGAGTTTCGGCAAGGGATCCGTACAGAACTGGATTCCGCTTGACGATGACGGAGGTGCCGTCCGCGTAACCATTGCTCGCTGGTATACGCCTGACGGGCACCAGATTCACGGAGTCGGTCTGCAGCCCGATGTGGTCGTGCCGATCACCGAAGAGGACATCGATGCCGATCGAGACCCACAGCTTGAAAAAGCCATTTCCATCCTGCAAGAGCAGGCACCCGTCACATCCCAGCTGTTGGGTGTGATGGAGGAGGTTCGATAATGTTCTACTCCAGCAGTTATTTTCTCTTCATGGTGCCGGCATTCATCCTGGCCATGCTGGCACAGTGGTATGTCAATTCAACCTTCAAGAAATGGAGTCAGGTCCCCAACTACATGGGCCTGACCGGCCAGGAGGCAGCCCGCCGGCTGATCAATTATGGTGGCCTGGCGGGAGTTCAGATCGATAGCGTTCCCACACGTCTTGGAGATAACTACGACCCGCGCGACAAGGTCTTGCGACTGTCGCCGGGGGTTGCTCAGGGGCAATCGATCGCAGCCATCGCGGTTGCGGCCCACGAAATTGGGCATGCAATCCAGGATAAGAACGATTATGCCCCGCTCCGAATGCGGGCGGCGCTGGTACCCGCCGTCAATATCGGGTCCAGCCTGGGGTTCATCATGATCTTCCTGGGATTGATCCTGGGCGGAACGCTCGGAACGCAAATCGCCTGGGTGGGTGTGGCCGCATTCGGCCTGGGCGCGGTCTTTGCGCTCGCCACGCTTCCGGTCGAACTGAACGCTTCCAGCCGCGCCCGGAAGCTCTTGGCGGAGACCGGCATTATTCACACGGAAGAAGAACGCAGCGGCGTCCACGCCGTTCTGCGCGCGGCCGCTTTCACCTATGTCGCGGCATTGGCCGCTGCTGTTCTCCAACTGCTGTATTGGGTTATGGTTGTCGGTGGAGGGGGGCGAAGGCGGCGTTAAGCCTGACAGCTGAATCAGCATGGAAAACAATCCCTCTCATCGGTCAGGTTATGAAATTTCAGCGTTGAAGTTGCTGCTGCTGCTGCTCATTTGCAGCCTGCTGGGAGGCCTGGCCGGTGCGGGCATCTTCGCCCTGCTCCGGCCGGAAGCTCCGGCGGCAGAAGCCCCGCTCTCCACCATGAAGACCGCCCCGCAAGAAGCTGTCAGCGTTCGCCTGGACGTTAACACCTCGGGAACCGAGGTGGTGAGCGAAATCGGGCCAGCCGTCGTGACGGTCATCAACCACCTGCCGGCCCGAATCACCATCTTTGGAGGGCAGGTCCAATCGACAGCCTCCGGGTCGGGCGTGATCATCTCGCCGCAGGGCTATATCGTCACCAACAATCACGTGGTGGACGGCGCTCAATCCCTGACGGTTATCCTGGCCGATGGCACCCAGCTCGACGCCGATCTGGTCGGCGTTGACACCTACGCCGACCTTGCCGTGCTGCATGTCAGTGGGACCATGCCCGCCGTGGCATCGTGGGGGAACTCCGATTCCCTCAAGGCGGGAGAACCGGTGATCGCGATCGGATCGCCGCTCGGCAATTTCACCAACACCGTGACGATGGGCGTGATCAGCGCCACAGATCGGGCCATCGAGGTGGACTCGAACTACATGCTGGAGGGCTTGATCCAGACGGATGCGGCCATCAACCAGGGCAATTCGGGCGGGCCGCTCATTAACCTGGGCGGCCAGATCATCGGGATCAACACGCTCATTGTGCGAGGCGGCGGAAGCGCGGTGGCGGAAGGACTGGGATTTGCCATCCCCAGCAACACCGCGAAAGCGATCGTCGACCAGCTCATTCAGTACGGAAAAGTCGCCCGCCCCTACCTCGGTATCCGCTGGGTCTGGATCACGCCGTCGATTGCTGGCCGATACAACCTGCCCGTCGACCACGGCATCTATCTGACGGAAATCGACCCCAGCGGTCCGGCGGCAGAAGCGGGACTGAAGCAGGGTGACATCCTGCTTTCTGCAAATAGCCAGGTTTTTGACACCGACCATCCCTTCCAGAATGTTCTCTTCCGATTCGCCCCCGGTGACCAGGTGCAGTTCGAATTCATGCGCGGAAGCGAAACAAACGAGGTCCTGATCGAACTGGGTACGATGCCGGACTGACCCTGGTAAGAAGATCCTTCCAAGACCCGGAAGGAACTTTGACGCTCCGCTTTGCCAATGCTAGAATTTAGCGTCAAGAACAGCGAATTCGCTACCGCTACATATCGAGATCGTTAATCAGGTACGGCGCCAACCTCAGCGGCGTATTACGCCGTTACGATGTTTGAGGTTGGCGATTTCTTCCTGCCCGTCGATGCGAAGCAGAGGCGCGGCGTATGAACTGCCGGGCCCTCGAATTGGGAGCGATCATGGAACCCACTCAGATCGATACCACGCTCGACGAAATTCGTAAGGCACTCGAAGCCGACCGGGTGGATGACGCCATCGACATGCTGGTGAAGCTTCATCCGGTTGACCGGGCGGATGCATTTTCTGATCTAACGGACCAGGATCAGGCTGCCCTTCTCCCCCAGCTTGACATTGCCGATACTGCCGACCTGCTCGAGGAGCTTGACGACAGCGAAGCTGCGGATGTCGCCGAGAACCTTTCGACGCAATTCCTGGCCGACATTCTAGATGCGATGGAGCCCGATGAAGCCGCCGACGTGCTCGGCGACCTGCCACCCGAACGCGCAGCCGAAGCCCTGGCCGAAATGGATGATCCGACGGATGTCATCCCGCTGTTGGGATACCCGGATGAGACCGCCGGCGGCCTGATGACGACTCCGGCCGTCACCCTGACGCCTGAGCTTACCGCTTCCATGGCCATCGATTACCTGCGCAACTCAACACCCGGATCGGATACACCGTATTACCTGTATGTTACGGATCATGATCGTAAGCTGGTCGGCATTCTCGGTTTGCGGGACCTGGTGGTCTCCAGGCCAGATCAAACGGTGGGCGCGATCATGAATCCGGACGTGCTACACGCAAGAGTCGATATGGATCAGGAGGACGTGGCCCGATTGATGGTGCGCTACGACCTGGCCGCAATCCCCGTCGTCGACGATCTGGGTGTCCTGTGGGGGGTCATCACGTACGATGACCTGGTCGATGTGCTCGAAGATGAAGCCACGGAGGACATTTACCGCCTGTCGAACGTCCCGGATGCGGATCTCTCGTTCGACAGTCCAATCGGGGTCTCGATCCGTCGCCGCATCCCATGGCTTTACCTGAGCGGCCTGACAGCGCTGTTCGCATCCTGGGTCATCTCTCGATTCGCATCCGTGATTGCGCAGGTGGCCCTGCTCGCGGCTTTCCAGTCCGTCGTGGCCGGTCTCGGGGGCAACACAGCACAGCAGACGCTGGCGATCATTGTGCGAGCAATCGCCCTCGGTGAGATCGAACTACGAGACGCCTGGCGGACGATCTTGAAGGAGTCGATCGTCGGGCTGCTGCAGGGAATCTTTGTCGGGATCGCGGCCGGCCTGGGGGTATATCTCTGGACCAACAATCTGTTTCTGGGCCTGGTTCTCGGTCTGGCACTGGTCGGCAACATGGTCGTTGCTACGATTATCGGCACACTCGTTCCGCTCGTTTTGAAGGCTCTCCGGCTCGACCCTGCCCTTGCTTCGACGGTCCTGGTAACCACGGTTACGGACAGCGTCGGCTTTGCCCTTTTCCTGGGACTCGCAACCCTATTCCTCCACCGACTGAGGTGATATCCAATGCGCGATCTCGTTATCTTGAATCCCTACTCAAATCGCTGGCAAGCGCGCACACAACGACCGGATTTGGAAAACGCGCTGAATGCACAGCAGGTCGATTATCAATTGATTGAGACAAACGGTCCCGGCCACGCTACCGAACTTGCCGAGGCCGAAGCACGGTCCGGGGCGAAGCGGATCATCGCAGCCGGTGGCGACGGGACCATCGGTGAAGTCCTGAACGGACTGTACCGTGCCGCACCGCAGGGCGAATTCCCTGCGCTCGGCATCATCCCCTTGGGAACCGCAAACGACCTGGTCGTGAATCTCGGGCTGCCACGAACCATTCCTGAAAGTGTTCAGGCGTTCAAGAACGGCAAAACCATGCGCATCGACCTGGGGCAGGTGAATGAATGGGTCTATGCGAACAACTCTGCCGTGGGACTGGAGCCCGTGGTTACCCTGTACAACATCCGTATGAAACGCCTGAAGGGTGTTGTTCGCTACCTGGTAGCTGCACTGCGGGCCATTGCCAGCGGGCCGCGCTGGCAGATGCACCTCACCTGGGATGATGGAGAGTATTCCGGACCGGTCTCCCTCGTGTCGGTCGGCAACTGCCCGATTACAGGTGGCCTCTTCCGGATGGCGCCTGCTGCCGATCCCTCGGATGGGAAATTGACTTTTGTGTATGGATTTGCTCCCACAAAGTGGAAGATGCTGACCCTGCTTCCGAGGGCCATCAGTGGATCCTACGTCAACGATCCCGTAATCCACCAGCATCACACCCGCCACCTTTCGATTCAATCCGTTGAACCCACCCCACTCCAGGCGGATGGTGAGATACGCGGGGAAGATTTCAAGCAGTTGACTTACGAAGCGCTCCCGTCCAGGCTCTCGGTCTTTTGTACATGATGAAATAGTGCTCCACCCTGAAGAGATCTGTCCTACGAATCCCCTCGGCCGTTTCGACCGAACGCCTGGGGCAACGTTGGAATGTACTTCGCCAACATCAAACTCTCACCGTGGCAGCATCGACTCCGATCCGTATCAGATCCTGAGAGACCTGCACCGAATAGCTGAATCGGAAAATGAATGCTGGACATACAACATCATGGCGCACGACTCCAACTCCATGTCACCGCCCTTACGGACCTTGCCCTCGAAATGAATGAGCAAGCAGTGCGATTTGGATGCGGTATTGTTACACAGGGATAGCCCGATGGAGTCCGAAGCGAAACAGCAAGTTTTAAAAGGATCTTCCGGGCACTTTCTGCGAACGGTA
>JBJYWH010000048.1:0-5769 GCA_046259355.1 Anaerolineales bacterium
TACAACGACGGCATCATCATGGCGCTCGATTTCGCCGCCATCCTGGGGGCGGTTCTCTTCGGGATGGAACAGCAGCAGCTGATCATCTTCATGATCATTGTCCAGGTAACAAGCGTCGCCGGGGCCTATCTCTTCGGCCTGCTGGCGGATCATGTCAACCCGAAGCAATCGCTGATCGTCGCCTTGCTGCTTATGATTGCGGCCGCGGTCTGGATGTATTTCAATTTCTCGCTGACCGGCTTTTACCTCATCGGCGGCCTGGCGGGGTTTGCCCTCACCGGTGTGCAGTCTGTCAGCCGGGCGACGGTGGGATTGTTCGCCCCGCGCGGCCAGAGCGCCGAGTTCTACGGCTTCTTCGCCATCGCCGGACGCACGTCTTCTTTTATCGGCCCGGCTGTTTACGGCGTGATCGCTTACCGGGCTGCGCTCTGGTTCCAGGGGCAGGGTCTGGCCACGCTCGCCGCTGAGCAGCAGGGCCAGCGCTTCGCGATCCTCTCGATCATCGCTTTTCTCCTGGTAGGCTTGATCTTGCTGCTCACGGTTAACGTGAAGCGCGCACGCGAGCAAAGCCAACTTGTCTGAGATCACCAAGAGCACCCCGGAGAGCATGACCATCAGGAATTGGTCTGCCTTCCTGCTGCTGGGTTTGATCTGGGGCACATCCTTCCTCTGGATCAAGATCGGTGTGCGCGAACTGCAGCCCTTCACGCTGGTTGGCTTTCGACTGCTGTTCGGCCTGCTGGCCATGTCGATCGTGATCATCGTGCGCCGGCCGGCATTCCCACGTGCACCCCGAACCTGGTTTTTTCTCATCCTGATGGGTCTGACCAACACCGCCCTGCCGTTCGTTTTGATCACCTGGGGTGAGGTCCGCATCGACTCGGCGGTCGCTTCCGTCCTCAACAGCAGCATGCCGCTCTTTACGCTCGTCATCGCCCATTTCTTCCTGGCTGATGAGCGCATGACGCTGCCGCGGGTAGCGGGGCTGGCGCTCGGTTTCATCGGAATCCTGCTGCTCTTCAGCCGCGAGCTCGGCCAGAGTGGCCCTTCGCAGGGGATTCTCGGCCAGCTGGCCGTCCTGGCTGCCGCCCTTTCGTATGCCATAAGTTCGGTTTACGCCCGCCGCACCCTCAAGGGCGTGGCGACGATGGTGCAGGCCTTCATACCACTGCTCGTAGCGGATAGTGCGATGTGGCTCGGCGCGTTCACGCTGGAAGGCCCGCTCCACATCCCCCAGCAGCCGCTGACCTGGGTGGCGGTCGCCTGGCTGGGAATTCTCGGGTCGGCCGTGGCCTACCTGCTCTATTACGACCTGCTGCACCGGGTAGGCTCGACGCGCACCTCGCTCGTGACCTATGTCTTCCCGGTTGTTGGCGTCGCCGCCGGCGTACTCTTCCTGGGGGAGCAGCTGGACTGGCATCTGGCGTTGGGCGCGCTGCTGATCGTGGCAGGAATCGTGATCGTGAATCGCCGCCACGGCGCTGAAAGGAACGTAAGGGGCTAGCAGCTGCTCCGCAGGTAGCGCCGCTGCGAGTGCGAGGTCGTATTCAATCGAGGCCTGGTGCAGACAGCAACCCTTCGACGAAGGCCGATAATCGCTCGAAATGGCTGCCGCGCCAGTAAACTTGCCCGCATTCCTGGCAGCGCCGAAACTCATCCTGCTCATTCTGCACCGATAAGGGGAGCTTATCCAGGACGACCTCTTTCCGGACCGGCTCCAACCGCCCGTTGCAGCGCATGCAGCGGGCAAAGGGTTGAACAGCCAGCTTCAGGCGGTAGCGCAGGAGTACCTCGAGCACCTGCTCGCGCGGCTGGCTCGAACGCAGGCAATAACCCCATTGAACTTCGCTCCGCTTGAGCAGCCCGCGGTCCCGGCTGAGCAGCACGCGTCCTTCACTCGAAGCGATCCGGGCCAATTCACGGTCCTCGTAAGTGTTTTGATACAGTGAATCGAACCCCAACAGGCGCAGGTAGTCCGCCAGCCGGCCAAGATGGATGTCGAGCACGAACCGCACAGGCTCAGGAGGTGGCCCTCGCAGGATCATGCCCTCCCCGGGAGTCAGATTGCGGAAGTGCGGGAAGACGCTTACCCGGTCCCCGTCTCGAAGGCGGTATTCAAAATGGACCGCTGCCCCATCGACCAGGATGAGCTCGACTTCCGGGTGGGGAACTCCAATGGCTTCTATTGAATCCTTAATCGCCGGCTCGCCGCGAAAGGAGTATGTGACCAGACCCCGGCTTGTGCTGTGGGGCAGAAAAAAGGATAGGTCTGCGTAGAAGCGGATTTGCGCCGTATTCATCGCGATTCCAGCCACGGGCTTTCACTTTTATCGCTTCCATTCTACAGGCTGTCTCCGCCCCGGTCGATTTGTAAAGCTATCGCAATGTCGTTTCAGACCAATTTGTGTCAAAATAAGTGCAGTCGGCAGGTAAGCGATCAAAACAGGAAATGCAATGGTTTCAGAAACCCATCCCGATTCTGCCCCGACCGTCGATCCGCGCATCACAGCCCTGGTCGAGGCGCTCAAACTGCTGGAGACTCCCGGCGCGGACTTCCGCTGGTCGGTCCTGGTCGATTACGACGGCTTGATCCTGGCAAACTACCCCGAAAAGCTTGAAGTTGATCTGGACCCGGTGATTGCCGCGAGCGCACATATCATGCGCATGGGAGAGATGGCGCAGGCCGAGCTTCCTTTCGGTAAGTGGCGCTATACCTTGATGGCAGGTTCAGACCTGCAGCAGCTCGTGATGCATCTCAATCGGGAAGTGGCGCTCAGCATCGCTTTTGGTTCACGCACTCCAATCCACAAGATCTTCGCTTCCTTGAAGAACGTTGTCCCGGCCCTGATGCGTGCGCTCGACCTGACCTCACGGAAGTTTTCTGAACCCAACACGCTCATCATGCGCTCGGATGACCTTCGAAAGTATCTTGAAAAGGACTGACCCGCTGAACTTCGGATGACCAGCATCGAACCCCGTCCTCAGTCGACGGGGTTTTTTTATTCGGGCGGCGGAATTTGGTACAAGCTCGCTATGGCCCCTTCGCCGACCCGTCATCAATAATGCATACATGATTGGCCCTGCACGGATACGGATTATGATTTCAGCCCAAGGGGCTGTGCATCAAGTCCCCACGAAGGCCTGCTTTCATTTCCGGATGCTGGCCCAATTCGTGCTCGCCGCGTTCCTGCTGTCAGGCTGCAATGCCCCCATGGATCTCCTGCTTCAGAACGCAGGGCACTCCGGCTCCGATCCTGCGCCGGTTGATTCGGTCCTTCGGGTTGAAGCACCCAACCCGGAGACAGATGGCGCCGGGACGCCGACCCCGTTCCTGCCGCTGCCGATCACGCCAGCCGTGGATGGATCAGGCTCCGATTTGGCCCCGCCCGGAATGACGAGCCCGACCCCTGCGGTTTCCGCGAGCCTGACAGCATCGATAACGATCGACCCATCGGACACTCCCGTCTCCACGCCAATGGCGGGACCATCGCTGACACCGATCCTCACGCCCACCTGGACGCCAACCCCGACCCATACCTCGACCCGCTCCACGCCCCCACCTCCCAGCCCGACCCATACTGCTCCCCCTCCCGCAGCCACCCGGACTGCCACCTTTACCGAGGTTCCCGCCCAAACGCCGACGGCGAGCCCGACCGCCACGCATACCCAGCTTCCTCCCAGCCCCACCTCGACCCTGGTCCTGGTCTGCAGCCCGAGCGGAAACAATGCACTCGAAAACGCCGTCATTGCCCGGATCAACCAGGAGCGGAGCGCGGTCGGCCTGAGCGCACTTTCGCCGCAGTCGCAGCTTTCCTCGGCTGCCCGCGTGCACAGCGCGGACATGGCCTGCAACAACTTCGTGTCCCATACCGGCTCCGATGGATCGCTGCCGTGGGACCGCGTCGCCGCTCAGGGGTACAGCTACAGCGCTGTGGGCGAAAACATCTATGCCGGGGGTGGAAATGCGGATGCGATCGTTTCTGCCTGGATGAACAGCCCGGGCCATCGTGACAACATCCTGAACGCCAACTACACCGAGATCGGCCTTGGATACCGGTTCTGGACAGACAGCACGTATGGCGCCTACGTCACTGCGGTCTTCGCCCGCCCGCGTTAATGCATGATCTCCTGACTTGACAGATCGCCCCAGGTTCGGTCAAATTCGCCTGTCAAAGCCAGTCGCCATTCCGAGCGCTTTGGCAGGAGGTTCCCATGCGATATGTCGTGATCCTGGCCGCCGCCGGGCTGGCAGCGATGGCCGCGGTCCTGGCGTACGGATTCATCGTCGGAGATTTCACCGGCGAAGGTGCGCAGCTGCTTTCCATGCCCTGGGGTATCGTCTCGCTGGTCGATCTTTACGTCGGCTTTTCTCTGTTCTCGGGCTGGATCGCCTTTCGCGAGCATAGCTGGATTCGAGCGCTGATCTGGACCGTCCTGATGATGGTGCTCGGCTTCTTCACCGCCAGCCTCTACACGCTGCTGGCGCTGCGGGACAGCCGGGGTTCCTGGACTCGATTCTGGATGGGCGCGCGTGCGCCGGATGAGGCGTGATGGGCTGCAGATCGGCCTCAGCGGGAACGGGCGATATCGGCCGTTCGCGCGCCGGTGACGGTCAGCAGGTCGTGCGGGGATAGCAGAATCTCAACTCCGGGCGCACCGGCGCTGATTCCGACTTCTTCCCATAGTTCGACGGTTTCATCGATCCAAACCGGATAGCTCTTCCCCATCGCCAGCGGCGTGACGGCGCCGCGTTCGTATCCGGTCAAACCGAGCACATCGCGCTGCGGCGCCATTTCTACCCGCTTATCGCCGCTGGCGGCTGCCAGCAGGCGCAGGTCGACTTCCGTGCCTGCAGGCACCAGCACGAGCATCGGGCCAGTGCGGTCGCCTATTGCTACCAGCGTCTTGAAAACGCGTTCGAGGGGTATGTTCAACGCTTCCGCCGCCCGGTCTGCAAGCAGGTCTTTTGGGTTCAATTCGTAGCGCCGCACATGATACGCGATACGCTCACGTTCGAGCACCCGCATCGCATTTGTTTTCTCGCTCATCCAGCCAGCCTTTCTGACGGCTTTTTCCACAGGGACGCCCGACATGTATGATACACTCTTCCCCTCACCACCCCTGCCTGGCTCGACCAGGACCATGTGCTCAACGGAGGAGAAAATCTTATGGACTCGATTCTGCAGTTAATCATCTCCCAGCTCGGGGGTGATTCCGTTTCGAAGATCAGCGACAAGCTCGGCGTCGACCAGGCACAGGCTCAGCGCGCCATCGGGCTGGCCCTGCCCGTGATCATCGGCGCACTCAACCGCAATGCCTCTTCAACCGATGGAGCCCAAGCGCTGACCAACGCCCTGCAGCGCGATCACGATGGCAGCATCCTTCAAAACCTGGGCGATAAGGTCTCCCAGCAAGCCACCATCAACGACGGCATGGCGATCCTGGGACACATCTTCGGCGAGAAGCAGGGCGGGGTCGCAAACAGCATCAGCAAGGGGACCGGCCTCGATCCGCAGGCAGCGGCGCAGCTCTTTGCCATGCTGGCCCCGATCGTGATGGGCGCATTGGGCCAGATCCAACAGAAGAAATCGCTCGACGCGCAGGGGGTTTCGCAGGTGCTGCAGCAAGAGCGCAGCACGGTCGAGCAGACCACCTCCGGGCTAACTCAATTGCTCGATATGGACGGCGACGGGGACATCACCGAAGAGGTGGTCAACCTGGGCGCCAACCTGCTCGGCGGCCTGTTCGGCGGGAAGAAGTAAGCCGCGC
>JBJYWH010000048.1:5869-13923 GCA_046259355.1 Anaerolineales bacterium
TAGGACTCCGTGTGGATGCTTCCCGTCTCAAGTTCGAAAAATCGTTTTCGAAACCACAGGGCGACATACACCAGTCCGATAAGAACCGGCACCTCGATCAGCGGACCGATGACAGTCGCCAGTGCTTCCTGGGAGGCGATGCCGAAGGTTCCAACGGCGACGGCGATCGCGAGTTCGAAATTATTGCTGGCGGCCGTAAACGATTGAGTTGCACTCATCCCGTAGCTGAACCCCCTCCAGCGGGACAATCCAAACGAGAGCAGGAACATCAACAAGAAATAGACGATCAAGGGAATAGCCACGCGCAGGACCTGCAGGGGGTTGGCCAGGATCTTATCGCCCTGCATCGAAAACATGACCAGGATTGTGAAAAGCAATCCCACCAAAGCCGTCGGCCCCAGGCGAGGTGCGAAATGCGAGTCGTACCATTCACTTCCCCGACGGCGGACAAGAAGCAGACGTGTGAACGCGCCGGCAGCCAGCGGGATACCGAGGAAGATCAACACGCTGCGGGCAATATCCCACATGGAGATTTCCACCATCGTCGTCTCTACGCCGAACCACCCGGGAACAATCCGCAGGTAGAAGTATGCCAGCGGACTGTACATCACAATCTGAAACAATGAATTCAATGCAACCAGCACAGCACAATACTCGTTATCTCCACCGGCCAGCATGTTCCAGATCAGCACCATGGCGATGCAGCGTGCCAGCCCGACGATAATCAGGCCGGTGCGGTACCCCGGCAAATCCGGGAGAAAAAGCCACGCCAGACCGAACATGATGGCGGGGCCGATAATCCAGTTGAGAAGAAGGGAGACGGTGAACTGCTCGCCAGCCTGCCTGATTTTTCCCAACTCCTCGTATTTCACCTTCGCCAGCACCGGGTACATCATCCACAGCAAACCGACGGCGATCGGGAGCGAAACGGTACCGATGCTGAGGGTGTTAAAGACTTCCTTGATCCCAGGCATAACCGCACCCAGGCCCACGCCTACCCCCATCGCCAGCAAGATCCAAAGGGGTAGATACCGGTCCAGGAGAGAGAGGCGCGCGGCCACAGGAATGTCGGTTTTTCTATCAAACTTCATCGCATCGCTCATGGTGGCAACGCCCTTTGCCGTGGATTCCTCACTCGACTCTAGATCACCGCAAGGATCAGACCAAAGATGTATCCAGCCAGCACGCTGAACAGCGTCACCAACGTCACGTAGGCCGCCGTGCGCTTTCCGCCAAGCAGCCGGCCGGTGACGAGGATGCTCTGCAGCGAAAGCTCCGGGTCCGCCAGCAGGTATGCCAGCAGCGGTCCACGACTCATGCCCAGGTCGAGGAACATGCGGGCCACGGGTACCTCCACCAGTGTTGGGAAGTACATGAACACACCGAATAACACGCCCACCAGGTTAGCCCAGATCGTGTTGCGCCCGGCCAGCGATTCGACCCAGGTGGCGGGGATGATCGCCTTCGCGATCCCAGCAGCGAAGACGCCGACGATCAGCAGGGGAAAGATCTGCTTGACGAACTTCCAGGTCTCCCACAGCCACTCCGCCAGCACCCGCCTTTCCAGGCCGCGCGCGGCCACCCACGCCACGGCCCCGAGCAGGACGAGTTCGGCCAGGAAGCGCCCGGTCAGGCCAATGTGCAGGCTGCCGGTCGTAACCGAAGGGGCAGCCACCAGCACGGTCAGCGCGACCAGCCCAACGGAAAGATACGTCCAGCGATTGAAACCCTCCAGCACATGCTCCAACCCGAGGTAGGCAACCGGGGCGATCACGGCCAGCAGCAGGATGAGCAATCCGCCCTGCGCGGTGAGGTTCAGGTTTTCCAGCGCCTGGAGCGCTGCTTGCGGCAGCAGAGACGGCAGGCGCAGCTCGAATAAGCTGCGGGTCAATGGCTCGACCTGCAGCGTGCCGACGATGAGCACGGCCAGCAACAGCAGGAGCAAGGCCCAGACCACCGGGCGGACATTTTCCTCTTCAGCGAACATCGCCTGCTGTTCGCCCGCGGATTGCCGCTCCGATTCCATGGCGCGGAAGAAGTGCGCCATCAGCAGGCCGATCAGGATGCCGAACGCGATCGAGAGTACCACCCGCGCCAGGGCAATGTCGAGCCCGATAGCGGCCCCGGTGTAGGTGATGGCGAGGATGTTGATCGCCGGCCCGACAAACAAGAAGGTAATGGCTGGGCCGAGTCCAGCGCCGCGGCGCCAGATGCCGGCGAAGAGCGGCAGGATGGTGCAAGAACACACGGCGAGCACGAATCCGCCGGCGGCGGCCGCCGGGTAGCTGATCCAACCCGGTGAACGCGGCCCGAGATAGCGCGTGATCGCTGCCTTCGGGATCACAGCACTCAGGTAACCCGCGATGACAAATGCCGGCACCAGGCACAGCAGCACATGCGCCGCCAGGTAATCCAGCAGGCTGACCCATCCAGCCCCGAGCAGGCTCGTCAGCAAGTCCATGCCGGGTACCAACCGTTCAGGAGAGTATCGTCCATCAACCGGAGACCACCTGGTGTTCAAGCATTTCTGCAATTTGGCTGGGCGAGGGGACGCGTCCCGAACTGACCAGCTTCTCGTTGACCACCAATCCGGGTGTCGCCAGCAAACCGTAATCCAGGAACCGCTCCGGATCCGTCACCTTTTCGATCGTCAACTCGATCTCGGGCCTGGTTTGGAGCAGGAGATCGGCCGCTTTCTGGGCGTGCTGCTCAAGGCGCTGGCAGTTCGCACATCCGGATCCCAATATCTTGATCGACAGCATTCAAGCCTCCTTTATGCCTCGCCGGTGCGTCCTGCAAGCACCGGGGTGGTCGGTTGTTGCACTTGACAATGGGGACATGGACATTGTGGGATGGCTTTTCTTGATGATCGGGTGTAGTCCAAGTGAACCGCGCTGCGCTCGGCGATTAACCGGCAGCTGTTCCGGATGGTCTCAAGCAGCGGGTTGAGTTCGGGATGGGCGATGGCATAAAACACATTCAGCCCTTCCCTCCGATCCTGGACCAATCCGGCCTCTCTCAGCCGGGCAAGCTGTTGGGAAAGGTATGCCTGACGGTAGCCGAGCGAATGTTCAAGATGGCAGACGCAGCTCTCCCCATCGGCCTGCAGGACGTTGAGAATGCCCAGGCGGGCCGGGTGGGCCAGCGCCTTGAGCAGGTCTGCACTGAACCGATCGATATTCATTCCATCCACCTTTGGTCAATATTCAATATTCGGAATATAGAATATTACCGCCTGTGCAACCGGGTTAGTGACAATTGTCATGATGATCCAAGCTGGAATCCATATCGGCTGGTTTCCATTACAATGCTTATAGATTGCCTGAAAAGCGGCAAGAATTCGCCGAGAGCCATCCACGCTGGAGATACCCGATGTTCTTGTCTGAACCTGCCCCCACCCGCTTCGATCTGAACTTCACGCTGGCCGGGATCCCTGTTCGCGTGCATCCGCTGTTCTGGCTGATGGGCATCCTGCTCGGGGGCGCGGTGCGCAACCTGCTCCTGCTGCTCATCTGGGTCATCCTGGTGTTCGTCTCGATCTTGATCCATGAGCTGGGGCACGCGTTTGCGATGCGCGCGACCGGGAGCTACCCGCGCATCGTTCTGTATACATTTGGCGGCCTGACGATCCCCGAATCGTCGCCCTGGGGGGGCCGGATGACCACCCGGGCGAGTGGTCCCGGGGCGGAGATCCTGGTTTCGATTTCGGGAGCGCTGGCCGGATTCCTCTTCGCCGGGCTGGCGGTCGCGATGGTATCCCTAGGGGGCGGGCAGGTCGTGATTGGACGGCTCCTGGGGGTGATCCCCTTTCCTTCGGCCCTGCTTCCCACGGCCCCATCCGCTGTCAACTTTGCCCTCAACAGCCTGCTGTGGATCAACATCTTCTGGGGATTGATCAACCTGATGCCGGTCTTCCCGCTGGACGGCGGCAGCATCATCCGCCGTATCCTGGTCAGCCTGGACCCGGTCAACGGCACCAGGACCTCACTCTGGGTCTCGGTCGTGACCGGAGCGCTACTGGCGATGGCGGGAATCGTCTTCATGGGGAGCATTTACATCGCCATTCTCTTCGGCTACCTGGCCTTTGCCAGCTACCAATCGCTCAACCCTCGTTTAGGCCGTCGCTGGTGATCGATCCAATCCTATTTCAAGAGCATGTCTTCCCCTCTCCGCTCCTCGACGGGTACGTTGCGGGCAGTTTTAACAGAATATTCCATGCTGGCCGTGATCATGCTGCTGCGTGCAGCGAGCGCAGCCAGGTGACCAACCCGCGGACTCCCGCGAAGCGCAAAACACATGACAGGCGTCAGCGAGTAGGTATTTCGCAAACAAATCGTGTAGATAGCAACCGCTTTGCCTTCGACCGGGGATGTCGAAACGGGTGGACCATGAGCACCAACTTCAATGAATGGCGATTCTTCTTCGACCTGCATGCCCCGAAGTACATGCAGGAACCGTTTGTTCGGGCAACGGAAGAGGAGGTCAGCTTCCTGCTCGAGGAGCTTTCCCTTCCCGCAGGAAGCTGGATTCTGGATGTCGGCTGCGGCACCGGACGGCACGCTGTTGCCCTGGCGCAGTCCGGCTACCGGGTGATAGGAGTCGATCTCTCCTCTGGAATGCTGGTAGAAGCTCGCCGGCATGCAGACAAGGCCGGCGTACGGGTGGAGTGGCTGCAGGCTGATGCGGCCAACCTGAATCTTGCACCGCATTTCGATGCTGCCGTCTGCCTGTGCGAGGGCGCTTTCGGCCTGCTCGCCTCGGGCGATGACCCGCTGACCCACGACCTCGACATCCTGTGCGGGATTCACACCGCCCTCAAACCGGGAGCCTTGCTGATCCTCACCGGGCTGAACGGGCTGCGTAAAATCCGCCGGGCGACCGATGAGCAGGTTCAGCAGGGCGAGTTCGATCCCCTCACGCTGACCGAGGTCTTCCACATGTCGGTCGATGTGGAAGGCGGAACGCGACCGGTTTTGCTGCGCGAGCGCGGTTTCACCCCCTCGGAACTGCGGCTCATGTTCAAGCTATCGGGCTTTGAGGTGGTTTCGCTTTACGGTGGCACGGCCGGCGCCTGGAACCGGGCTCCGGTCTATCTGGACGAGATGGAGATCATGGTTATCGGATGGAGAATATAGTCGCCACCGAGAAATCATGCCGTTTTGACGAGCATTTGAACACCCCTTTTCGCTCGATCGAGGACCCTTGATGAACCACCATATCGCTGCGCACAATCGAAAAGCATGGGACCGCCTTGTTGAGGAAGGCAATCGCTGGACGGTGCCCGTGAGTCCGGAAGAGATCGCCGCCGCACGGCAGGGCGCTTGGCAGGTCTTCTTAACCGAGTCAAAGCCCGTCCCACGCGAGTGGTTTCCGGACTTGACCGGGCTGCGGGTGCTGTGCCTGGCCTCCGGCGGTGGTCAGCAAGGGCCGATCCTGGCCGCAGCCGGCGCACAGGTGACCGTCTTCGACAATTCCCCGAAACAGCTTGAACGCGACCGGTGGGTCGCGGATCGCGAGGGGCTTTCGGTGCAGACTCTGCTGGGCGATATGCGCGATCTTTCGGTCTTTTCGGACGAGGATTTCGACCTCGTCTTTCACCCGGTTTCGAACTGCTTCATCCCCGACCCGCGGCCGGTCTGGCATGAATCCTACCGCGTGCTGCGAACCGGGGGGGAACTGCTGGCCGGGTTTCTCAACCCGTTCGAATACTGTTTCGACCCCAGGCTGGCCGAATCAGGTACGTATACCGTTGCCTATTCGCTACCCTACTCGGATGCAGAAAGCCTGAGCGAGCAGGAACGGACCGAGCTGCACGGCATCGATTCACCGCTCGAATTCAGCCACACGCTCGAAGCGCAGATCGGCGGCCAGCTCGAGGCTGGCTTCGTACTGGTTGGTTTTTATGAGGACTACCGAAGCGACGATCCAATCGCGGCCTACATGCCCTCCTACGCAGCGACGCGCGCTCGAAAACCTGCCACCTGATTTTATTCCGACCGAACAAGAACGCCATTCCCACCGACCGACGATGCTGCCCTCCTGTCCATCCCTGACGCGAGCGCTGGGTTGCACCGGTATCAAAACCGGTCGATCATTATCGAGCGGCCGGAATGGGTACAGGCCACCGGTGCATGGATTGCCGTGGTGGCCCATGACAGCTTCTCGAAAGCTTTGGCCAGGGAGTCCCGGGCCTGGCCGGTACGGCCAGGGCCCGAATCTGAGAGCAGGACATGCACATTCAACCCGTGAACTCCAGGTCCGAGCTGAAGCATTTCATCGACCTGCCGTACCGGTTCTACAGGGAGGATCCGCTCTGGGTTCCGCCGTTGCGCGACGAGCAGCGCGGCCAATTCGATTCAAAACGCAATCCACTGCTCGATCACTGCGAATATGCTCTTTTTCTGCTTCAAGAAAATGACCAGACGATAGGACGCATTGCGGCCTTTGTCGACCACCTGGCGCTCGATTTCTGGAACGAAAGGATCGGGCTATTTGGCTACTACGAATGCCCGCCGGATGAAAAGGCCTCAAGGATGTTGCTCGATACCGCCGCCGGCTGGCTGCGCGAGCGCGGCATGGCCGCCATGCGCGGCCCCTGGAGCTTTGTATCGCAGGAATGGGGCCTGGTCGTGGAAGGTTTCTCGCCCCCACCCACGATCATGGCGCCCTACAATCCGCGTTATTACATCGATCACATGCAGGCTTTCGGACTGCGGAAGATCAAGGACCTGCTGTGTTATTCGGTTTCCGTTGCCGACGGCTACTGCGTTCCGGACCGCATCCTGACGCTGACCGACCGCGTCGCCCGCCGGTACGGCGTGACGGTGCGCCCCGTGGACATGCGCCGCTACGACGAGGAAGTACGGACAATCATCGAGTTGTCCAACCGCAGCCTGATCGACAACTGGGGTTATGCCCCGGTGACGGAGGCCGAGGCGCGGGCGATGGCGCGCGATCTCAAGCCGGTCATCCAGCCGAAAGGCGTCATCATCGCCGAGGATTCAAGCGGCCGCCCGATCGGCTTTGCCATCGCCATTCCAGATGTGAACCAGCTGCTGAAAGGTCTGAACGGGCGCATGCTGCCGTTCGGCTGGCTTAAGCTGCTGGTCGGCCTGCCACGCCTGCGCAGCTACCGCATGTTCGCGCTGGGCGTGCTGCCCGAGTACCACGGCAAAGGTGTCGACAGCTTGATCTACCGCAAGCTTTACGAAACGCTCTATGCGCCAAATACCTGGATCGAGATCAACTACGTGCTTGAGGACAACGTGCCGATGAACAACGCCATCCGCAAGCTGAACGCCACACCGCTGCGGCGCTACAGGATTTTCCAGAAGCCCCTCTAGCGCGTCCCTTCGCCTGCATGGAGAACGACGAGCGCCTCCCGATCGGGAGGCGCTGCATGCCCCAGCGGCGAGTCGAACGCCGAACCTAGGCTTTAGGAGAGCCTTGCTCTATCCATTTGAGCTACTGGGGCTTCGCCGAGATTATAGCACGCCGCCCACCGACCACACAGGCCAGCCCACCCTACGCCGGCCACCAGGCCCGGCCGCATGCATCCCGGACTCAACGCTTAATTGCAAAGCATTAATCTGTTATTAACTTGACAAAATCTTTGCATTTGGTAGACTATGACCATCTTGATCACGACAAGGAGAAGTAGAGATGAACATTCACAAGGTTTTCCCAATATTGTTGGTTGCTGCACTGGCAATCGGCGCGTGCGCACCGGCGGCTGAGGTCGTCGAGACGGAAGCCCCGGCTGCCCCCGCTCCGACCGCGACCATCGCTCCTGAGCCCACTGCCGAGCCCGAGATGGCGATGGCGGACAAGGACATCGTCGATATCGCGGCCGAGGACGGACGCTTCACGACGCTTGTCGCAGCCGTGCAGGCTGCCGGCCTGGTCGACGCGCTCAAGGGCGAGGGCCCGCTGACCGTCTTCGCCCCCACCGATGATGCCTTCGCCGCACTGCCGGAGGGCACCGTTGAGGCGCTGCTGGCCGACATCCCGGCGCTGACCAACATCCTGCTCTACCATGTCGTCGAGGGCAAGGT
>JBJYWH010000049.1:0-2543 GCA_046259355.1 Anaerolineales bacterium
ACATTGCCCATCAGGACTTCATCGATGCGCGCTGGATCCTTAATGCCTGCCCGTTCGATGGCGGCTTTGATCACCGCTGCTCCGAGACGGGGAGCGGTCAGCGGGCCGAGTGCGCCCTGGAAGCGCCCCATGGGGGTGCGCGTGGCGCTGAGGATCACAGGTGTTCGGGGATCGGTGGGATCGGTCATGGACATCCTCTTTCTCTTTGTGCTGACAAGGATTTTCGATCGGTTCGGGGATTATTCCAGTTCCATCCAGCCCGTTCGCAGGGTCTGGTAGGTAAGATGCAGGTCTTCCGGAATTACACGTGTGTGGGCGGTTGTTGCCATGAAGTTCGTGTCTCCATTCCAGCGGGGGAGGACATGGATATGAACATGTTCCTTGACGCCTGCGCCGGCCGCTTCGCCGATGTTTGCTCCGATGTTGTATCCATCCGGCTCATAGGTACTGCGAAGTACGGCCAGGGCGGCGCTGGTCAGTGAGATCATTTCGTGCAGGATTTCGGGTTTCAATCCGTCCAGCGTGTCGTGGTGTTCGAAGGGAACGATCATCATGTGACCGTTCGTATAGGGGTAGCGGTTGAGCACGACAAAGGCATACTCGCCGCGGTGGAGGATGAGGTTTTCCGGGCCGTCTTCCTGCGACTGCAGGTCACAGAAGAGACAGATGCCCTCTGGCGTGCCTTCTTTGATATACGTCATGCGCCATGGAGCCCATAAATAGTTCATGCTCAGCCGGTTCGATTGTAGCAGAGATCAGGGATGGAGTGAAATCCAACTGGCACGTATCGTGCATACATCGGTACAATCGAGCCATGCTGGATGCGCAAAAACTACGCACAGAATTGCCGGTGCAGGGCCTTGGTGATCCGCTGTATATCTACGAGGTTATCGGTTCGACGAATGACCGATGCCTTGAGCTGGCCGAAGCCGGGGCGCCCGAGGGGACGCTGGTGCTGGCCGATCAACAACAGCATGGCCGCGGACGGGGGGCGCGAACCTGGTTCAGCCCGGCAGAGAGCGGCATCGCGATGAGTTTGCTGCTGCGTCCCGGTCCGGTCGGGCAGGACGATCACGCCGCCTATAACATGCTGGGTGCGGTGGCGCTCGTAAAGGCCTTGGAGGGTCTCGGCCTGTCAGCGCTCATCAAATGGCCGAACGATGTGCTGCTGGAAGGGAAGAAGGTTGCCGGTGTGCTGACCGAAGCAGCCTGGCAGGGTCAGACCCTGGAGTACGTGGTGATCGGGATTGGAGTTAATGTCCGGCCCTCGTCCCTTCCACCTGCAGGGCAGCTCGATTTTCCGGCCGGATACCTTGATGGGTTCCGGGACAAACCCGTGGAGCGCGAATCGCTGGTTGCCGGCATCCTGCATGGCCTGCGGTCAGGCCTGGAGCTGATAGGTTCGGGCGAACTGCTGCCGTGGGTCGAAGGACACCTGGCATATCGGGAGCGGGAAGTTCGGATCGATCTGGAGGGAAAAGCCGCCACGGGCCGAATCGTGGGGCTGAGCCCAAGCGGCATGCTGCGCGTGCGGCTGGATGATGGGTATGTGTCGCTGGTGGGCACGGATGTCCACCTGCGGACTGTTGACTAACAGCACGAATGGGATAAACTCTGCACATACTTCTGCCTGATGGACCGGCGAGGTATGCAGCCAAGCAAGGTTTGCTGGGAGGTGGAACGTGTTTGATAACCTGAGGCGTCTTTCAGACGGTGAGGAGCCCTTTGAGGAAGAACCGAAGGAAATGCCGTTCGAAGTGCAGGAGCCACGCGCACCACGCGGGAACTTCCTGGGCATGACGTCTGGTCAGCGTTTCATCCTCTCGCTGCTGCTGCTCGGAACTGTCGTCATCCTCGGCTTGATGTGCCTGATGGTGACGGGCAAAGTGTTCATGTTCTAGGTTTTGCAGCGTTCTGTCAGGGCATACCGTAGATCCATTGCCAGCAGGGGCACGATCGATCGTGCCCCTGCTGGATTCCTGCAGGTCTGCTCCCGGCTGGAAAGCCTCGGGGCACGGCGCAGCCGTGCCCCGAGAGGTTCACCCTGACTACGGGGTGAGCGTCAAATGCGACTCGGCCGCCGCCTCGACCTGGCCCCGTGTCCACAGCATCGTGTGGTACTGGATATTCCGCCAGGGGTCGATCATGTCATCGTAGTGAACGTTAAAGGGGTGACCGGATTGTCCGGTGGTGTGCATGGCGAGGGACTGCTCAAAATACTGCAGATCGATAATATGGCGGATGGAGGGCACGACTGTCTCGGCGTAGGGCTCACTCATGCTGTAGCCGGTGTTGTTCACGGTCGCGATCGTACCGTCCACCTCTACCGGCCCGCGGTTGAAAAGCGCCTCGATCGGCCTGATCCCGCTTTGACCCAGGCTCTGGTTTTCGAAGGTCGCCGTGTGCAGGTCGCCCCAGCGCCAGCTGGCCATGTCCTTCCCAAAGCTTTCCGTCAGCTCGTCAATGGCGTCCTGCAGCGCCAGCAGGACTGTCTGCTGCATGGTCTCGACTTCGGGCGTGCGGATATCGTCGAACCAGTGCGA
>JBJYWH010000050.1:0-4420 GCA_046259355.1 Anaerolineales bacterium
CCTGATGAGAAAGTGCGAGCTTCTCGAAGTCCCAGAGTATCAAGGGACGAAACCTGAATGAGTAAAACCGGGATTGCTATCGCTGAGGTTCCGTCTGAACAGCATTTTCTCCCCGGCCATCCTGAATCCCCCCGCCGTTTCGCTCATTTCGGCCGACTGTTCGAGGGGCCGTTGGGGCCATATCTGGAGAAAATCCCCTCGGCAAGCGCACCCCTCGAAAGCGTCCTACGCGTCCACAGTCAGGATTATCTTTCCTCCCTGGAGAGCATTTGCCGCACCGGCGGAGGATTTCTCGATTATGGTGATACCTATGCAACAGCAGCGTCCTTCCAATCGGCCCTTAACGCAGCCGGAGGTACTCTCGGCGTGCTGAACCCGATACTCATGACCCCCTCCACTGCTGGCTTTGCACTCGTCCGGCCTCCGGGACACCACGCGACTCAAAACCAGGCGATGGGCTTTTGCCTGCTCAACAACATCGCCATTGCGGCCCGCGAGGCTCAGGCCCGTGGGATCGAGAGAGTGTTAATCGTCGACTTCGACGTTCACCACGGGAACGGAACACAGGCGATCTTCGAACAGGATCCCTCCGTCTTCTATATCTCCACGCACCAGGCGGGTATCTACCCCGGAAGCGGCAGCTGGAATGACAACGGATCGGGCGCTGGCGCAGGCTATTCGATGAACATTCCCCTGCCGGCACGTGCCGGTGACGACATCTTCATGCAGATTTTCGATGAACTCATCGAACCGGTTGCAGCACGTTTCGAACCGGAGCTTGTGCTCGTGAGTGCGGGATACGATGCCCACTGGGAGGATCCACTTGCAGGGCTCGCACTCTCCTCGAATGGTTATTATGAAATTGCCAGCCGCCTGCGGGATATCTCAGGTCAATACGCCCACGGCAAAATCCTCTTTGTCCTGGAAGGGGGATATGATCCGGAAGCACTGGTCACCAACATTGAGGCCACGTTGTTTGCACTGGTGGAAATCCCGGCACCCGAATACCGACGGCCACCAGCATCGGATAGCACGATCGACATCGCCGACCTGATCGCAGCGATCCGCAGTTTGCACGATCTTGGTTGAACAGGAATCACGCTGGCATGATTCTTGTTATGATTAAACGGCTGGCGGGTCGGGTCCCAGGTGCAGGAACGCTCTAGGACCAGCTTCTGCTTGCATAGGCCCGTCACTTGAGGCATACTTTGGTCGAGGTCCTGCCATGGCAGAGATAACGTTACGCGCATATGTTAAAGAAATCGATGACCTGATCGAGCGCGAAAAGCTCGATGAGGCGATCGCGCACTGCCGTCACATTCTGCAAATCTACCCGAAGCACCTGGAAACTTACCGCATGCTGGGCAAGGCGTATTTGGAAGCGAAGCGTTTTGGTGATGCCGCCGATATTTTCCAGCGTGTTCTTTCGGCGGTTCCGGATGATTTCGTTTCCCATGTTGGAATGGCACTCGTACGTGAAGATGAAGGAAACCTGGATGCCGCTATCTGGCACATGGAGCGAGCCTTCGAGACGAACCCGGCCAACCCGGCCATTCGTCAGGAGCTCTCACGCCTGATCGGCCGCCGCGATGGTCTTGAACCGCACAAAGTGAGGCTCACCCGGGGCGCATTGGCCCGGCAGTATGCACAGGGCGAGCTTTTTCCCCAGGCGATCTCCGAGCTGCGCTCTGCGCTGCAGGAAGATCCGGACCGCCCAGACCTGGAGGTTCTGCTCGCCAAGATGTACTGGCGCGCCGGTCAGACGAAAGAAGCGAAAAAGATTTGCGATCAGATTCTGGAGAAGCTCCCGTTCAGCCTGGAAGCTAACCGGATCATGGCTGATCTCGCCGCCGATAAGGGAGACGAACAGAAAGCGGGTGAATATCACCGGAAACTGGCTGCCCTTGATCCGTATTTCGGCTTTCTCGAGTCAGTCGAAATGGATCCAACCTCCATCGATGCTGGCGCCGTTCGCATTGAGCAATCCTCCTGGAGCCCCGGAGAGCCCCTTCCCACCGCCGAAGAAACCGCACCGGCCTGGGTCACCTCCCTGGGCGTCGATTTATCGGAAGGCGAGTCGGACGCCATCAACACGAGTCCGCAACCAGCATGGTTGAGTGACCTGGACGCCAGTAAAAGCGAGCGATCACACGCAGCCTCGGTCAACGAACCCGCCTTCGATGACGGGATCAACAGCGAACTTGAAAGCGAGGACGCGATCCCGGAATGGATGCGTGAGGCCGGTTGGGGACCAGCCAGTGGAGAAGCCGCGGAAGAAGGTCGATTATCGTTTTCCGATGCCGAACTCGACTCGCTTGAATCCGGCCTTGGACCGGTCGACTCCACGGCGCCTGAAGAGGGAGATCTCGAACCGGCGGAAATTCCGTCCTGGATGCAGTCGATAGCACCCAAGGATGGCCCGCCTCCTGAAGAAACACCCCGCCCCACACCACCGCCGGAGGATTCGATGGATGAAGGCATGATCCCGGATTGGCTCTCGGAAGTAGCCGCCGAGGATGGAACCCCTGAGGGCGAACCTGAGCCAACGGCTGAAATGCCCGAACCAGAAGTTGCAGCCGAACCGGAAGAAGTCGAACCCGAACCGGCAGAGGAGGAAGGTCCCGGCGTCCCCACCTGGGTCGACACGCAATCCCCCGGTGCAACTTCAACCATCATTGCCTGGCTCGGGGATCGTGAGGGTGAAAAAATCGATGAGGAGCGCGCGGTCGACGAACTGGCAGCCGCATTTGGCGCCGGTGGTGAAGGTCAGCTCGAGGATTTCCCCTCCTGGCTTGAAGACACCGAGGATCTCGCAGCCGAGGAAGTAGAAGAGCCCGAGGTTGAAACCACCGGTGAGCCGGAAGGGCCACCTTCATGGCTGGCAGGAGTCGCCGAGGCGGCTTCCCGGCAAGATTTGACCCCCGAGCCAGAAGCGGAAGAAGAGCCAGCAGCCGAAGAACCGCCGAGCTACCGTGGCGTCGACACAGGCAGCGATACCGAGGCATGGATCCGCACCCTGGCCGAGCAGGAAGAGGGCGCGCCCGAAGCCGCCCCCGCGCCGGGCGGATCGGACTGGCTGACTGGATTTGCAGAGGAAGAGTCTGCCGGGGAACCAGCAGAAGCCGCTCCGGATTGGCTGGCGGAAGGCACTTCCGAAGAAGACGAGATCATTGCCTCCCGTCTCAGCGCAGCAGCGGAAACCCCAGATTGGCTCGAAGGTGTTGAAGAGGTCGAGCCTGAGACCCCAGCCGCGCAAGGTGATGTTCCAGATTGGTTGGTGGGAATTGCCGAAGGAACGGCGGCCCGTCCTCCCGCGGAACCCTCCGGTTTTGAGGCTGCCGAGGAACCCGAGGGTGGGGCACCCGATTGGTTGCGGGATTTCTCATCGGAGGGACAGGAGATCTCCTCGGAAGCCGAGTTCGATGCCGAGGCGCTTCAGGAGTTCGAAGCTGAAATCAGCCTTGAACCTCAAATGGATCAGCCAGAACCCGCAATCGAGCAGACCGGTGGCTTGACGGAAGATCTCGACGATGAAGAGGTGTTTAAATGGCTTGAATCCCTGGCCGAAGGTCAGGAGACGGCCAAAGAAAGCACCACTCCTGAGCCGAGCATCGAGCCTGAAGCGAAACCTGAGGAACCGGTTCAACCAGAACCCACCCTGCGCGCCGCAGCTCCCCCAGATGAGCCGGATGAGAGCTTGCGCTGGCTTGAAGATCTCGCCGCAGAGCGGGGCATTGACATCGATATCGAGGCCGCCTCCTTCCAGGCCGGAATCGAACAGGCAGCAGCACAAGCACCGCCGGTTCAACCTGCAGAGGTTACGCCGACCGAATCAGCCGTCGAGCCGGCGGTAAAGCCGATCGCCGACCAGGAGGCAGAACCATCTCCGGATTGGCTGATCGAAATGGCAACGCAGGATACGGAAGAAACCGTGATTGCACGCCAACCACCCTCGTCAGCCGAACCCGCTCTCACAGCGTTTTCAGAAGAACCTGAGACCGGTGCACCAGAGGCTCAAGAAATCGAAGAAAGCGAGATACCGGGATGGCTTGATGAGGCTGCTGCGGTTGCCCAGGAAGTACCTGCTGAGCCCGAGCCGTCACCCAGAGCACCCGTTCAGGAAAAACCAGTCGAACAGGTTCCGCCAGCACCCGCCGCCGCAGAACCAGAGCCGGTACAAGCTGCACCTGAAAAGCGAGAGACGGCGATTCCGGAGCAGCCTGCTCCAGCGCCTTTCCAACCGCCAGCTGCCGAAACGGTCAAGACAGAGCCCGAACCCGGCGAGGAAGCAGCACCTCCAGTATCGGACAGAGAGCCGGTTCCCACACCTGCTGCCAGAATTCCGGAACCTCCGGCGAAGAAGGAGGAAGAGGAAGCACCCCAACGCCGCTATAAAGAGCCCCTAACCGATGCCCAACAG
>JBJYWH010000051.1:0-8410 GCA_046259355.1 Anaerolineales bacterium
AACGTCGCCGTTCATCTCACCGAAGGCGGGCGGAATCTCCAGGAAATCGAGACGGCCTTTCTTGATGAGCGCTTATGGCCGGGTGAGGGCGTGCGGCTCGAATCACTGCATATGCAGGACCGCCTGTCGGGCTGGGGATTGGAGGTCGGCGGCGAAACGCTCTGCACGCAGGACGGCGCACGGACATGGAAGCGCTGCCTTCCGGTGGAGGGCGTGGTTCCCACCGAAGCGGTGCCACCCGATACGGAGGGAGTCTGGTCACCGATTGAGCCGCTGCCCGAGGAGCTCTTTCACGGCGAGCCCATCCCGGCGGAACTCCAGCGCTGGATAGAGAATGGGCTTCAGTTTCTACCGGAGATTAGAGGCGATGATGTGGGGTTCAGCCCGTTCGCCTATTTCTGTAAAACAATGGATGCAGATTGGATGGGGGACGGCCGAGAAAGCGCAAGCCGGCGCTGCGTGATCCGCTTCCCGACCCGGGAAGGCTCCGTCTACGCCTACTACGTCGCGTATTGGCTCACCTATTATTCCCTCACCCTGGACGGGGAAAAGCAGCAGGTCTGGCCCAGCACCGTGAATATCGATTTCATCGATGAAAAATTCGGATGGCGGCTGCTCGATACGGGAAGCGGGCTGTTCCGTCTGGAGCATTCCGAGGACGGCGGGAAGACCTGGAGCCTGGTGAAGACGGTCTCCTGGATCGGCCAGCTCAAGTTCGTCGGCGCGAAAGAGGGCTATGCGCTCGCATTCGAGCCTCCCACGCGCGACACACCGGCGGAGCTGTTTTTCGTCGACGCGATGCGCCCATCGTCGCTGCTGCATACCCTCGACGGCGGCCGAACATGGGAGGAGATCGACCCGGTCATCGGGTCATAGCCTGCCCCACACCCTCAGCGATCCCAGCCCCCATGGGCGGAGTTTCACCCATCCCGGTCATACTGCACCTGCCGGACCAGACGGGAATCGAGTGGGTGAAAAAAGCTCCGGCTGCAAGAGATCGAGCCTCCAGTTCGGAAGGGGAACCGGAGGGTCACTCACCCGGGGATTCGGAAGGGATAGAGCGGCAGAGCTCGTGCTGCGTGAACCCAACGGCGCTGAGCATGAGCGGCATGGGCGCCGGTAACCGTTCCTGCTCCATGGTCATCGCCAGCGGTACCTGCCCGGCGATGTCGAACTGCGCCGGCTGGACATCCAGGCGCATGCGCGTTCCCGCGATATCCACCTGGGCGCATTCGGGCAGGACGCCCTCGGAGTTAAGCCGGAGAAAGGTCAGACCCTCCTGGATGGTCAGCACATAGGACCCGTCGCTCAACGGCAGGACGGTCTTCACCCGGACATCGACCGGAAATTCACGCGCCCACTCCACCACACCGCGCGGGTTGAGCTTAACCAACTTGAACTGCTCCCTGGCGAACGGATTGCCGTCTTCTTCCTGGTAGCTGCGGCCGTAGATGATCAAGCCACCATCCGGAGTCGTGGCCAGACCATCCAGCTGCGCCAGGTCGAGATAACGCTGGTGGAAAACGGTCCGGCCATTGGCATCTACTTTGCGCAGCCAGGCATAAAGAGGCACGTAGTAGAGATCGGTCGCCGTGGAGATCCGGCGGCGCCGGATCCCGCCGATAATCATGCCCTCATCCCGAGTTCGGACGGCGTAGATTCCTCCCTCCTGCACCGCGTCCAGGGTAAAGACATGCTTCCATCGCAGCTCACCGTCAATCGAAAATCGTGCTAACCAGTAGTGGGTATAACCCGGATCGGGTCCAGCCCGAGCGACCATATCGCCTGGCACGACCTCATCTTCGATCACCCCGCCCACAAGCACCCCTCCATCGGAAAGGCTGTCCCCTGCCAGGAGATGGGGAGCCGGGTAGAAATCGTCGATCGGAGTGTACTCCGGTCCAAAATCGAACGACGCATGCCACCCGAGTTGCCCATCACTGCGGATCTCACCCGCCCCAAGGCTGGTGAAGAACACAACCGAATCCGCACCGGTTTCCTCAACATCGACGGGCCGGAACGGCGCCCTCCACTCGACCGAGCCACCCGGAGCTACGGCGAGCAGCACCGCCTGGCTGATCGAGCCGCCGCCTCCCGCCGGAGGGTAGTAGCTGCCGCTGATCATTCCCAGGTCCCCCGGGCCAGCTCCGATGTCAAAGACCAGGAAGCGTTGATCCGGACCGATCGGCACGGTACGCAGCCACGCGACCATACCGGTGCGCTCGATGCGCGCCAGCCAGGTCGAATGCAGGCTGCCTTGATCGTACACATTGCCCTTGGCGAGAATGCTGCCATCGCTCATTTCGACCAGCGCATCGGCGCTGGAGTAGGCTGGCCCCTCGATCCGCACCATCCAGGCGCTCTCAGCATAACCGGGCACCGGTGTCGCCGTGGGTAACGCGAGTTCGGCCAGCGGCGTACTCGCTGCGCTGGGCGTACGGACCGCCGTTGGTCGAGGCGTAGGGCTCGCCGTTGGAGTCCAGCTTGGCGGCAGTGTAGGCGCCGGAACCCCGGCGGTCGGATCCTTTGACCCCCCTGGGAAACCCGCTGTCAAGCCCCCCAACCACCCACCCGAGAGAACGGCTGCAAGGATGATGACAAGCACAATCACCGCCGTAATTCCGATCACAGGGAAAAGCAGTGGCCGGCGGCCGGTCCGGGGGCTGAGAGTTTCGAGCTCTCCAGCTGCAGGCTGACCGGTTTCCTTTCTGCCACCTCCGGGTGGAATCGGGGCCTGGGCCGGCCCGGCGTCTGCCTTACCGGCAGCTGCCTGAAGCGCGTCAAGCCGGGCGCGAGCCCGTCTGTGTTCCGGATCGAGCTTGAGCACTTGCTTCAAGCACACTTGCTGCTGGGCAGGGTCTTCGAGCAGGTTGGCCAGCGCCCACCAGCCCTGCTTCAACGTGGGATCAGCCCGGACCGCCCGGGCGATGAGCGAGCGCGCGCTGGCCGTATCGCCCTGCCGGGCGCGCTCGAACCCCTGTGTCAGCAGTTCTTTCGCATCCATTCGACCCCGGTACCTCTGGCTATGAGTATGGAGGATTCAAAGCGATTCTTCAAGATACGATGAAGGAAGTCACGGACGTGATTCTCACCTTTCCAGGCCACGATCGCATGATGAGAAGGTGAAGGAGATCGGTTCTATCATCGGCTCCAGCAAGCCGACTTTCCACGGGAAGAACGCCCTCCCAGAGTCCACCACAGGAGCATGGTGAGGGAATGGCTTCAATCTTTCTATCCCCTGCGATCCCTCCATGCGAGGCACCTTCCAGGGGCAGGCGAACGCAGCGGGGATGATCGCTCGAGCATCCGCAGGGCAGCGGCGAAGCAATCATTTGGCCCGCAAGGGCTCGTTCTAACGGATCCAATATCTCAATGGAAAGATTGCCACGCCCCTGCGAGGTGTGCAGGAACGAAGCAATCTCACCAACTGCCGGGTTGTCAACCTCTCCGCTCAACCCCCAATCCCTGTACGGTGGTTCAAGACGGATTATCGTTTCACCCAATTCTCGGTCCAGTCGCCCTGCAGCGTGGCGGCCGACCGGTCGACGCAGAGCGTGGTGATGTCCCAGCGCTCATCATTATTGTGGCTGCGGAAATCGGCTAGGATGTACCAGTTGCCGTTCGGACCAATGTAAGTGTAGACACGCATGATGTCCCCGGTGTCCTTCTCGTTGATATCGCCCCACAGCCCGGCCATGCCGACGATACCGCAGGCATACTGACTGGCACTGCGGCCGGTGTCGAAGGGGGTGTTGCCCCGCAGCGAGCTGAACGTATCATGCTTGAAGATGGAGGGGTTGTCGTAGACGCAGATCAGGTTCAGATCCCAGACCTCCTCCGTATCACCATGGGTGCGGAAGTCAGCCGTCAGCTCCCACTCCCCGCCCCCTTTGGGCGTGGCATAGACCTTGATGATCTCACCCGAACCGCTCTCGTTGATGTCGCCGTTCCACGCGCCCATGCCGACCACGCCGCAGAAATAGCCCTCCGGAATTCCTTCCAGATCCGTGGTCGAGGGGGGGTTCACGCGCTGCCGCTCGGGAACGAAAAAGCCCGTCGAATACGCGTTGTTCAGGCACATCACACCCAGGCTCCAGGTCTCGCTGTTGTGGTGGGTCTTGAAGTTGGCGTGAATCCACCAGCGGTTGGCCTGCGGGGTCATGTAGGCCCAGATGATGTTGCCGCGACCTGATTCCTCGATATCCCCGTTCAGGGCGGCCATGCTCACGATTCCGCAGGTGTACTGCGTGGAATCGATGTTGGTGTTGAACTGCACATCGTTCCCCAGGCGGGTGAAGGTCTTGAAGAAAATCGAGCCGGAGGGGAAGCTCGGCGTCGCTGTGGGATGGAGGAGCGGGACCATTTCAATCCGGGGCGGGAGAAAGATAAATTCGGGCTGATCCACAACGATCGAGCGGGTCGTCGTCCCGAACCCAAGGTTGTTCTCGACCTTCAATTCGACCTGGTAGGTGCCGGCACGGTCGAAAGTGTGGGTCGGGTTGGTATCGTAGCTGAACTCGCCATCCCCGAAGTCCCATTCCCAGCGGATCGGGCTGCCGCTGGAATGGTCCGTGAAGTGGATTTCAAGCGGCGCATCGCCGGTGGTCACATCCATGATGAAATCCGCATTGGGCGGCGGAAGCGGGATCGAAGCCACGCCGGTCGTGACGTCGTTCCGAACGACGGCGGTCGCGGGCACCCATCCTTCCGTCCCATCGTAGTCGATCTGGAACCAGGAACCGTCGCCGTTCTGGCCGGTCACCTCGTAGACCGCGCCCGCTTCCGCGCGCCCGATCACCAGGTAGTCCATGCCCGGTCCTTTGCGGACGTCCAGGCTGGCGGCGCTGACAGTCAGCTCCGCCCGCACGACGGCGGTGGGTTCCGGCGCCTCGGACGGAAAGACCATCGCCAAGGCGTAGGAGGTGCCGGTGGTCGGCCAATCGAAAACGACGCGTGAACGCGGCGGGATGGCGCTGAAGTCGATATCCTGGACGTTGAGCTGGATCTGGTAGGGGCTACTCAGAAACGGGTAGAGCTGTTCCGACGGAACCGGCTGGCCGGCCTCATCCACGATATAGGTGACCGGCATGTTGTCGGTCTGGAAGTTGTAGCCGCTGATCTTCACGACCGCCGTATCGAACAGGATTCCCGATTCGGTTTCCACCAGGTCGATCTGGTCAGGGATGATCTGGCAGACCCACGGAACCGGGACAGCCGTTTCCGGCTGGTCGCCGGAGATGATGTTCCGCAGGCGTCCGATGAGCGTGCGGCCCATGAACTGTTCGACCGTGTCGCCGGCCCGCGCCCCCAGGAAGTCCACGTTGCAGCGGAACTCGACCCCCACCGTGGCGGTCATGTACTGCACGTTCACGCGCGCTTCCGACATCAGGTCCCGCACCTGGTCGGCCATGTGATCGGCCACGTTGGAGGTGGAGCTCTCCAGCGTCTGGATGATCTCCGTGACCGTGCCTTCCCACTGCCCTGGTGCAGCATCGATCGTGTCGATCAACCGGTTGACGGTGGCGTTGGTTTCGGGGTCCAGTCCCAACTTGATCCCGATACCCTCTTCAACGATGGACAACATCGCATCGACACGGGCGAGCATGTCATCGGTGAAACCGAACTTGATGCCCTCGCTGATGGTGTCATTCAGCATCTCGATCGTCGCCCGGGTTTCGGGCCCGATCTCCACGCCGCGGTCGAGCACACCGTTCAGATCATCGATGCGCGAGAGCGTGTTCGGCCCGAGTTCGGAGGTGGTCTCGATCTTGAACTTGTTGGGAATACATCCGGTGGGAAGCAGCAGCAGGATCAGGACGATGGCAAAGAGATAACCGGCCTTCCTGTTCATGGTGGCAATCTCCTTTGAATGACCCATGCGTGGACGGACGAAGGTTCTCGCACGCCAGGGTGCGGAAGATATCGCAGATCGCCCCGATAACCGGCAGGGCGAGAAAGGTTTCCGGCCAGGGCGCGACCGATGGAGGGTATGGAAAAGAGGGCCTGCGTACCGCTGGAGAGCAACCATGCCCTGGTGCTGAACCCGCTTTATCTTTGCACAACTGCAGTTCGAGAGCAACCCTGACCTCAGATGCAGTCGGGAATCGGGGTCCCGGTGGGCTGGCTGCCGCCTACCCTTGCAGGGGACGATGGGAGGGACATTTTTTCCCCACCCCCGGCAATTCTCACCCGCACGATATTGGGGACATTCCGGGCTCGGTGAGCCAGGGCATCCCTCTCGTTCCTGCCCGTACCAGGAGCCCCCGGAAGGACCCGGGAGCAACTCCGCGACGAAGCCTTCATTCAGACAGCATGGACGAATTTCTGGGGACGCGATATCGCCAGGGAAAGGCAACGGCCGGGATCGAAAGGAGGAACGCAGGCTTATCTTCGGGAGGTGTCGTGGTTCGGCTAGGCGCTGTCGCGTGCGCTGTGATCACCCAGCTGCTTGATGGCCCCGGTGCCGAATTCCCCGGCTTTCTTATCGAGAAATCCCGATAAGAACTCGATGAACGTCTGCACATCGGCAAAGTTCGTCACCAATCCCACGGAAACGCGCACCGCCCCGATATCCCGGCCGAAGTTCTCCATGAAACCGGTCCGCAGCTGGTCGAACGTGTAGGAAGCGCCCTCTTCAAAGAAGCGCTCGATCTCCGCACGGCTCACGTGGAACGCCACTTCCCCCGCCCCGGGGTTGCAGAAGCAGCCCGTGCGCAGCGAGATGCCGGCATCGTGCGCCATCGATTCGATCAAGCGGATGTCCACGGAATCGCCATCCGGGTCCAGCACGTTGAAGGCGATCGTACCGCCGCGGTCCTGCACATCGTTCGGACCGTGGATTGTGACCAGCGGCTTTCCAGTCCTGTGCACCAGGGTCCTCATCGTCTCGAGCAGCCATCCCGTAAGAATCGCGACCCGCCGTTGAATGGTCTCCATGCCTACCGCGTGCAGATGGCGCAGCCCGAATTCGACGGCTGGAAACGACAGGTAATTGATCGTGCCGTCCTCAAAGCGTGCTTCGCCTTCGGCCATCGAGTGCGCGTTGGCCTGCACGCTCGCGATCGAGATCGTCCCGCCCGCGAACCAGGGCCGCCGGAGCTTCGTCAGCTTGTCCCTGCGAGCGATCAGCACTCCCACACCGGTCGGGAAGCCGAACATCTTATAGAAGGAGATCGCAAGAAAGTCGGGTCGATACTGTGCAAGGTCAAGCGGATTGGTGGGCACGTACGCGGCGGCATCCAGCAGCACATCCCAGCCCCGTTCGTGCGCTTCTTCGATGAACTCCAGCGGATGCTTCACGCCGCTGAAGTTGGATTGCGCAGGGTAGGCGAAGAGGTTGTTTTTCGCAGGGTCGAGGTCCTGCAACTGCGATCGCAGCGTGGCGGCATCGATGCGCATCTCGCCAGCGAGCACCGGTACATAGGTGACGCGGGCACCTTTCGCGGCCGCGAATTCGCGAATGCCGTTGACCGAATTGTGATTGTCGTAGGTCAGCAGGTAGCGCCCCCCCGGCGCGAACGGGTACGACTCCCCGAGCAGTTTGAGCGCGCCGCTGGCGTTCGAGGTGAAGATCGCCAGGAATTCCTCGGGCCGAGCGTTGAAGAATTCCAGCACATACCGGCGGGCTTGTTCGACACGCTCGGTCATCGCCAGCGAGGAGGGGTTGATCGAATGCGGGTTGCCGAACACGCTTTCGTCGAGCAGATCGAACTGCTGCTTCAGCTGGCTGGAGGCGTACTGTCCCCCACCGGTATAGTCGAGGTAGATCTGCCCAAGCTCATCCAGGCGGGCATACTCTCGGGCACGCAGCGCATCCAGTGCGAGCGTCTTTTCGTACTCTGGATAGGCGCGGATGAAGTCTTGATACGCTTCGTTTGGGGTAGATGCTGGTTCCTGATGATTTGTATCCATGCTGTCGGGAGTCTCCGGGATGCGTGGTATCCGTCGATCGGTCGACCCATCATGTTCAACGCACACCTGAACATAATAGGTCAAGTCGTGGTTACAGACAACGCAAGAAATCAGGATGATGGGGGAACAGCAGGATTCCTGCCGTCCTTCTCCCCGGGATCCGGGTAGGGAGCCCGGTGGGATCCAACGAGACCTTCTCGCTCACACCCTGCTACCCTGTGCAGTGTGTTTCTTGAAACCCGAGGCGCTCGGCGGTGGGAACTTCCTGGACTAAGCCATACATTGGGAGAAAATCCAAACCCGCTCCATCGAGGGTCCGTTGGTCAGGCTTTTTCGGTCTACAGTCCGGAAGGCAGCGAGGTGCCGCCGTCGATGACGATGACGTCGCCCGTGATGTAGTCGGCGGCGGAGGAAGCCAGGAAAAGCGCCGCGCCGACGACGTCCTCCACGTCACCCAGCCGGCCGAGCGGGGTACGCGCCTCGATATGCTGAACCAGCT
>JBJYWH010000052.1:0-10802 GCA_046259355.1 Anaerolineales bacterium
TGGTCGTCTTCCCGGCGCCGTTCGGGCCGAGGAACCCAAAGATCGAATTAGGCTGGACGGTGAGGTCCAGGTTCTTCAAAGCCAGCGTGCCGTTGTACGACTTGCTCAGTCCATGCGTCTGGACAATCGCGGATCCTGTCATGAAGTTATCCTCTCGTGGTGGTGGGCTTCAACTGAGCCGGATCGAACCGGCCAGTGTCGTCTGTACGGGTTGTCTATCGTGTTCCCCATTCTAGCGATCAAAGGGTAATTGACAAAATACAAACGTCATTCGATTTACAGGTCCTTTATTCACAGCCGGTGTGATAGTCTTCTCGGAAGAATATGTCATTCATCTTGATGTGCATCGGCGCAGGTATCAGGCCGGTTAGGTGACGTTTTCCACTGGAGGGAAAACTGGTCAAAGATTATCCTTATAGTATAGGAGAGCGGCATGCACGAACTGCCGGTAACGGAAAGCATTCTCGAGATTGCGCTGCGCCACGCCGAAGCGGCCGGCGCCGCGCGTGTGACGGACATCTATCTTATCATCGGGCAGCTGGCGTCGATCGTCGATGACTCGGTGCAGTTCTACTGGGATATGATCAGCGTCGATACCATGGCCGAAGGCGCTCGCCTGCATTTCAAGCGTACGCCGGCGGAACTGCTCTGCCTAGACTGTCAGGAACGCTACCAACCCGGCGAGGGCGAGCTGGCCTGTCCCCATTGCGGCAGCCGGCGGGTGAAGGTCGTTGCGGGGGAAGAGTTCCGGATGGAGGCGATCGAGGTGGAAAGCGCCGAGGAAGTCAAAGCCCGGGAGGAGAGGCAGAAGGAATGAAGGAACGTGTCCAGGTTGTGGAGAATATTCTCAGCGCCAATGACCGGTTGGCCGGGGATAACCGCGCCCGGCTCGACCAGAACCGGGTGCTGGGCTTGAACCTCATGGCATCGCCCGGAGCGGGCAAAACCTCGCTGATCGAGAGAACGCTTCCGGGATTGAAGGATGAAATGCGTGTGGCCGTCGTGGACGGCGACGTGGCCACCAGCATCGATGCCGATCGGGCAGCTGCTGCCGGCGCAAAGGCGGTGCAGATCAACACGGGCGGTGAATGCCATCTCGATGCCGTCATGCTGCACGGCGCGCTGGAAAGCCTGCCGCTGGACGAGCTGGATCTGCTGATCGTCGAGAATGTGGGCAACCTGATCTGCCCGGCAAGCTTCGCGCTCGGGACCCATTTCTCGGTCCTGATCGCCTCGGTGCCCGAGGGTGACGACAAGCCCTACAAGTACCCGGCGATGTACCGTGGGGTTAACGCACTGGTGATCAATAAAATCGACCTGCTGCCTTACGTCGAATTTGACCTGGATTACTTCCAGGCTGGTGTTGAGATGCTCAACCCGGGATTGGTGACCTTTCCGCTTTCCTGCCGCACCGGTGAAGGGCTGGAGCCCTGGTTGGATTGGGTTCGGACCCAGCGGGTCGGGGTCCAGAAGGCGTAAAAATGGCGACGAAGCGCGCCGTGCGGATCCATATTCAGGGCGTTGTCCAGGGTGTTGGCTTCCGGCCCTTTGTATACGGATTGGCGCAGCGATATAACATGGCGGGCTGGGTCCGAAATACCTCCGGCGGCGTGCAGATCGAGGTCGAGGGTAAAAGAACCGCCCTGCAGAACTTTTTGAAGGCGCTTGAATCCGAGGCGCCGCCGCTGGCGCACATCGATCGGATGCAATCGGAGCCTTTCGAGCCACCGGGTTTCAGCACGTTCGAGATTCTCGCATCTGAACCGCAGCCGGGGGAATACCAGCCGATCTCGCCTGATGTGAGCCTGTGCGAAGACTGCCGGCGCGAGCTGCACGACCCGGCCGATCGACGCTACCGCTACCCTTTCATCAACTGCACCAACTGCGGGCCGCGCTTCACGATCATCACTGATATCCCCTACGACCGGCCGAACACGACCATGGCCGATTTTCCACTTTGTCCGGACTGCGCGGCCGAGTATGAAGATCCGCTCGACCGCCGATTCCACGCTCAACCGGTGGCCTGTCCGGTTTGCGGACCACACATCTGGCTCGAAGCTCCAGATGGGGGGAGAATGGAACGAGAAGAGGCCCTGGCCGCTGCCCGGCGGATGTTGAGCGAGGGAGCGATTCTGGCGATCAAGGGCCTGGGCGGGTTCCACCTGGCTTGCGATGCGTCGAACGACGAATCCGTGCGCCGGCTGCGCGAGTGCAAATTGCGGGTCGACAAGCCGTTCGCGCTGATGATGTATGACCTCCCCGCCGTAGAGCAAGAATGTGATGTCACACCGGAAGAGATCAACCTGCTGACTTCGATGGAGCGCCCGATCGTGATATTAAAGCGCCGGCAGGATGGGCGAGTATCGCCCGCCGTCGCACCGGGGCAGGAGACGCTGGGGGTGATGCTGCCGTACACGCCGCTGCACGAACTGCTGCTCGAGCCGGCTGAGGGGTATCCCACGGCGCTGGTGATGACGAGCGGCAACCTGAGCGAGGAACCGATCGCTACGGGAAACGAGGAGGCACATCAGCGGCTGGAAGCGTTGGTCGATGGTTTCCTGATGCACAACCGCCCGATCCGCACCCGCTGTGATGATTCGGTCGTGCGCTGCTACGAAGCAAAGCCCTACTTGCTGCGGCGGGCACGCGGCTATGCACCCTATCCCATTCACCTCGCGTGGGAAGGACCATCGGTGCTGGCGGCGGGCGGCGAACTGAAGAACACTTTCTGCCTGACGCGCGGGCGCTATGCCTTCTTAAGCCATCATATCGGGGACATGGAGAACTTCGAGACGCTGCAGGCTTTTCGGGATGGGGTTGAGCACTATCAGAAACTCTTCCGTATCACGCCGGAACGGGTCGCCTATGACCTGCACCCGGATTACATGGCGACCCGCTTCGCCCGACAGTATGCTGATGAACACGGGCTGCCCGCGGTGGGCGTTCAGCACCATCATGCCCATATTGCCGCCTGTATGGCCGATCATGGACTCGAGCCGGGCGCGCAGGTGATCGGGCTGTCTTTCGATGGCACCGGTTACGGCGAGGATGGCGCGATCTGGGGCGGCGAGGTCCTGTTCTGCGGATACGAGCGGGCTGAGCGCCTCTTCCACCTGGCCTATGTGCCGCTTCCAGGCGGTGACCAGGCCGTCCGCCAGCCATGGCGTATCGCACTGGCCTGGCTGCGGCATGCCGGCCTGGATTGGGATACGGATCTGGCTCCGGTTCAGGTTTCCACGCCCGCTGAACGGGATGTGATCGAACGCATGCTCGAGAGCCGGCTTAACTCGCCGCTCACCTCGAGCATCGGCAGGTTATTTGACGCCGTTTCGGCCCTGTGCGGTGTACGCGGGGTGGTCAATTACGAAGCGCAAGCGGCGATTGAATTCGAAGCGCGCCTCGATCCAGAAGAAGAAGGAGCATACCGATTTTCGGTGAATGGGGATGTATTTGATGCCGCCCCGGTATTTGCGGCGATGGTCGACGAGCTGCGTTCCGGCGTATCGATCAACCGCATCTCGGCCCGCTTTCACAACGGTCTGGCGCATGCCGCGCTCGAGCTCTGCCGGCGGGCTCAGGCAAATACGGCATGCCGTATCGTCGCGTTGAGCGGCGGTGTGTGGCAGAACATGGCATTATTGGAACGAACCGTGAAGCTGCTGCGTGCGGAAGGTTTCGAAGTTTTGCTGCATCGGAATGTCCCGGCAAACGATGGTGGGCTGGCCCTCGGTCAGGCTGCCATCGCCGCCGCACGGCAGGCTTTCGATGAAGAGCAGGAACCAATCGGCGTGAATGCGCCGGTAAAGGAGGTATGAACCATGTGCCTGGGTGTGCCCGGGAAGGTGATCGAAACCCATGAAGAGAATGGCCTGCTGATGGGCACGGTCGATTTCGGCGGTGTCCAGCGTGAGGCCTGCCTGGAATATGTGCCCGACACACAGGTCGGCGATTACGTCATCATCCACGTCGGTTTTGCGATCAGCAAGGTCAGCGAGGAGGAGGCTCAGGAGACGCTGGCGCTGCTGCGTGAGATCGCCGATATCGAGAGCGAGCTGGGCCCTGAAGGGGGCGTGGTGTGAAGCACCTGAGCGAATACCGCGACGCCGGCCTGGTGGAAGGGGTGCTGAAAGAGATCCGGCGCACGGTAACCCGACCGTGGACCATCATGGAGATCTGCGGCGGGCAGACGCACTCGATCGTACGCTCGGGCCTGGACCAGCTGCTGCCGGAAGAGATCGAGCTGGTGCATGGGCCGGGCTGCCCCGTCTGCGTTACACCGATCGAGCTGATCGATAAGGCGCTGGCGATCGCCTCCCGCCCTGAGGTCATCTTCACCTCCTATGGGGATATGCTTCGTGTGCCGGGATCAGGGCGGGACCTTTTCAGCGTGCGGGCCGCGGGAGGTGATGTACGTGTGGTGTATTCGCCGCTCGATGCCGTCAAGCTGGCCGCGGCCAACCCCGAGAAACAGGTCGTATTCTTCGCCATCGGTTTCGAGACGACCGCGCCGCCGAACGCGATGAGCGTGGTGCAGGCGAACGCGCTGGGTTTGAGGAATTATTCCGTGCTGGTTTCACATGTCCGTGTGCCCCCGGCGATGCACGCCATTCTCGGATCGCCGCACAACCGGGTGCAGGGATTTCTGGCTGCCGGGCACGTGTGCGCCGTGATGGGGTATTGGGAGTATCCGTCGATTGCTGAAAAATACGGCGTGCCAATTGTCGTGACCGGATTCGAGCCGCTCGACATTGCGCAGGGCATCCTGCAGGTAGTGCGCATGCTCGAAGGCGGGGAGGTGGCGGTGGGCAATGCCTACGCCCGGGTGGTCACGGAGGCGGGCAACAAACCTGCGCAGGAACTGATCGGGCGGGTATTTGAAAACTGTGATCGCAAATGGCGTGGTATCGGGGTGATCCCGGACAGCGGCTGGAAGCTGCGTCCAGAGTTCGCCGAATTCGACGCCGAAGGACGGTTCGACGTGGCGGCGATCACGCCGCAGGAGTCACCGCTGTGCATCGCGGGCGAGATCCTGCAAGGGCTGAAGAAGCCGCTCGATTGTCCGGCGATCGGCGTGCAGTGCACGCCCGAGCACCCGCTTGGCGCGACGATGGTCTCGGCCGAAGGTGCCTGCGCGGCGTATTATCGCTACGGACGCGTGCCGCTGGAGTGAGGTGGAAGTGTGGGGCAGCGAATGGGGGAGAACAGAGAGCAGGCATTCGCTATCGAACTGCTGAATGCCCGATTCGCGTTTCAGGATCCCGGCTTGCAACGACCGGAGACTTGCACGTTTGCAGGGCAAGAGGAAAGAGAAGCGCTTCAAAGGAACATGTTCTCAATCGTAGAAGACCCGTGGTGGGGAGTGAAGGCCTGGGTCCTCCTTGACAATCACCACCGCGTATTCATCAGGACGAATCATGAAGCCTGGGACCATACGAGTCCCATCCGTCCGCTTCACTTTCTGACCGCGAGGCATATCAACGGATTGGATATCACCAGCGGTACAAGAGTATGGCAAAATGATTGGGGTACCCTATTGCCCGGTGAAAAGGGAAATTTGTGAGAATTCGGACCATCCATCTCAACCCCGGGAAACAGGGGAGGATTAAAGCCCAGCAGGGTATGCTTGCTCGAACTGCGTAAGGATTCTGGGCAATACGGATACTGGGCTCATTAAGTCGGAGTCAAGCAGCCCGGTTGACGGTATTCAAGGTGCCTTCTATCCTGTGAAGTCCACCGGCCCTGCTTGCAGCCGGGAGCAGAGCTCCCGGAAACCATAAAATGAAGACGTCGGATGCGGAAGATTCCGGCAGCAGTGCTGCCGGGGTTCGAGCCAGAGTGATTTGAAACCTGCGAGGTCGTAATGCCTGAAGAATCCGAATCGGTCGTCATCCACGGATTGGTCTGCCCGATGCCGCTGGCTCATGACCAGACTGTTGTGCTCGGGCATGGCAGCGGCGGGAAGATGACTCATGATCTGATCACCGGCCGCTTCTACCCACCGCTCGCAAACGACGACCTGCTGCGGGGCGACGATGCCGCCGTGCTTGCCGCCCCGGGCGGGGCACGCCTGGCACTGAGCACCGATTCGCATATCGTCTCGCCGCTATTCTTTCCCGGCGGCGATATCGGCCGACTGGCTGTTTGCGGTACGGTCAACGACCTGGCGGTGATGGGGGCAAGGCCGCAGTGGCTTACGGCGGGGTTTATCCTGGAGGAAGGGCTGCCGATGTACCTGCTTGAGCAGGTGCTGGAATCCATGCAGGGTGCCGCAGAGGAAGCCGGCGTACGCATCGTGGCCGGGGATACGAAAGTTGTCGAGCGCGGCAAAGCGGATGGGCTGTTCATCAATACAGCCGGCGTGGGATGGATCCCCTCCGGAAGGGAGGTCGGCGGAGCGCTGGCCGAGCCAGGCGATGCCGTCTTGCTGTCGGGCCCTATCGGGGAACACGGCATCGCGGTGCTGGCCGCCCGGGGCGAACTGCAGTTTGAGGCAGAAATTCAATCGGACGTGGCCCCGCTGAACGGACTGGTGGAAGCACTGTTCGAAGCCTGCAGCGCGATCCACACGCTGCGCGATCCCACCCGCGGTGGCGTGGCAACAACCTTGAATGAGATCGCGCGCCAGAGCGGCGTTACGATTCGACTGGACGAGGCCTCCATTCCGGTCGACGGGCCGGTCCAGGCAGCCTGTGAAATGCTCGGGTTTGATCCGCTTTATATCGCCAATGAAGGCAAGCTGGTGGTTATTCTTCCAGCAGGCGAAGCGGAGCGAGCACTTCAGGCGATGAAATCCATGCCCTATGGGGCCGGGGCGTGCCGTATCGGAGTCGTGGAGGGCGGGGAGGCTGGGCGGGTCTTGATGCGGACCGGCATAGGCGGTACGCGCGTGGTGGATGTCCTGGCCGGCGAGATGCTGCCGCGAATCTGCTGAACCCCGACCGGGCGTACAAGGAGAACAGGATGTTTGAGAAAATACTTGTCCCCCTGGATGGATCGGCCCGTGCCGAGGCGATTCTGCCTCAGGCCGAGTCGCTTGCGTTGGAATTCGCTTCCCGGCTGATTCTGCTGCATGTCATTGAGCCGGGATCCAGCCTGATGTCCCCGCATGGGTCGCATCCGGATGTGAGCATCGAGCTCACCCGTCAAAAGAAGGATGAACTCGAACGCTATCTGGCCGGCAAGAAGGGCGAGTTCCGCGAAAAGGGCGTCGAGGTTGAAACCGTGCTGGCGCAGGGACCGGTTGTAGAGACCATCATCCAAACGGCAGCCGAATATGACGTCGACTTGATCGCCATGGCAAGCCATGGCCGCACCGGTCTGCAGCGAGTATTCTACGGCAGCGTCGCGGCCGGTGTGCTGCAGAGTGTCGACCGGCCGCTGCTGCTGGTCAGATCGAGACGGCTATAAGGACCCATTTGGAGGCAAGCAGCTTTGCTGCATGCCCGCGGCAAAGCCTTTGAGTTCCTCATTTGCTTCTTGGTTCTTGTTACTGCTCATACCCATACCAACCCACCAACGGTCGATCACAAAAGCCCTTCACCGATCGGTGAAGGGCTTTTCGAAATGGCATACCTCAGAGCAGTTAGATTTTTCCGGTCTACCCTGCGCTCAAGGCGGTGTGCATCGCGGCAATATGTGCGGGCGTGCTGCCGCAGCAGCCGCCGATCAGGCGGGCGCCCATCTCCCGCACCCGGACCGCGTGCTCGGCCATCACCTGCGGTGTGGCATCGTAGACGATCTGATCGCCTTCCAGTTTTGGCATGCCGGCGTTCGACTTGGCGATCAGCGGAACAGGAGGCGCAGCAGCTGCCATATGCTCGATCACGCCCTCGATTTCAGCCGGCCCGTTGCCGCAGTTTCCGCCGATGGCGACCGGCCCGTAGGGCAGAAGCGCTTCGAGCGCCTCCTCCGGCCTGACACCCATCATCGTCCGCCCGCGTGATTCAAAGGTCATGGTCACCGCAAACGGCAGGTCGGTTGTCGATTGGATGCCTTCGATGGCAGCCTTGACCTCGCTCAGGTCGCTCATCGTCTCAACCCACAGCAGATCGACTCCACCTTCTGCCAGCGACAGGGCCTGCTCCGCAAATCCTTCTCGGGCCAGCTCGGGCGTGAGCGGGCCAAAGGGCTGCATCAGTTCGCCCGAAGGTCCCATCGAGCCTGCGACGAAGGCAGGATGATTGGCCTTCTCAGCAGCTCCCCGCGCAATTTGAGCTGCGGCGCGATTGAGTTCGGCGACCCGGTCTCCCAGGCCGTGTTTGTCCAGGCGGAATTTGCTGCCCCCGAAGGAGTTGGTGAGAAAAATCTGCGCTCCGGCCTCGATATACGCCTGATGAATGGCGGCAATCTCATCAGGCTGTTCGGCATTCCATAGTTCGGAGGCCGTGCCCTGAGGGATTCCCGCCGCGATCAGCAGGCTTCCCATCGCGCCGTCGAGCATGATCCACGATTGATCCTTGATCCACGATGCGACACCTTGCGTCATGGCAGCCCTCCAGATATTCCATTCCGGATAAACATCCCCTGTCAACTGACAGGGGATGAAGGTTGAACAACGGTTCGCAGAACGCTCGAAACGAACAACTACTCGTCGGCTTCTTCCGCCTCGGGCAGTTCCGTGATGCTCGGGCGCGGCAGGTTCGCCTCTTCCACCAGGCGGGGCACAATATCCTCCCAGTGCACGGCCATAATGTGCATGCCGCTGATGCCGGGTGTGCTCTTGAGCTTTTCGATCATCTCGAGCGCAATGGCCACGCCGGTCTCCTGCTGGGCTTCTTTATCGTCGCCGGCGGCGTCCATGCGAGCAATGATTTCAGGCGGAATGACCACACCGGGCACGTCATCGGCCATGAAATGTGCGGCCCGGGCACTCTTGAGCGGGATCAGGCCAGCCAGGATGTGCACCTTGTCCAGCAGGTTCCGCTGGTCAAGTGCTTCGACCCACTCGAGAAAACCATCGTAGTCGAAGATCGGCTGGGTCTGGATGAACTGCGCCCCGGCGTTGATCTTCTTCTCGGCTCGTATCGCCTCGTATTTGGGCGGTGCGCCGAATGGTGAGCCGGCGGCGCCGAGGAAGAACTTCGGACGCTGCTTGATCGAGCGGCCATCGAGATAGATCCCGTCATCGCGCATGCGCCGCAGCATCCACAGCACCTGCACGGCATCCATATCGAATTGATCGGGTTTGGTCATCGGAGCCGGGCCGAAGCGATGGTGGTCGCCGCTCAGGCACAGGATGTTGCGAATGCCGAGGCCGGCGGCGCCCATGGCATCCGATTCGATCACCACCCGGCTTCGGTCGCGTGCCTGCAGCTGCATGATGGGCTCGAGTCCAGTCTCAAGGCAGATGCGGCTGGAAGCCATGCTGTTCATGCGGGCTGAGGCTGAGGCATTATCGGTGAAGTTGGCGGCTGTGACCATGCCCTTCAGCCATCCGGCTTTCTTATGGATGATCTTGCCCGAGGCGCCCAAAGGCGGGGCAATCTCAGCGGTTGTAACGAACTCGCCCGTGCGCAGGTTGGCATCGAGCAGCGAGATGGGTTCTTTGTAAGCCGGAGGGTGGTAGAGCGCATCGCCCTGCCACCAATCCGGCTGACGCACGGCGTAGAAGAACTCATCCCACTCTTTATTGAATTTCTCGCGGTTCGCGAAGAAATCGCGCACTCGTGGGCCAGCATCCCGTTCACGGTAAACGCGCACCAGATCGATCCAGGTCTCGTGTCCGACGCGGGCGCCGTCCAATGGGGCGTTAATCTCGAGCAGGCGGTCGGTACGCCCGAGCCGCTCCGCTCGTTCGTAGATCTTGTACCAGGTGCAGGGCCGGGAGGGATCAACCTCGCAGTGTTCGGAGGAAGCGCCGCCGCACAGGCCGTTGCGCAGGCCCTTCGGGCAGGTCATCGGGCAGATAAAAGCGGTCTCCTGCAGGATGCAGTTGCCGCACATCCGGCAGCTGAAGAGCGCGCTCTTCATCGTCTGCTCGAAGGCCGTGAACACGCGCAGGGGGATGGTTTCCTCATCACGACGTACCGGCTTGAATGGGGCTTGATAGCGGCGAGGTGAGAATACAGACATAAGCGGCTCCCGAATAGCTGCGGGCCAGCCTAACAGGGGCTGGCAGTGATGTGATGGATTCCTTCGATCTATTTGAGTATAGGTCTATTCAAACTTGAGTCAATTAAAATTACCCAATATATGTCCAAAACAGGAACTTTGTCGTCCTGGCGGCATGACGTATCGCCGAATCAGGTCTCCAGCTGAGCTTCGAGGCTCTCGATGATCTCATTGGCGGCCGCGACAAGCTCAGGAGCCAGGTCATATACCGCCGCGCCCTGCCGATCTGCCTGGCGTACAAGCGGGTCATCCGGCAGGTGGCCCAGCACCGGCAGTCCGGGCGAATTCTCCTGGATGAAATCACGATCGGCCTGGTCCTGCACCTTGCTCCCGACGAGGAAGAGCTTCTCGAGCCTGATGTCCCGGGCCAATTCCTTGATTTGACTCGCCGTGCCCAGGCTGCGGGCCGTGGGTTCGACCACGATCAGCATGGCGTCGACGGCGTCGGCCGTTGCCCGCCCGAGGTGTTCGACTCCGGCGTACATGTCCAGGAGCACGACCTCGTCGCGGCGGAGCAGGATGTGCGTGATGAGCGAGCGCAGAATGGCGCTTTCCGGGCAGATGCAGCCTGAACCGCCCAGATCGACGGCACCCAGCTCGAGCATCTTGATCGATCGATGCGTGGCGGCGAAGCGGTCCGGCAGGTCGTCGACGCGCGGGTTGAGCTTGAAAAAGCCGCCGGTTGTGCCCGG
>JBJYWH010000053.1:0-2700 GCA_046259355.1 Anaerolineales bacterium
GATCGAGGCCCTGGTAAAAGGTCGCCTCAATCGAACGCAGCAGCGCCCTAAAGTAGGGCAGCTCCTGCAGGTGAGGCCAGAGGAAGTCCTTATCCATTTACGCTCCCGGGAGATGAAGGAGTGACCGGAACAGCGCTTCGTACTGGTCGGCTACAGCCGCAGTGCCATAGCGCGCCCGGACTTGATCTTCAGAAGCATGGAATCGTTCCGGCCACTGGAGAATCTCGAGGATGCCCACCGCCAATGCCTGGTTATCCCCGGGGGGAAACGTGAGGCCCATGCCGGTTGCGTGAGTAGGTTCGCGCACACCGGGCAGATCGCTGGCGATAACGGGTGTGCCGCAGAGCATCGATTCAACCTGAACCATGCCGAAGCTTTCGGTGCTGTTGAGGCTCGGCAGAACCACCACGTCGCATAGGGAGTAGAACGCAGCCAGGTCCTGGGAATCGAGCACTCCCAGGAATGTCCAATGGCGGCCCAACTCCTGGATCAACGGTTCAAGCCTGCGGCGATAGCTCTCTTCCCCCATCACGTTCTCGTGCTGACCAACATACAGGACGCGAGCACCGGGAAAGACCCGCAGGATTTCCGGCATTGCGTGGATCAAGACTTCCGCGCCCTTTTCACTGGCCAGCCTTGCGACCATCCCGATGATCGGTTCCCCAAGGGCAAGTTTCCAGCGGTCACGCAGGGAAGCGATTCGCTCGTTTTCGACTTCCGGTATCTCGATCGGCGGCGGGATGATCGCGATCTTGCCCTGCCGCGTTGAGAGCAGCGGTGAACTCCCAGCATAATCGGACGTGTTCGCAATGACCCGGTCAGCCGCTCCAAGGGTGATTCGATTGGCCAGATTCGAGAGCTCGTTGGCGACCCGATTGAGCAGTGAAGGCGGCAGGCGCAGATCGCAGTGATATGTCACGACAACTGGCTTGTGATGCATGCGGCTAAGAAGCGACATGGGGGCTGCGTCCAATTGAGGAACATGCAGGTGCAGCAGATCGTGCTCTGCGATCAAGCGATTCGCGAGTGGGAGAAATCCCGGCATGATCGGCCCTTTGCTCACCATCAGAGCAACCGGGACGCGTCGAATTCGAACACCATCAAGCTGCTCATCTTTTGGAAGCGAGCGATCGTAGCGCGAGGTGAGAATGGTCACCTCGTGGCCCCGCGCTCCGAGTTCCCGTGCAAGGCGCTCGGTATAGACCGTCAGGCCGGAGTAATGGGGGCGATAGTAGTACAGACTGTTGAGTATTCGCATTCAGGGCGCCTGCTCGCGCGTCATCGTGGTCAACAAACCCTGTACGCGTGCATACAAGCTGGCGAGGGTTTCGCCTTCGGTCGTCATCGCCAGGAGACCAAGACCTGAGGCCACCAGGTAAACCATGGCGTGCAAAATGATGGCCGCAGCCAGCGCTTCAGCCCGGGGCACACCAAAAACAGAAAGGGCGATCACTCCAGCCGCTTCAAAAACACCGATATAGCCGGGGGATGACGGTACAGCCACGCCGAGCAAGGTAATGGTGAGCATGAAGTAAGCCCAAATAAGCTTGGCGTCCGGAACGACAGCCCGTATCACCAGCCAGTATTCCACACCTGCCAATGCCCAGCTCAGGAGCATGAATAAACTGCTGGCCCGAAAAACCTTCCTGTCCTCCAACGCCCGCAAGCCGGTCCGCAGCTGAGCCCAAATAGGCTCCCATCGAGTTTGGCCGCCGGGAAGGTGGTTCAATATAAACTCGACCCAACGGGGGCGACGCAGCAGGATAAATAGCACTAACACCAAAACGATGATAATCACTGCGAGCAAGAAGGCTGTATTTGACGCGCCCGGCAGATCTGCGGCAAAGGGAAAAAGGATAAAAAGCAGCGAGACCGCCAGGATCATATCGTAAAGCCGTTCGGTTAGAATGCTCGATAGGACAGAGAGTACGCTCGATTCCGGACCACGTCCCAGCAGGATCGCGCGGCCGAACTCTCCCAGTCGCCAAGGCAGCACGTTGTTGAGCAAATATCCCTCGTTCAAGACGGCGAGCACCCGCACAAACCGAAAACGCCAGCTGAGAAGAGCCTGCCAGGCAGCCGCGCGGGCCATCATCGAGAGCAGGAAAACCACCACCGCCGCCGCAACGAAGCGCAGGTCAACGTCGGTCAGGGCATCTCCGAGCTGCTCCCAGCCTGACCAGCGAATAGCCAGCCCCAGCGCCAGCGCGCTGACGATCAGGCCCAGCGCCAGGCCGAAGAACGTGCGTGATCGTGGTTTTCGCATTGCGGGGCGATTATACCCGTCGACGCCAAGGAAGGCATCCCTCAGCTTGGGCTGAGTGTCGTCAAATCCGAACTCGAAATTCGATCTTTACGGGATAGATTTGCGGAGCTCAATCAGTGGCATCCTCATCGGCTTGCGGTATTACGGGAAAAAGGTCTTCCAGCAGCGCCTGCCCCTCTCCCGAGTCTATGGGCTGAAGATGAAGCAGGAACTCACGATTTCCCTTTGGTCCAATGAGCGGTGACATGATGAGCCCGGTTGGGAAAAGGCCGATTCCCCTTGCAGCGTCCATGACCTCTTCGACAACCCGCCGGTGGACGGAAGGGTCCTTCACAACACCACCGCGCTTGACCTCGCTCCGTCCGGCTTCAAATTGAGGTTTAACCAGGGCGATGACTTCACCGCCCGGCGTGAGCCAGCCGGCGACGACGGGC
>JBJYWH010000054.1:0-10119 GCA_046259355.1 Anaerolineales bacterium
CCACAGGGCCAGGCCGGGAAATTCCTCGGCCTGACTAATCTGGCAACAGCCGGTGCGGGGGCGCTCAGCCGGCTGGCCGGTCCGGGCATCGACCTGGTGAACGGCTTACGCCCCGGTGCGTACTACGGCTACACGGCGCTCTTCGCCACCACGGCTTTGATGGCACTCGCCAGTCTGGTCCTGCTGACCCGTGTGCCGGAAGTACGAAGGCGCGCTGAGCCCGCCGAGCACCCCGCAGGTCTCACGCCCGGCCTTTGATCCTGCCGCCGCGACAAACGGCACCTTTCGGCTGTACCTCAAGTAGACCCGCCCGGCTTTCCAGCGGATTCCAGTGGATGATCCGAGAAGGGCTCCCATTCATGAAGCATCGGCCAGCGTGGATTTTGACCGTCCTTTTCTGTACGGCCTGCAGCCCGATCCAGGCCTCCCCGACCCCGGCGATCGACCGTCTCGATGCGATCCCGGCTGGCGCCGTGAAGTACACGCCCGACCAGGATCCGCACCCGCCCATCATGCACGATCCGGGGTATTCCGAGCCGCTCCCTCTCCCCGGCCCGATCAACACAGCCGGCGCGGAGGATTCACCCTTCATCATCCCGTCAGGGAATGTGCTCTACTTCTTCTTCTCACCGTCGATCGCTCAAACGCCGGAGGAGGAGCTGGCAGGTGGAGCGGCAGGGATCTACCGCTCCACTCTACAAGAAGACGGCTGGTCGGAGCCCGAACGGTTGCAGCTGACCCGGGCCGGTGAGCAAGCGCTCGATGGCTGTCCCTTCTTCCAGGACGAAGAGCTGTGGTTCTGCTCCGCCCGAAAAGGCAATTATCGCGGGGTGGATTTCTGGATAGCGCATGAGCGGGGTAATGGCTTCGAGGCCGCGGTTAACGCTGGCGAGCAGTTGAACCAGGTCTACCAGATCGGCGAGATGCACCTCTCCCCGGATGGGAGGGACCTCTATTTCCATTCCCAGGCCGCCGGAGGGATGGGAGGTTTGGACATCTGGGTAACCCATCGTGAGGGAGAATCCTGGACGGCACCGGAGAACGTCACCGAACTCAACTCAAGCGCGGACGAGGGTTGGCCGTATGTGTCTCCTGCCGGGAACGAATTCTGGTTCACCCGCATGGTTCAGGGCTCACCGGCCATCTTCCGCTCAGTATGGAACGGAGAACGCTGGTCCGATCCGGAGCTGGTCGTTTCCCAGTTCGCCGGCGAGCCCACCCTCGACGCCGCCGGCAATCTGTACTTCGTCCATCACTTCCTGGCAGGCGGCGAACTGGTCGAAGCCGACATCTACGTCGCCCATCCCCGATGAGCGGCGATCGCCCCATCCCGATCTATCCCGATGATTCGTCGGCATGGCAAACCGGAACTGCCGGAGCCATTGGGGAACCGGGCGAGACGCGTTTGCCTGCAGGGATGAATTTGTAAGCTGACCGGAAGGTCAAACCCCGCTCGATTCCCCTAGAATACAAATTGTGTCGCTGGCTCTTCGGTCGCGGCCGCGGTACTTTCTCCCGAAAAACCACGCAAGCTTGATGCTGTCCCAGGGGGCGTGGAATCATTTGCGAGGTGAACATGACTGTGCGATTGGATCGCAAGGGAAAGTATTTCACCGAAGTCATCAAGAAAAATCCGATCCGTGCAGTCATCCAGACCTCCTCAGGACTACTTGAAGGGACGATCCACCTTCATCCCGGACATCGACTGCTCGATGATCTCGACCAGGGCAGCGGTTTTCTGGCCGTCACCGAGGTTCACTTCATCACACCCGAGAGTCTGGAACCGCTTGACTTTCTTGCGCTCAACATCGCCCACATCACCTGGATCCATCCCCTGGAAGAAAGCACGAGGCAGCTGCATGGTGACAACTGATCCAATCAAAGCCCTGCCGATTGGCGCGCTCGAACAGCTTCGCCAATGGCTGAAGGAACAGGTCACGCGGAATTTCAACGGAAACAACGGCGGCCCGCCCGACCCGGCAACGATCCAGGCGCTGCTCGAGAAAGCGTACCAGCACGCCAAGGTGAACCTGCCCGAGACGCTCAAACGCGAGCTGCTGACGGAGGTCATGGCCGAGGTGCTCGGCTTCGGCCCCATCCAGCGCCTGCTCGACGACCCCGACATCACCGAGATCATGATCAATGGACCAGAGCAGATTTATGTCGAACGAGGGGGCAAGATCGAGAAAAGCCGGGTGCAGCTATCGAACGAGGAGATCCTGCGCTTGATCGACCGCATCATCACGCCTATCGGGCGGCGCATCGATGCCGAGCAGCCGATGGTGGATGCCAGGCTGCCGGACGGCTCGCGAGTCAACGCCGTCATCCCCCCGGTCGCGCTGGATGGCCCGGGCATCACGATACGCAAATTCGCCCGTGAGCGGATGCAGATCGAGGACCTGATCCGGCTGGATTCAATATCCGAGCATATGGCCGGCTTTCTGGAGGCGTGCGTGGTCTCGCGCCTCAACGTCGTCGTTTCCGGCGGCACGGGATCCGGCAAGACAACGCTGCTCAACATCCTCTCCGGCTACATTCCGGAAGGGGAGCGCATCGTGACGATCGAGGATGCGGCCGAGCTGCAGCTCCACCAGGAACACGTCTTCCGGCTGGAGGCGAAGCCCGCCAATGCCGACGGCAATGGCGAGATCACCATCCGCAGCCTGGTGCGCAACGCCCTGCGCATGCGGCCCGATCGCATCATCGTGGGTGAGGTGCGCGGGGGTGAAGCACTGGACATGCTGCAAGCCATGAACACCGGGCATGACGGCTCGCTCACCACACTGCATGCCAATTCTCCACGCGATGCCGCCTCGCGCCTCGAAACCCTCGTGCTGCTTGCAGGATTCGACCTTCCGCTGAAGGTCGTGCGCGAGCAGATCGCCTCGGCGGTTGATTTAATCGTGCAGCAATCGCGCCTGCGCGATGGCACCCGCAAGGTGACCTCGATTTCCGAAGTGGCCGGAATGGAAGGCGAAACGATCGTCATGACGGAACTCTTCCGCTTCGAGGAAACCGACGTAGATGAGGCCGGGATGATCATGGGGCGGCTGGTTTCGACCGGGATGCGTCCGATGTTTGAAAACCGCCTCAAACGTGCAGGGTTCACCCTGCCGGCTGAGTGGTTCGCCAATACGACCAGAACCCTGAATACCTCGACCCATCATTAATCCAGCACGTTCCGCTTCAACCATGCCGGCGCGGTGTGCGGTTTGCACACCACGCCGGCAGCATTTTCGCCTATACTCGGACAGGAAGCGAGGGGCCAGGATCGTCCGCGAAGGACCCTTGGATCGCTGTGTTCATCCGGTCTTGGATCAGGAGAGGAGCCGGGAATGCGAAACCGAATCGTTCGCTGCATCGCCCTGAGCCTGCTGCTTACGGCCTGCACGACACCCGTCACGGAAACGGCCGGGCCGTCCAATCCATCGCCGACTGCGGCCTCCCTTCCAACGGAATCACCCACACAGCCAACACCAACCGAAGCTGGATCGGGTGAACCGTGCACTGTCACTGGAGCTGCCGGCGTTACGGCTTACCAGCGCCCCAGCACGCAAGCCGAAATCTTCGGACAGGTGCCGGATGACAGCCCGCTGCGGGTGAGCGGTTTGACCCAAGAGGGATGGATGGGTTTCGATCCGGGGGTGGCTCAAGCCGGCAACATCGGTCTGTTCCGCCTGCGGTGGCTTCCACCCGGAAGCGGCTCCCTGCAGGGTGATTGCGATATGCTGCCGACACTGCCTACCCTTCCGCCGAATGTGTGCTTCACCATGGCCATGGGCGAGGAAGCGATTCACAGCGCAGCCAGCGAGGCCTCGCCCGTGATCGGCTCGCTGCAGGCCAATGCCTATGCACGCGTGGTCAGCCGCACGCCGGATGGTTGGTTGGAGCTGGATCTTTCGGTCAGCAGCCTCGGCATGGGCGGCCCGGGCTGGATCCCGGCCTCATCGGCCAGCTTCAACGGTCCCTGCGACCGGTTCCGACCCACGCCGGATACCTCCCCCATTGCCAGGCTTGCACCGGGATCGGAGATCGAACTGGAAGCGATCTCGATGGTGGACCTTGACCACGGCTGGGCGGTCGGCGGCCGCAGCGGCTCCGACCGGCATGTTTTCCGCACGCGGGATGGCGGAGAGACCTGGATCGATATCACGCCACCCGAGCCATCCAGCCCCGATGGTTCGAAGCAGGTCAGCGCAGCGTTCCATTCTGCCGGCACGGCCCAGATCGCCTACTGGTATTCCGATCCCGCCCACGCACCGCTGGTCCTCAGCCTGTGGGTCACCTTCGATTGGGGTGCATCCTGGCAGAACGCCGGGCAGCGGTATTTCTCGGATCTTGCCGAATCTCCCCCGCTGCTCCAGTTCGACCAGGACGGAACGGGGCTGCTGATGGTGCGGTTCTTCGTCGGCATGGGGAACCATGCCTACTCCCTGCTGGGTTCGCCGGATGGCGGCCAGAACTACGCAACCCTGCTGAACCCCCAGGACACCGTGGACACCTGCCAGCGCAGCGCGCTCGACCTGATCGATTCTTCCCGTGCCTGGCTGACGGGAAGCTGCCCATTCCTGGTCGTGGACGGTGCGCTGCTGGAGATTTCGCAAGACGGCGGCCGCAGCTGGACACCGGTCCGTCTGCCCACCCCCCCGCTGACACCCGATGCCCTCCAGGCTGTGCTCTTCTGCGAGGCAGACGATCCGCAGCACTTTTCCTCGCGAGAAAGCCAGCTCGTGGTCCGCTGCCAGGGCGACCTGGAAGAGGAGTTGGCCTCTTTCCTCTACCGCACACCCGACGGTGGCCAGAGCTGGGAGGTGCTTCCATCACCAGGCGGCGGAGTGTACTTCCTGGACGCACTCCAGGGTTGGGCGTTTGACCGGACCATCGCATGGACCGAGGACGGGGGCCGGACCTGGCAGCCGCGCAAGACGGTCATCTGGCAGGGAGCTTTCAGCTTCGTTGACGCACAACACGGATGGGCGGTGGCGCGCAGCGCGCAGGAGATCGCCCTCGTGAAGACCATAGACGGGGGCGCGTCGTGGTCGCTGCTGGAACCGAGGGTCGCAGCGCCCTGAGCGAGATTTCGCCCGTATTTCCAGGATCATCCGCTTGCCCTGCCGGCTTGCCACGCTACCTTTGGCACGCCGCTTGCACAACTCCCGTTACCTTGTGGAGGGGAGTTGTCCATGCTGGCATTCACGCAGGCGCACAGCCGGGTGCTGGTCGTCGATGATGACACCATTTTCTGTGAAATCATGCGCGAGATTCTGCAAGCCCAGGGATTCCGCGTCCACCTGGCCTTTACCGTAGAGGAAGCCTTGCAGATCGTGGAAATGCTGCCGATCGACCTGATCCTGACGGATGTCATGATGCCTGATATCGATGGCCTGTCCTTGATCCGTCACATCCGGTCACGTTGGTGGACGGAAGCGATCCCGATGATCGTCGTCAGCGCCCGCGTCATGCCGGACGAGGTCGAAGCGGCTCGCCGAGCCGGGGCGGATGCCTTCGTTCCCAAACCGTTCTCGATCCAGCAGCTGTTGGGGACTATCGACGCCACGCTGGCTCCGGGCCGTTCGCTGGCCTTCAGCCCGGCTTGATGGAGGGCATCCGGGGGAGTTCGATTTAAGCTTCCCGTGGGGAATTCACCCGGCTGGAGGCCGGTAGCCAATTGGAGCCTGTGATAGGATCATGAGGCAAACCGCCTCGCTCGAAAGAACCTTTCGGGCGGCATCCGGCGGTTTGCGCTATTTAAGGGGACGGTTAGAATGCGTGGAAATTTGAACCGAAATGGAGTACTCGATGAGTGAAGCGATGCAGATGTGGGTTGAAATTGGCTTCAACCTGAGCTACCTGGCTGCGATCTGGATCCTGGTCCTGCTGATGCGAGGCCGGTTGGCGAGCATGCCGTCCTCCCGGCAGCGCCTCGGGCGAATCTTCATGTGGGCCTTCGCTCTTCTGGCCCTCGGTGACACCGGGCATGTTGGCTTCCGCGTGCTCGCCTATGCCCTCGGCGGCCTGGAGGCAAAAGCCCATGTGTTGGGGCTGGACCTCGGGCTCGTCGGCGTTGGGGCCTTTTCGACCGCTTTCACGGTGACGCTCTTCTATATGGCCTTCGTCCTCATCTGGGCGGAACGCTTCCAGCGTCCGATCGGAATCTTCGGATGGTTCCTTCTGGCCGTCGGCCTGGCGCGCCTGGTGCTGATGCTCTTCCCGCAGAACGAGTGGAATCAGGTCGTGGCCCCGCTCCCCTGGGGATGGATCCGGAATGCACCGCTGGTTATCCAGGGTTTGGGCGTCACCTACCTGATCCTGCGGGACGCGTATTCGAGCAACGACCGCACCTTCCAGTGGATCGGCTGGATGATCATCACCTCCTTCGCCTTCTATGCGCCCGTGATTCTCTTTGTCTCCCGAATCCCGGTGTTGGGGATGCTGATGATACCCAAGACCCTGGCCTATGTGGCGATCGCTGTCATTGGCTGGCGCGATCTGTTCCAGGCAGCCCCAGAAATGTCCCCGCAGGTTTGATCCCTTGGCATCGCCGATCAGGACAGCCCATGGAGGTCCCGGTATGTGCAAGGTGAAAGGAAAGGACTACCGGCCGTACTGGCCTGGCCATTCCAACCAGGGACGCACTGCGAGGACCGCTTTAATCTTAACGGCCATTCTTCTGACGGCCTGCTCCAGTGCCTCTACCAATGCGGTTCCCCTTCAGACTTTCGACCAGAACGCCGGGGCGGTATCCCTGCCGCCGACCTGGACGCCGACCAGCAGCCCAACCGCATCGCCTGCTCGTCCGACCAGCACTCCCCTGGCGTCCATCGATGAGGAGCCTTCCACGCCCTCCGCGTGGCATGCGGAATCGGGTGCGACCCGCACTCCGCGCCCCCTTCCGTCGCTGCCGACCCTTCAGCGGGTGACGTCAGCTCCGGTGGGATCGAACGACGCCGGCTGGCAGCGGGTCGAGACCAGACTGGCGGAATTCATGCTGCCGGGGAGCTATCAGGTGATCGATCTGGGCAGCGGTTTCAGTGATTTCTTTGGTGCTTTCGCACAGGGGTTCGTCGAAGGCATGGGCGAGTTCGCCGGTGAAATCGCCGGGGAAATGGGCCTGACCCCAACACCGCTGGTCGTAGAAGATCTCGACCAGGCTTTCACCTTCGATTTCCTGCTGGCGCTCGAGGAAGACCTGCAGACCAGTGTGGTGCTGGTCAGCGAGCCGATGGAGACACCCCCGGAGCTCGAAGAGAGCATGCGCGCCTCGCTCGGATCGATGGAAGGCGACCTGAAAATCCTCGGCTGGCAGTTGATCGAGGACCGGACGGTTCCAACCGGCCGCATCCTGGTCGAAGCAACAGTTCCGGAAAGCGGTGAGACCGGCCGGGCGCTGATCTTCGTGTTTCTCAGCCCGACCCAGCGTTGGAATCTGATCTATCAAACCAGTGCCGAGCTGTTCCCCTCCGAATTGGCGACGTTCGAGCAGAGTGCGGCCAGCTTCCGCATCAAGTAGAGGGAAGTGCCTTCAACGCAGGGAAGACCCGCCACCTCGGGTATACATCATTCCCCCCCACCGATGGTCTCCATGTCGATGAAGCGCAGGTAGCGCGGCTCCCGGCTGGGCAAGTCAGCATAAACCCCGCGGTAGCTCTCGGGTAGCAGCCGTGCTAGCTGCATCATGAGCTCATCGACAACCGCCTGGCGCCGTTCACGATCCAGCTTTTTTTCGTCCACCTCGATAACCAGCGGTCTTCCCACCGCAACATGAAACGGCGTACGGCGCAAGCGCCGCAGGTTTCGCTGCCAGTGCTCGCTGCCCCAGAAGGCCACCGGCAGAATCGGCGCCCCCGTCTCCAGCGCCAGCAGGAGCACACCAGCCCTTCCAACCTGCAGACGCCCGTCCCCGCTGCGAGTGCCTTCCGGCGCAAGGGCGAAGATGTCCCCGGCTCGAATCCTTTCCTTCGCCAGCGTGAGCGCCGTGCGATCCGGCTGCCCGCGATGGACCGGAATCCCGCCCAATGTGTCCAGCAGCCATGTCATCCAGCGGCTTTTCAGCCGGTAGGAGGCGAAGAAACCCGAGATCGGGCGCGGCTGCAACCGGGTATAAAGGATGGGGATCTCTAAAATGTTGACGTGGTTCGTGACCAGGATCAGGGGACCCCGCCCTGGAACCCGCTGCAGTTCGTTTGCATCGATCCGACACAGGATCGACGTCAGCAGCTTCAAGATACGAACCACGATCCAGTGCGCCATATTCAGCCCTGCCCCTCTCCAACCAGCACCTGCAGCGCGGCGGGCAGGATTTCGACCTCCAATTCCCTGCCATCGATGCAGATAATCTCACCATCCGTTTGCGCCGGGAGCACCCCCCGCAGCGCCTCAACGTGAATTCGGTTGGCGTGCCCGGTCCGGACTTCTGGCTGGGTGCCCTGCGTTCCGCGCATGAAATGGGGGATCAGGCCGAAAATTCGTCGGCGCGTGACCTGCCGGACAATGCATAGATCCAGCAAGCCATCGTCGGACCTCGCGTCCGGCGCCATCCAGAATCCGCCCCCAAGCCGCTTGCCGTTCATAATCGAGACCATCAAGACCGGCAGTTCGAGCGTTTCCCCATCAAAGGTCAACCGGACCAACGGGCCGCGGTGGTAGATGAAAATCGTCTTCAGCACGGCGAAAAAGAAACTCAGAAATCCACCCAGGCGCGGAAGCTTGGAAGCCTCGATCGTTCCAACCGCATCAAATCCGACGCCGACGCAGTTTCCGAAGTAGCGGCCGCCGGGGAACAGCCCTCCCCGCACCCGGCCCAAATCGATGGTGCGCTTTGAATCCGATTGGAGCGCATCCAGCGCCTGTTCGAACTCGCCCGGGATGCCCGCTCCATGGGCGAAATCGTTCCCCCTGCCAACCCCGATCACACCCAAGGCAGGCTTGATCGAGGCACGATTCCTCGCCGCCATCATGCCGTTGATGACCTCATTCGCGGTCCCATCCCCGCCGGCGGCGATGATGCGCTCCCAGCCGTCTTCTACAGCCCGCCGGGCCAGATCCATCGCTTGACCGCGAGCGGTGGTCAGCTCGAGTTGGTAGGATATGCCGCGTCCAGCCAGGCCTCCCTCGATCGATTCCCTCTGGCGCAAGCCGTTGCCCGAACCGGCTGCCGGATTCAGAATGACATAGCTGTCCTTACTCTTAGGGCTCATGAATTCAGCCCCCTCCTAGGGGGCATTCCAGATTCGAATGGTGCCATCCGATCCAGCCGTCGCCAGCAGCTCGCCGCCGGGGGAGAATGCGAGATCCTCGAGCGTGCCCGTGTTGAGTGGTATCGTCGTGAGCAATGATCCTTCCGGCATCGCCCACCCTTTCAGCATACCATCCTGGCTGCCGGTGAGCAGCAGCCTGCCACCAGGTGCGTAACGCAGCGCCTGGATAGGGCTTGAACCGGCGTAGATGCGTGCCTGGATCGCTCCAGAACCGGCATCACGCAACCACAGCTCCACATTCTGGCAGGTGTTGTCCTTTGATTCCGTGCACGGGGCCCCGGCCAGGGTGCGGGCGTCGGGCGAAAGCGCCAGGTCGAAAACCTGGCCCGGGTAGTACAGGATGTAGACCTGGTCCCCCTCCGGGATGTACCAGGCGCGCACGTTGCGGGAGATGCCGCCAGCGATCATCAGGCGGCTGTCCGGGGTGAAGAGGATTGCGGGAATATTCCAGCCCTCTTCGACCTTGACGACTTGATTCCATGTCGCCGTATCCACCAGCCATACAGCCGCGTTCGGCCATCCGTCGACCCCACCGTATGCAAAATATCTCCCATCGGGCGTGAAAGCCGCGCTGGTCACCTCACCCGGTGCACGGAAGAGCTGAATCGGTGTGCCATTAGATGCCTGCCAAATACGCGCGGTCTGGTCCTTCGAACTCGTGGCAAGGTACCTTCCATCGGGGGAGAAGGTTACATCCCACACGATCGCCGTATGGCCGGACAGGGTATAAACCCGTTCTCCGCTTTCAACATCCCATATTGTGACGTCGCTGCTTTCTCCATCTCCGCAGGCAGCAGCGAGCAGCGTGCCATCCGGAGAGAACTCGACCGCCCGCACCGCCGCAGGCATCGTAAACGCCCGG
>JBJYWH010000054.1:10219-18741 GCA_046259355.1 Anaerolineales bacterium
TGGTGGAAGGTCCATGGGCGAATTGCCCAGCATTGTCCAGCATGCCTCGCCGGAATGCAAGAGCCAGCACGTGAAAGACGGTATACTTCACGGCGAGCGGCACCCAGGCGGCGGGAGAGCTCTTTTAGACAAGGAGAATGCATGAAAAGCCGGATTCTTCGCAACATCATCATGGCGCTGACAGCCGTGCTGTTCATAGTGGCGGCTGGTTTTGTCATCTGGGCTGAAACGCCAGCACCGGTGCTCGAGTCTGCGCAGCAGGCGCTTCAATCGGACACCAGCGTGAAGGTGGTGCAGGATGAATGGATTGTTTTCGAGCCGCTCGGCGTCACGCCGGAATTGGGGTTGATCCTGTATCCGGGCGGCAGGGTGGACCCGGCCGCATACGCATCTCCCGCACGAGCGATTGCAGAGCAGGGATACCGGGTTGTGATCGTACCGATGCCGCTCAACCTGGCTGTCTTCGGATTTAATCGTGCGCTGCACGTTGAAGACGCATTCCCTGAAATCGACACATGGGTGGTCGGTGGGCATTCCCTCGGAGGCGCCATGGCGGCGCATTTCGCGCACGATCACCCTGATGACGTCGCAGGATTGGTGCTGTGGGGAGCTTTTTCAGCCGAAAGCGATGATCTCTCGAACTCCAATATGGCCGTGCTGTGCGTCTCCGGCTCACGCGATGGTCTATCAACCCCCGGGGACATCGCCGCAGCACGTTCCCGGCTTCCCGCCGATACGGTCTATCTCGAAATCGATGGGGCAAACCATGCCCAATTCGGATCCTACGGCCCCCAGCGGGGAGACCTGGATGCGACCATCTCGCGTTCCGATCAGCAGCAGCGGGTAGTTCAGGCCACCCTGGCCTTCCTGGACAGCCTCAAGTCCAACTGAGAGGATCGCTGGGGGAGGTTGATTCTTGCCGCTCCGCACCCTGCCGCTTACTGGCCGAACATCTCCATCAGAAGCGGATTGATGCGTGACCAATCCGGTGCCAGCACCTGCGCCCCGCCCTCGGTCACGAAGCCGGTTGCCATGGAGCGATCGATGATTCGAGCATCGATCCCTTTCGATCCCACCCTCAGAAGCGTGAACAGGATTCGGGGCCACTGCCAGATTGGCACATCGCTCCTTATGGAACCGATCAGTGCCGCCCCTGCCAGCGGCAGGCGAGGCCACACGACCGGATTGCGAATGCGCTCGAGCACCGCACGCAGGAACTGCTGCCCGTGTGCCATGCGGAAGAAATCATCACTGCCTTCACGGCTGCGCACGAATGCCAGGGCCGTCTCTCCATCCAGCACGTGCGGGCCCGGCCCCAGCTTCCCCACGGTTACCTCGAGGTTGATGGGGATGCCGCCAAGGACATCGACGAATCGTCTCAACCCATCGAACTGGATTCGAATGTAGCCATCAACATCCACGCCGAAGGTCCTCCGCACCGTCTCCATCGCAAGCGCTGGGCCTGAACCCGGGATATCGCCCTCGCCAAAGAAATGCGCAGCATTGATGCGATTCTCTCCATATCCCGGGATCGCCACCCACAGGTCGCGCGGTATGGAAAGCAGGCCCACATACGGCTTGCCCGGCTGGAACGTCGTCAGCATGATCGTATCGCTGCGCCCCAGCGCCGTCCCTTCCGGCGTTCGATCGATGCCTAGAAGCAGCAGGTTGAAGCGAGCCGGCCAGGCGAGAAAAACGTAGAGCAGCAATCCGGCTACGATTCCCCACACGACGGCATTGCGGCGGGATCTGCGCGCCGGTCTCCGCGCGCGAACCGCGATCGGCTGCGTCTCGTCGAGCGTGGCTGACAGGAACGGCTCCTGCGAACCATTCAGGTGGTGTTCAAAGCCTTCGGTCATCGGCGCGGATTCTACCACCCGGCCGCCAGCTCAGAGCTCCGGAGCGACACCTTACATCGAACTTACGAAAACCCCCTCTGGGGGTGGATTCGGGCTATGCTGAAACAGCCAAAGATCGACCAAAACTACTCAATCCCGGCCAAATCATGCCATCCCGCGCCGAAGGTCCACAAGCCGCACCCGGGAGAAGCATGTTGATCTGTAGGTGTTGGAAAACAAGGTGCACATCCGGATGGAAAGCGCGAAATCCCATTTATTGAAGGCCCGTGAGGCGGCGCAGTACCTCGGCGTGAGTCTGAACACGCTCTACCGCATGGAGCAGAATGGTCATATTGCCCCCTTCCGAACGCCGGGCGGGCACCGACGGTACTCATATGAGATGCTCGACCGGTACCTCGAACAGAGCCGTGTACGCTTCAACGACCGGAGCCGTGCTGGATGAGAGCTAACTCCTCGAAACATCCCCGCGCGATTACCGGGCTCCTCCGATGCATTTCGAGAGCCCATTTGGGTCTCTGAGCTGAGTGGACCGCGATGAATGACGAGTGGCTGAATAAACAGCTTGAAGATCTGGGCCTCACCCGCCGTGAACTCCCAACGGCCGAGACCTGGCAGGAGTTCCTGGATAGGCTTGAGGAGGGCATGGCCCAATCGCAGCCGCTTCAGAACAGGGAACAGGATCCTGCGCCCCAGCGAAGCGGACAAAAGGCATCCTCCTCCGAGGACGGCCTTTCCCTTGACACACGCTACAAAGCCATCGTGGAGGACCAGACCGAGTTCATCAACCGGTACACGCCGGAAGGGGTCATCACGTTCGTCAACGAGGCCTATGCCCGGCTCCACAATACCCGTCCGGAAGCGATGATCGGCAAACGTCACGGCGACTTCATGGATGCCGATGATGCGGCCATGCTGGAGACGATTCGACGTCAGCTGACTGTTGATTCCCCGGTGGTGACAACCGAGAATCGATTTGAAAAGCCGGACGGCGAGGTGATGTGGCTGCAGTGGCGGGATCGCGTGATCTGCAATGCCGAAGGCCAACCGATCGAGTACCAGGGCGTAGGCCGCGACATCACTGAAAGCAAGCGCACCGAAGCCGCGCTGCGCGAGTCGGAGGAAAAATTCCGCACGCTGGCCGAGAAATCGCCCAACATGATCTTCATCAACCAGGATGGGCGGATCGTGTACGCCAACGACGCGTGCGAGGAGATCATGGGATACTCCCGCGAGGAGTATTACGCGCCTGATTTCCACTTTATGAACTTGATCGCACCCGACTGCCGGCAGACGATCACAGAACATTTCAAGCAGCACAACCAGGGGGAGGATGTTCCACCCTATGAATCGGTGCTGCTGACCAAAGACGGTCGCAGGTTGAATGCGATTCATGCCACACGGTTGATCAATTATGAAGGCCAATCGGCCATCCTTGGCATCGTCACGGATGTCTCCGATCGCAAGCGGGCCGAGGAAGCCCAGAGCCGGCGGGTGGCCGAACTCCGCATGCTGAATGAAATCAGCCAGAAGATCACCTCCGTGCTCGATATGGACAGCGTTCTATCCCGTACGGTGGAGCTGGTCCAATCGAGCTTCGACTATCACCACGTTGGAATCTTCATCCTCGACCCGTCACATCACGTGCTGCGAATGCGGGCTCGTGCCGGAAGGTACGTCAACCTCTACGATGAGAACCACCAGCTCAATCTGGGGGAGGGCATCGTGGGCACTGCGGTGGAAACGAACACCACGATATTGGTCCCGGATGTCTCTCTCGACCCGCGCTACGTCAACCGCTATCCAGATGTCGTCAACAGCCGGTCAGAGCTGGCGATCCCGATTCGCGTCGGGGGTCGGGTGCTGGGCGTTCTGGACATTCAGTCCGACCGGGTGGATGCATTCGACGAGCACGATTCGATCGTTATGGAAACTTTGGTCGACCAGATTGCAGCATCGATCGAACATGCCCGATTGTACGGTGAGGTACAGCGCGAGCTGGATGAGCGCCGCAGAGTTGAAAGCCGCCTCTCGCTGCTCGTGACCGCGCTCGAATCTGCGGCGAACAGCGTCGTCATTACGGATCGCGACGGGGTCATCGAATGGGTCAATCATGCGTTCGTGGACCTGACGGGCTTCAGCAGCGCGGAAGCCATTGGAAGGAACTTGAATATTCTCAAATCCGGCCAGCACCCGACGTCGTTCTATAAGGAGATGTGGGACACGATCCTTTCGGGTCAGAGCTGGCAGGGCGAACTGCTCAACCGGCGCAAGGACGGGACGCTCTACCACGAAGAACAGACCATCACGCCGGTCAAGGGACCGGATGGTCAGATCACGCACTTCATCGCCGTCAAACAGGACATCACCGACCGGCGCATTTCCGAACGCCGCATCCAGCAGCAGGCCGATGATCTCAAACTACTCAACGATCTCAACGATGCCATCAACCGTGGGACAGAGCTGACCTCGATCTTGAATCTGCTCTCGCAAACCACCAAGGGCCTGTTCAACTCGATGGGGGCGACCATCTACCTGCTGACGGAGGATGGCCGCTACCTGACGGCACAGGCCATCGGGCTTCCCGACGGCATCCTATCTGAACTGGTGGATCTGACCGGCCAGCCGAAGCTCCAACACAGACTGCGGTTTGAAAAAGGCAGTGTGCTGGACAGCGTGCTCGCCAACCAGGAACCGTTGGTCTTCAACGATCCAGAGGATTGCAAAAAGCTGCTTCAAAAAATCATCCAGACAGCCGATGCCCGCAGGACACTCAAGGCCGGCTTGCTGACGAAACGCATTCCCGAAGTTCTCAACCGTCTGCCGCTGCAGGCCATAAGCCTGGTGCCGCTGGTTTCGGAGGGGCAGGCCTTAGGATTGATGCTCATGGGTCGGGACCAACCATTCTCCAATTCAGACGTGGTACGCATGAGAGCGATCGCATCTTCCGTGACTTCGGCGATCAGCCGCAAAGCCCAGGAAGAAGCCCTGCGGATTTCCGAAGCCAATTACCGCAATATCTTTGAGGGCGTGCAGGATGCGATCCTGGTCCTGGGAATGGACCACGGCATCCTAGATGCCAACTCCCGCGCTTGCGAATTGTATGGTTATGATCGAGCGCAGCTGCTCCAGATGAACCTTGCCGAGCTGGAAGAAGCAGGACAGGCATCGATCCTGCCGGAGGAAATGCAGGCGGCCGGCATGACGGAGACGGTGGTGGAAAGCACCCACCGCCGGTCGGACGGTACGACGTTTCCGGTTGAGATCTCGGCCCGGGCTCGCCAGCTCGGCACCGAGACGGTCATGCTGACCGTCGTCCGCAACCTGACCGAAGCCCGCCTGGCCCAGGAACGCGCTCAGCTTCAGTCACGATTGGCCGCCGTCGGACAGCTCGCAGCCGGCATAGCGCACGACTTCAACAATATCCTCGGAACAATCCTGCTCTACGCCGAATTGATGCTCAACAATCAGACCCTCTCCGAGAAGGATCGCGAGCGGTTGAACACCATTTTCAGCCAGGCCAAGCGCGGCGCAAACCTTACGGCTCAGGTGCTCGATTTCAGCCGGCGTTCGGTGATGGAACGGCACGCCATCGATCTGGTGCCCTTCTTCGAAGAACTGGAGAGCTTGCTCTCCCGTACGCTGCCCGAGAGCGTTCAACTCAGCTTTGAGACCCAGGCGCGCGGCTCTTTTGTCGTCGATGCCGATCCCACCCGCATGCAGCAGGTGATCATGAACCTGGCCCTGAACGCCCGCGATGCGATGCCGAAGGGCGGCCAGCTCCGGTTCGGACTTTCCGAACAGCGTATCGACCCCACCGCACCTCCGTTTCCGGGAATGGAGGCAGAGCAGTGGATCCGGATCGATGTCATCGATACCGGGGAGGGCATCCCCGACGACGTCATGCCGCATATCTTTGAACCCTTCTTTACCACGAAACCCGCCGGGGAAGGAACCGGCCTGGGGTTGGCCCAGGTCTACGGCATCATCAAACAGCATGGCGGTTTCATCGATGCCGGGAGCAAAGTCGGTGAAGGCACCTGCTTCACGATCTACCTGCCAGCCGTCCAGGAAACCGAGGGCAGCTCCCCGCCCGCGGATATTCGCCAAACGGGGAACGGCGCCGGTGAGACGATTCTGGTTGTGGAAGACGACGAAGCCACGCGCGCGGCCGTGGCGGAGATTCTCGAATCGCTCGGGTACTCCGTCATCACGGTGGCCGACGGCCAGGAAGCACTGAACACGATCAACGCCTCCGGGGATCATCTCGACCTGGTGCTCAGCGACCTGGTGATGCCGAAGATGGGCGGGCGCGATCTGTACTACGCCGTAAAACAGGATTTTCCGCACCTCAAGATGATCCTGATGACCGGTTACCCGCTTGGTGGGCAAACGCGTGAACTGCTGGACCGGGAGCGCGTCGCCTGGCTGCAGAAGCCGCTCACGTCCGACCTGCTGGCCATCGCGGTTCGAGATATGCTCCAATCGTCCGTTGAAAAGAGAACGCACTGAACCTGCAACTTCTCGAGCGTTGGCAATGTACCTGGGTATAGAGCGTATCGAACCGGTCAGACGAAAGCCGCGCAGCCGATGAAATCGCACACTCGAATTCTGCTCACCCTCAGCGTGCTCGCCGCCGCCGCCATAACGTGCGGGCGCGGCGGAAATGCCGCTCCCACTGCCGGAGACGGTCCCAGCCAACCCCAGGCGACGTACACCAGCGTGCCCACCCCGCTGCCGCTGGTGAGCACGCCGGCTGAGCTTCCGGGAAACAGCGACCTTCAATCGCTGATTGCCTACGCCAATGCCGTCCTGCCGTTGATGAATCAGGCTGGAATCCTGCTCGAGCGGGATGGGGTGATCCTGGAATCCGCTCAGGATGGAAACGACAATGTGCTCTGTGATGGCCGGCTCGCAGCCGACAACAGTGCCATGAAGAACATCGTCGCCAACCTGCGCACTATCCAGCCCCCTTCGAAGGCAGACCGCATCCACGATCTCCTGCTGAAGAGCGGCGATTCGTGGACCGATGCCCTCGATGATGTCGAGAGCTTCTGCAGCACAGGGAATGCGCTGTATGAGGTTTCGGCCGTAGCGAAATTCTGGCAGGCGGCATTCCATTTCCAGGATGCTGGCAACCGGTTCTGGCTGCTCGTCGTTTCCCAGGGCATCGATGCCTGGGTTCAGCGTTGATGGTGGAATGGATCAGCGCACGCCGCACGCCGCCAGCGCATCCGGCGCAGCGACGGACGGCGGGGTAACGGTTCCAGCCTCCGAACTCCACCCAACCCCACTGAACAAATCCTGACGTGGCCGAGTAAATAGCTTGAGGCGAAATCGCGCCGCTCAGACATGCCAGGGAGTTGCCATGACCCTCCGCCGCTCTGCGTTGATGCTGAGTCTCGTCTTTCTCCTCGGTTCATGCCGGGCCGGTTTGCCCGTTGCCCGAGGGATTCAGACAAAAGAATCTCCTGCCACGCCGGTGAAGGTGCAGGATCCCCTGCATCAGCCATGGGATGATTTTGACCTCTTCCGGTCTGATCTGGTTCTGGATGAACCCGTGCGCGAGGCACCGCTGAAAGGCGCGACGATCTACCATCTCGATATTCACCTGGAAGAAGACCTGAAGAGCCTGACCGGCCTGCAGGAGCTGCGTTTCACCAATCCGACCGATGCAATCCTCGAAACCATCTACCTGCGCCTGTTCCCGAATCTGTCCGGTGGACGGATGGTCGTGGACAGGATTGAGGCCAATGGCTGGCCCTGCCAATACGCGCTGCAATCCGGCGGAAGCGTGCTCTCCGTTGTACTGCCGGAAGGCCTTCTCCCCGGTCGCTCCCTGACTCTGCAGCTTTCGTTTATGCTTGAACTCCCAACCACGATGGAAGGGAACTACGGCCTGTTCGGGTATCACGATGGCATTCTACTCCTGCAGGAGTTCTTCCCGATGATTCCCGCCCTCACGCAGCAAGGCTGGGCGATCGATGTTCCGCCACCGTTCGGTGACCTGACATGTCAACCCGCCAGCTACTACCTGATGCGCCTGCAACTTCCCAAAGATCTCACGCTGATCAGCTCCGGTGTTGTGGTCGCAGCGGACCGGCAGGGGACGGACCAGGTTGTGCTGATCGCCGCCGGGCCGGCGCGTGATCTGTACGTGGCCGCCGGACGCGACTTTGCCACTGAAGTTGCTTTCGCCGGGGAAACGAGGCTGATCAGTTACGCCAGCCCGAAGGAGTCGCAGACGGCAAAACAGGTCAACGAGATCACCACGGCCGCGCTGGACATCTTTGAAGAGCTGCTCTCACCCTACCCCTACACGGAGCTGGAGACCTTTGCTACACCGATGCAGGCGCTGGGAATGGAATATCCGGGGGTTATCGCCCTCACGGAGAGGATGTATGACCCCTCTGCCACGATCAGCGGCATTCCAGGGCCGGCGTATCTGGAGGGGACCGTCGTACACGAAGTCGCCCACCAGTGGTTCTACAACCTGGTGGGAAATGACCAGGTGAACTCACCCTGGCTGGACGAGGCCCTCGTTCAATACATGACGGGGCTGTACTTCCGTGCTCGCTATGGCGAGCAGGGCTACGATCAGTTCCGCACCTCCTGGCTCGATCGCTGGGACCGAGTCGACCGCCGGGAGCTTCCCATTGGCCTGCC
>JBJYWH010000055.1:0-3312 GCA_046259355.1 Anaerolineales bacterium
ATGAGCAATTTCTACAAGCTGATCAAGGATGTTCAACCGAAGACTCCGCTCAAAACGCTCATCGTAACGAATATCAAGGAATACCTGCCGCCCATGCTGCGCATTCTGTTCGGCCTTTTGAAGGAGAAGAAAGAAGGTCATTATGCCGAACTTCAGCCGGGCGACATGTGGCTCCAGGACGTCCTGAAGAAGTACACCCGGGAGCAGAGGCCGAAGCTTGATATCGGGCCGAATGACGATGCGCTCTATCAATACAGCGGGGGAACCACGGGCGTATCGAAGGCTGCCATCGCGCTTCACCGCAACCTGGTGGCGAATACGCTTCAAATTCAATCCTTCATGCCCGATATCGTACGTGGGAAAGAAATCGTGCTGATGGCGATTCCGATGTTCCATGTTTACGGCATGGTCGCTGGCATGAGCTTCGGGATCGCTTCCGCGGCCTCGCTCGTCATGGTCCCGAACCCGCGTGATATGGAGGATGTGCTCACCTCGATCGCCAAGTACCGGCCGACGATCTACCCCGGCGTTCCTACCATGTACAACGCGATCAACAACCACCCGGACGTCATCGCCGGCAAAATCGACGTGAGCTCGATTCGAGGCTGCATCTCCGGATCAGCACCGCTGATGCGGGAGACGAAGGTCACTTTCGAGAAGCTCACCGGAGGCAAGCTGGTCGAGGGATATGGGCTTTCGGAGGCGCCGACGGCGACACACTGCAATCCGCTCTTCAGCCCGGGCAAGGAGGGGTCGATCGGTATACCGCTGCCCGATGTCGATGCGCGCATCATATCACTTGATGACGGGAAAACCCCTCTCGGGGTAGGGGAGATTGGTGAGTTGGTCGTTAAAGGCCCGCAGGTCATGCGCGGCTACTTGAACATGCCCACCGAAACAGCCAACACGCTGCGCGACGGCTGGCTCTACACGGGTGATATCGCTCGCATGGATGAGGACGGCTTCTTCTACATTGTCGACCGAAAGAAGGAGCTGATCAAACCCAGCGGATACCAGGTATGGCCGAGAGAAGTCGAAGAAGCGATCATCGAGAACCCGAAGGTGCTCGAGGTCGGCGTTGCCGGGGTTCCTGATGCCTACCGCGGCGAGACGGTGAAAGCTTGGGTGGTTCTCAAGCCGGGCGAAACGGCCACCGAGGACGATATCAAAGAATGGTGCAAGGAACGCATGGCACCTTTCAAGGTCCCGACTCAGGTGGAGTTCCGCTCCGAACTGCCAAAGACCACGGTCGGCAAGGTGCTGCGTCGCGAGCTTGTACGCCAGGACCGAGAGCAATCCGGCGCGTAGCAGCCCAGGACAAAAACAGAAGCCGCCTGCTGGAAAGCAGGCGGCTTTTTCTATGACCCAAGAGCCCTACGAACTCGCGAGAACGGGGGTTCCGCCGTTCTTTTCCGGCACCGGCTGGTCGAACAGTCTAACAAATTCATCCTTGTCGATGGTTTCGATTTCAATCAGGCGGTTCGCGATTGCGTCCAGCTGGGGTCGATATTCATTGAGAATATCTTTAGCCCGCGAATAGGCTTCCTGAACCAGCTTGCGGACTTCGGCATCGATTTTCTCAGCGATGCTCTCGGAGTAGTCGCGCTGTTCGGAGATTTCGCGGCCGAGGAAGATCAGCTCTTCCTTCTGCCCGTAGACCATCGGGCCAAGCTCTTCGCTCATCCCAAGCCGGGTCACCATCGAACGTGCCATTTTCGTGACTCGTTCCAGGTCGTTGGAAGCGCCCGACGTGATGTCGTTGAAGACGATTTCCTCCGCGGCGCGGCCACCGAGCATAAAGGACAAATCGCCCCGCAGCTTGTTGCGTGCGACCAGTGTGCGATCCTCTTCCGGCAACGCCAGGGTGTAACCGCCCATCATGCCGCGCGCGATGATGCTCACCTTGTGAACAGGGTCCGCTTCGGGAATCACGTGACCCACGACGGCATGTCCCGCTTCGTGATAGGCGACGATTTTCTTCTCTTCTTCGCTGATCAGCCGGCTCTTGCGTTCAGGGCCAGCGATCACCCGCTCGACCGATTCCTCGAACTCATCCTGACCGATCATGCGCTTATTGCGCCTGGCGGCCAGGATCGCGGCCTCGTTGACCAGGTTCTCCAGATCGGCGCCGACAAAGCCAGGCGTCGACTTTGCGATCACGGAAAGATCCACGCTCTCCTCGAGCGGTTTTCCTTTCACATGAACGCGCAGTATCGCCTCACGGCCGCGCATGTCCGGGCGGTCGAGCACGACCCGCCGGTCGAAACGGCCGGGTCGCAGCAGCGCGGGATCGAGAATATCAGGACGGTTGGTCGCGGCCATGATGATGACATTCGTATCCGTGTCAAAGCCGTCCATCTCGACCAGCATCTGGTTCAATGTTTGCTCACGTTCATCATGGCTGCCGCCCAGGCCGGCACCGCGCTGCCGTCCCACGGCGTCGATCTCGTCAACAAACACGATGCAGGGTGAGTGCCGCTTTGCCTGGTCGAAGAGATCACGCACACGGCTGGCACCCACGCCGACGAACATTTCGACAAATTCCGAGCCTGAGATGGAAAAGAAGGGAACACCTGCTTCGCCAGAAACCGCTTTGGCCATCAGGGTCTTTCCCGTTCCCGGCTGTCCGATTAAGAGCACGCCTTTCGGTATGCGTGCGCCGAGGGTGATGAACTTATCGGGCTCACGGAGAAACTCAACCACCTCCTGGAGCTCCTCCTTGGCCTCCTCCACGCCAGCGACATCGTCGAAGGTTACGGTTGGTTGATCACCCGCAAACATACGGGCTCGACTCTTGCCGAATGAGAGCGCCTGATTGTTGCTGCCTTGTGCCTGGCGCAGCATCAACCAGATCAAACCAACGACCAGCAGTGCGGGGAGGATGTAGGTAACCAGGCTGATTACCGTTCCCAGGTCGCTGGGTTCTTTGATCTCCAGTGCAATGTTCGAAGCAGCCAGGTCCTGCTCTGTAACTCCCAGGTCTTTGAGCTGTTCTACCGTGGTTTTCGTGGGTTCTTTTCGCGAGAAAGCGTCCGTACCATCGGCAAAAATGAGCTCGAGCTCATTATCATCGACAACGACTCGCACCACTTCTCCAGATCGGATCTTTGCCGCGGCTTCGTTGAACGGCAGCCGTTCCGGCTGCGTCGAACCGCTGCGGAATTGGTAGATCAGCACCGCGATGACCATGATCAAGATGATCAAGACCAGCGAGTTTCTACCTCGCGGTGAATTCACTTACACCTCCTGCGTCACGAACGAAAAGAGTACGGATCCATCGAGACGATCTACGGGATTATACCGCGGCGAATC
>JBJYWH010000055.1:3412-20478 GCA_046259355.1 Anaerolineales bacterium
CCAAAATCCGTGATCTTTGCCTGGTTGTCGGCGGTTACGAGAATGTTGTGTGGTTTCAGGTCGCAGTGGACCAGACCAGCCCTATGCGCATAACCAACGCCGCTGCATATTTTAATCATCAAATCGACCGCTTCCTGGATGGGAAGCCGCCCGTGCCGGCGGAGTAAAGTCTTGAGATCGGTCCCTGGGACATACTCCATAACCAGGAAGAGCTGATCATTGTCTTGCCCAAAGTCGAAGACCGTGACGATATTCGGATGGGAGAGATTGGCGGCTGCACGCGCCTCCTGAAGGAAGCGATCTCGAAAGCCTGGATCGGTGATCAGGGTATCACGAAGGATTTTGAGCGCTACATCGCGCTGCAAGTTCAAGTCACGTGCCCGGAAGACGGTTGCCATGCCACCCTGGCCCAGGAGTTCGAGGATCTGGTATCGTCCTCCAAGAATGGATGATTGCGCGGTTTCCATGGAATGAATTCTAATCTCTACCGGATGAGGTGGCAATCGGAAGAGCTGGGCTATAATGTGCCCCTCGACATGCGCGATCGAACAGGCTGGATGATCTACAATCCCGCCGCCGGGAGGTTTCCGGCGGCACCGCTCCTCGGGCGAGCTGCGGAGGTACTTCGCCGCGCCGGTTGGCGAATTCATCTGAAAATTTGTGACCAGCCCTGGCCGGTAGCGGACGTGGCGAGGGAAGCCGTCCAGGCAAGCGCCGATGCTGTCTTCGTCGTCGGGGGTGATGGATCGGTTGGACAGGTCGCCTCGGTGCTGGCCGGCACCGAAACGGCGCTGGGTGTGCTCCCCGCCGGGACGGCCAATGTTTGGGCCCAGGAACTCGGACTGCCGCGGCTGGATTGGATTCATTGGTTCGCTCTCGAACAGGCAGCTGAACAGCTGGCCTATTGTGAGGAGCGGCTGGTGGATCTCGGTGTCTGCAATGACCATTACTTCTTGCTCTGGGCCGGAGTGGGGCTGGATGCACACATTGTCAACAGCATCGAGCCGCGTGAGCGCTGGGAAAAAGCGTTCGGGATCGTTCACTACGCCACGCTCGCACTCTGGAATGCAACGGGATGGAAAGGCATCGACATCATTGCACACTCCGGTGAACAGTCCTGGGAAGGCCGTTTCTTGATCGCCGTTGCAAGCAACATCCCGGCCTATGCCGGCGGTCTGGTCGACCTCGCCCGCGGGGCCAAGGTCGATGACGGACTGCTGGATTTCTGGCTCATCGGAGGCGATACATTGAACGACGCCCTTCTGCGTGTGGCTCAGATCTTTACCGGCCGGCTTGTGGACGCCCAGGGCGTGGTCAATTTTCGGTCGGCGCGGGCGACCTTTGAAATGCAGAAACCCTCCGAGATTCAGTGTGATGGCGAGCCCTGCCGGCGGCATTCCGTGGTAGATTTCCATGTGCTTCCACAAGCACTGCGCGTCCTTGTCCCGATGGACGGAGGGCAGCGGGCGTTCAGTCGAAAATCCTAGATCGGGAGTGAATATGCGGCAGCTCATTCGTTCCTTTTTTGTCGAGAACCCGCTCAACCTGCTTCTGCCGGTTGCCATCCTGGCGATCCTCCTTAACCAGCTTGGTGCAGAGCCGGTATGGGTTCTGTTGGCCTCCGCTGTCGCGTTGATCCCGCTGGCAGGATTGATCGGGGAGGCGACCGAGGCGATCGCAGCGCTAACAGGGCCCCGCCTCAGCGGCTTGCTGAATGCGACATTTGGCAACGCAGCCGAACTGATCATCACGATCGTGGCCATTCGCGAAGGCTTGCTGGAATTGGTCAAGGCTTCAATCACCGGATCGATCCTCGGAAACCTGCTCTTTGTCCTTGGATTAAGCATCCTGCTGGGTGGATTGAAACATGGCGTGCAGCAGTTTGATCGCCGGAAAGCCAGCAGCGACAGCATGCTGCTGCTGCTCTCGGTGACCGCATTGGCCATTCCATCTCTGTTCACGCAATCACGCGGCGGGATCGGGATCGGAAACGCGACGGACGTCGAGATTTTAAGCCTGGGTGTAGCTGGATTGATGGTCATCCTGTACGGCCTGGGCATCTTTTACGGGCTGCGCCTGCAGGACGGTCCTCTGAGTCGAGCTTCAGCCGAGCCCGTCGTGCACCGTAAAGCCTGGTCGCTTCGAACTTCCATTATCATGCTGCTCCTGTCTACGGCCGGCGTGGTGTGGTTGAGCGAAATCCTGGTCGGGCAGGTCGAACCGGTCGTAGAGCAGCTGGGAATCTCGGAGTTTTTCCTGGGCGTGATTCTGGTTCCAATCGTTGGTAATATTGCCGAGCATCTTGTGGCGGTTGGCGTTGCACTGAAGAATCGGATGAGTCTCTCGGTCGAGATTGCTGTAGGTTCGAGCCTTCAAGTCGCTTTGTTCGTCGTGCCGGTTCTGGTGTTTCTTAGCCTGGCGATGGGAAATCCGCTGACCCTCGTCTTCAATTCCTTCGAGCTGATCGCCTTGATCGGAGGTGTTCTGATCGCAACGCTGGTAGCTGAGGATGGGGAGTCGAATTGGCTTGAGGGGGCGGTGCTGGTCAGCCTTTATCTCATGCTGGCGCTGGCCTTCTTTTTACTGCATTGATGAAAAACGAATCTCGTTCTCCACTCCATGCATTGCGATCCATCCTCCCGTGGGCGGTAATTGGGGTTCTGCTCGGGCTGGTGCTGCTCGTGGCGCTGACGGTTGTCGGTATTTTCACCCGTTTTCAAGAAGGAGCATTGGCTCCCTTGGAACCGGAGATCACGGTCGTGCCTCTGCCAAGCCCGACTGCGACGGTACCGCTGCCGACAGCGACACCGACACCGGATTGGACACCGACTCCCGTGCCTCCTCCTCAGCTCGAGGGCAGTTATTCGCCGGGCGACCTGGTGCAGGTTTTCGGTACCGGTGGTGATGGGCTGCGATTCCGAAACCAGCCGGGATTGAATTCGACCATCGCATTCCTGGGTGTAGAGAATGAGGTCTTCGAAGTTCGTAATGGACCACGTGAGGCGGATGGATACGAATGGTGGTATCTCGTCAATCCCTACAGCACCGACAAGGCCGGTTGGGTCGTCGGAAACTACCTTCGACGGGTCGAATCGCCGTAGTTGCGATCCGGTTTCTTTGAGAGTATGCTGACCCCCACAGGAAAACGAAATGACGATTAAACCCCGGGAAATTCAAGCCTCACGTTCGAAAGGAACGCTGAGCATCATCTGGCAGGATGGACACCAAAGCGTGTACCGCTTCGAGGATCTGCGGGCTGCCTGCCCTTGCGCCGAGTGCCAGGGTACTCACGAGACCTCGGACGCAGCCGCGGAAGATTCGCTGGATCTGAACCTGCCGCTGCGTTCCGAAGCCGCCACAAAGCTTGAATCCCTTGAGCAAGTTGGAAATTATGCCCTCCAGATCACCTGGCAGGACGGACATCGCTTCGGGATTTACACCTGGGAGTACCTCCGCTCGCTGAGCCCAAGCGACGAGCATACCGGTTCGGGAGAAGGCGATGGATGAACCGCTGCATGAGCTGCTCAACTTCGCCGAGCGGACGTACGTCCGCATGCAGGCTGAACAACTCATCGCGGACTGCCTGAAGCGTGGTGACCCTGAGCCTTTTTTTCAGATGCTGGCCGAACTGATCCTTGCCGGTTCATCGTCCCTGGGAATCATGCGGGAAGTTCAGGACGTCATCCGAACGTTGAAGGCTGACCTGACAAAGAATGGCATGGGCGTCCGGCAGGATCTTGTGCAAGCGATGTCAGAATTCGGGATCTTCCTGCCTCGAATCCTCTCGGCCGATGCTCCGGATGCCTTCCGCCAGATCTGCAGCCGGACGCTGCGGGATCATGTCCGGAGCCTGGCATCGAACCTCGAGCCGGAGGATGTTCGGCTGCTGGAAGAAATCTGTATTGAGGCCGGCGGCAAGGTGACGCTGATCGCCGGGCAGATGGCCATCTTGAAACAACTCGAGTCCAGCGTCCAGGATTGGATGGAGGGCCTGGCGTATCAAGCCGCGCATCGCAGTGATCTCGAGGGAGAACAGAGCGATCATCTGCAGTGTCATTAGAAGAAATGAAGAACATGGGACCGGGGACGCAGGATCAACCTGCCCCCCGTTTTTTTTGCCACCTGGTGCGCTCTAGATGTAATCCTTCAGGTTGTGCTCGACAGCATAGGCAGCAGCCTCCGCCCGGTTGCGGACATTGAGTTTCGAGAGGATGCTGCTGACGTAGTTGCGTACCGTGCCTTCTCCCAGGAAAAGCATCTCGGCGATCTGTCGGTTCGTGCGCCCTTCCGATACGAGCTGGAGGACATGCATCTCTTGCTGGGTCAGCTCTGCGAAGGCAGAGGCTTCTTCCTCCCGGGCCGCTTTTCGTACCTCCTGGAAGACGCGCTGAGTTACCGCAGGATCGAGCAGCGCCTCGCCGCGGCCGACAGACTCAATCGCTCGAACCAGGTCATCTCCACCGATTTGCTTGAGTACGTAGCCGGCAGCTCCAGCCCGAATGGCTGAGAACAGCATTTCATCTTCAGCGTAGGATGTGAGCATGATGACCTTGGTATCAGGAAATTCGGATGTGATTTCCTGGCAGGCCTCGATGCCCGAGCCGCCTTTCAGGCGGATATCCATGACGACAACATCGGGATTGTGAGCCCGAGTCTTCTCGACGGCTTCCCGTCCGCTCGCCGCTTCCGCCACAACTTCGAAATCGGGATGCTTTTCGAGCAGGGCTTTCAGCCCCACCCGAACGACTTCATGGTCATCCACGAGTAATATGCGTTGACGCGTCAATCAGACCTTCTTTCTGCTCTTTGTTCAATTGTAACCAATCCATTGTGAGTTAACAAGGCAGGGTAGACCTCACCACTCGTTCTGCCGCATCCAGGGTCCGCTGGCGCTGCGGAAGGATTCCAGAAGATCAATCGGCTTCCGACTCATGTTCGCGGCGGAAATCGACGAATCGATATCCGACACCGCGCTCGGTCAGGATGTACTGCGGATCCGACGGGTCCTTCTCCAGCTTCTGGCGAAGGTAGTTGATATAGAGCCGAAGATAGTGGGTCTCGTCCCGGTATTCGTATCCCCACACTTTCGCAAGCAGCTGCTCGTGCGGTACGACCCAGCCGGCGTTTTTAACGAGGTGATAGAGCAGGCGGTATTCGGTCGGTCGAAGCTTGACCAATTTGCCCTCAACCCACACTTCACGCCGATCGAAATCGATCTTCAGGCGATCATCGACCTCGATGACATCGTGAACCGGTTGTGTGGGCATCTCGGTTCGTCGCAGTACGGCACGAACCCGGCTGACGAGTTCACGCGGGCTGAACGGCTTGGTAACGTAATCGTCGGCACCGAGTTCGAGCCCGCGCACGCGGTCATCCTCCTCGCCCTTGGCGGTGAGCATGATCACCGGCACATTCGATATCTCGCGGATCAGGCGCAGGGTTTCGAAGCCATCGAGGTCTGGCATCATGACGTCAAGCAGGACCAGATCAGGCATCTGATCGCGCAGCTTTTCCAGGGCCTCGGTTCCCCGTGTCGCCTCGTAGACCTCGAATCCGTCATGCTCGAGGTTGAGCCGGATGAATCGGATCATGCGCGGCTCGTCGTCGACGACGAGCACCTTGCGCCTGCGGGAAGGTCCGTCCGTCATTTCACTCCCGTACGAAGCCGATCAGATCTTCATCCTCTCGAGTGGGCAGGACCTCGATGAAGTTTATGCGGTGCATGGGCCATATCACGGTCGTCACCGTTTCGAACAGGTAGGGAAGGTCCTTCTCGTCCTTACGGCGTGGGTTGTTGACGGTGATGATGACGGAGTCGGGTCCGGGCAGCTCCTCGATTTCGCCCAGGACAGCGTCTTCGCCCGATACGTGCACAAGAACCGTGTACGACATGATGCTACCTCGTTGTCTTTGAGGCCTGCGAGATGACCTGTACCCGCAGGCGTCCGAGTTGGATGACATCTCCATGCTGAACGGGTTCAGCTTCCTGGGCCGGTATGAGCTTGCCGTTTACGAATGTGCCGTTCGAGCTTTCGAGATCAACGATGTAGAAACCATCGCGCTCGACCCGCAGTTCTGCATGCATTCTGGATATACCGGCGTCATATGCGTCAAAACGAGAGAGATCCACTTCGGGCAGGATGGCCTGTCCTTCGAGAGCCCGTCCAATCGTGTAATTGTCGCGCCCGACGAGAGAGAGAATCTCACCGGTGTTGATGATCCGCAAGCCAAGCAGGGCCCCACTGGAGAGGTCGGGTCCGGCCGGTGGGGAGGGCTTGGTTGCTGCAACTTCTTCGCGAATCCGGCCCGGTGAGATGGACATCGTCGGGAGCGTCGATACATTGACCAGGCGAGCACCACACTCACTGCAGAAAAGGGTGCCGACGAACTCTCGATGCTTACAGGATGGGCATTCGATCATGAATCACTACTCGACGGTGGCAGGAGCAGCAGGGCACGCGTGCCGTATTTTAGCGTTTTTTCTCCTTCGCTGGAAAATCTGCGAATGTTCCCGAGCTGCGCGGCCTCGTTTAATGCTGCTTTCGCCAGTTCTCGTTCCCCGGCCGCCAGAAGCTGCGTGGCAAGATTCTCCAGCCGGCGGGCGGCCTGGCTGACCTGGCCCAGTTCGGCTTCATGGCGGGCCTTCTCCTGCAGTTTATACATGGAAAGCAGATTGAGCGCAGAAGCAATGTCGTCTGGTGGTGGTTTGATGTCGGGCTCGTCGTTCACCGGGAGCGTAATGGACAGGGGCAGGGAGCTTTCCTCTTCCTCCCGGGCCAGGATTACACCGGTGATGTTAAAGTGAGCGATCGCAATCTCCGCCATCGAGGAAAAAGGATGGATGACCAGTTCGAGCAGCAGGCGGATCTGGCCCTTCTTGGGCAGGGAGCCCAACAGCATCGGAAGGCTGTCGCCGAGCGGCATGGGTTCGGGCAAGAGCCGGTAGGCCGAACGCAGGTCAACCTGCTGTCCCAGCGCCCCCTCGATGCGGATTTTCTTCGCAATGGTCTGGGTCAGGCTATCGTAAATGGAGTGCAGCAGATCGGTGATCGCCCGGGGCGTGTTCAAGAACAGGACGGATCCCCCCGTACGGCTGGCAAGGTCATCGAGCAGCCTGTCTGACCAGTCGCCCCCGATACCGACACCATTGATGGTAATTCCAGCTGCCGATGCCTGGTCGGCCAGCTCCAGGCACAGTTCTTCGTCACCGTAGGTTCGACCGTCGGTGAGGAGGATCAGGTGATTGATGCCCTCACGTGCGTAGCTGCGGTGGAGTTCGTCCAGCCCGGCCTGTAAACCCTGACCGATCTCCGTCCCACCACCGGCTTGCATTAAACTCAATCGAGCCCGGGCCTTGGGCAGGTCCTTCGCCTGGTCCGGTGTCACGATAACCTCTGCCCGGTCGCTGAAAGCGATAATCGAAGCTCGATCTTCGGGCTGCATCTCTTCGAGGATGGTAACCACCGCCGCCCGGACCTGATCCATGCGCTGGCCTTTCATCGATGTTGAGCGATCGATCACGATGCTGATACTGATCGGGGGGCGGACATCGGGCAGATGCTGAGCCGGCTTGATATCCATCAACAGGTAATGCACCTGCGGCTCGTCGAGGTTGAGCAGGGCATTCCGGCTGTGAAGGACACGGCATTGAAAGGGTGCGCTTTCTGCAAGGTCGGCTTCATAGACAGCCAGCTGCTGGTCGTATTCCTCACGCTGCACTGGATCGATCAGGGTCTCGTACGCCTGGCTGACTTCAAGAAACAGTTCCGTTTCGCCTGGTGAGATGTTCTTGTCAGGATGCAGTTTCTGGGCGGCCTCGCGATACGCGCGCCGGAGCTGGCCGGTCGTTGCGTTCCGAGGCACACCCAGAAGAGCGTAGTAATCCTTCATCGGGAGAGCGCGTTATTCCCTCTCACAGGCTAATCCTTTGGAAAGCGTACCAGAATGACGGTGATGTTATCAGGGCCGCCGGCGCTGTTTGCTGCTGTGACCAGTTCCTGCGCAGCGATCTGCGGGTGTGGGGCAGTGTTGACGATCCGCAAGATGGCGTCCTCGGGCACGACGCCCCAGAGCCCATCGGAGCAGATTAATAAATGGCCGCCGCCTTTTGGTAGCGGCTGAGTGAGGACGTCGACCTCCAGGTTCGCACCCTGGCCAATGGCGCGGTAGAGCACGTTGCGCTGCGGGTGAACGGAAGCCTCCTCCGGTGTAAGTTGGCCTAGCTCCTTCAAACGCTCGACCAGGGAGTGATCCCGGGTGAGGATCTCGGCTTTGCCGTCACGGATATAGTAGGCTCGTGTATCACCGACATGGCCTATGGTGAGCTGTGGGCCCAGCATGATGGCGGCGGTGAGGGTCGTCCCTCCACCGGGCACCTCCTCGACTACCGCTCGATTGGCTTCTTCCAGCGCCTCCCGCAGCAGATCTTGAAGCGGGGTCGAGAGTTCGTTATGGTCATTCTTCAGAAGCTGCATGACCGTCTCCTGGGTCAACATCCTGGCGACGGTTCGAATGGAGACTGCGCTTGCGATCTCGCCGGCACGGTGTCCTCCCATCCCATCGGCAACGATGAAGAGACCGAAGTTCGGCAGTGGGTGGGTGCCGGTGAGCTGGCCCGTCAAGACGAGCAGTGCATCTTCATTATGGCTGCGCTCGATACCGACCGATTGTCCCGTTCCGATCACGATCTGACGGGTGTTCTTCACGTCCGGGAAATTGCCGGCAATTCGAGCCTTGACGGCAGGTGCAGCATCGGCAGAGCTCTTTCGGCGGAAGAGGGAGGAAATGAAATCTGTCAATGATGGCATTCTTTACAGCTTTCTCGTGTGAGACTCTCGAGGCTCAGGCCAGGACAGCATAGATGCGATGATCGGTCGAACCGATGTATATCATGTTGTTTGACACCGCGGGAGTGCCGGTGATGGGGCCCTGGGTATGATAACGCCAGCGCAGCCTGCCGGTCTTATGGTCGATACAATACAGGGATCCATCCACCGAACCGATGTAGACCGAGCCTTCATGGACAACAGGTGACCCCGTGACCTGGTGATCAGCTTCGTACCGCCAGATCTCCCGGGCGTGTCGGGCATCAATAGCATAAATATTGTTGTCACCGCATCCGATGAAGAGTTTCCCGTCGAAGTAGGCAGGCGTGGAGATCGTTCCGCCCCCCATGCGGAAGCGCCAGATCTGATAGCCGTTTTCCGCTTCCAGGGCGTAGAGGGTCCAATCGCGCGACCCAAAGTAAATCATGTCCTCGACGAGAATCGGGGAGGAGGTGACGCCGCGCTTGGCCTTCTTTCTCCATTTCAGCTCGGCTTTGAAGTCATAGCAGTAGAAATCTCCGCTCTCGCAGCCGAAATAGACCCGTTCTTCATTCACAAGCGGCGTCGACCAGATGGGGGCATTCGCCTCCACGCGCCACGCACGGCGGCCGTTCGCCTGGCTGACGACATGCAGCCGCCGATCGTCGGATCCGATAAAAACGTGCCCATCAGCGAGGGTGGGCGAGGAGTGGATCGGCCCCTCCGCATAGTAGGTCCAGACCAAGCTGCCGCGGTTGGTTGTCAGGGCATAGAGACGATTATCCTCCGAGCCGATGAAAACCATACCGTCCTCGGTGGCCGGTTTCCCGGCGATTCCACCTTCAGTCGCATACTTCCAGAGGAAATCGCCCGACTGCGCGTCCAGGGCATACAGGTTGTTGTCGTAGCAGCCGACGTACACGACGCCGTTATCCACCAGCGGGCTGCCGCGCACCTCATCCTCGCATTCGAATTTCCAGATCTCCTCGATCTTGTCCGACTGTGCAATGACGGCTGCGACCGAAGGTCTGCTCAGCAATCCGGTTCGCTTCGCGGTGGATATCAGCGCTTCCTTCATCAGCGCGGCTGTTGGAAAGCGCTCCTTCGGATCATACGCGAGAGAGGTGTTGATCACGCTTTCCAGCTCGGGCGAAACGGTCGGGTTGATGTCGCGAACTGGCCGTTCTGTGAACGAGAACGGGGGTTCAAGGCGGGGATCACGCTTGGTAAGCAGGTGGTGCATGGTGGCGCCCAGAGCGTAGATGTCTCCCGCCGGCGATGCTTCGCCGCGGTACTGTTCGGGGGGCGAATAGCCCTCTGTGCCGATCATCGTGCCCTTCTCGCCGGGTTGGAAGTGGCGGGCGATGCCGAAGTCGATCAGCCGAACATGATTGTGGTGATCGATCATGACATTCGAGGGTTTGATATCGCGAAAGATGATCGGCTGCGGCTTGTGGTTGTGCAGATAGCTGAGGACGTCGCATATCTCGATCGCCCAGGTTACCACGCGCTCTTCGGGGATGAAGCCCTCGTACTCCTCCAGGACGGCTTCGAGGTCATCGCCATCGATGAACTCCATCACCAGGTAGGAGCGGTTCTTGTGGCTGAAGTTATCGTAAATCGTAGGAATGGCGGGGTGTGAAAGCGCGGCCAGCAAATCGGCTTCCCGCTCAAAATTCTTCACGACCATGTCGTACATCGACTGATCGGCGATCAAATTGACCATTTCTTTGATCGCCACCAGCTTGGTTACGTTCGGGAAGTGCAGGTCACGTCCCTTGTAGACGGAGCTCATGCCGCCCGATCCCAGCATGCCCAGTACCAGGTACCGCTCCTGGAGCGTCGTACCGGATTGCAGCCGATCGAGGCCGTCGCTCTTTTCTTCTTGATCACTCAGGCGTCTTGTAGTTCTGTGCATTTTTCTCCGTCTTCGCTCGGATTATAGCATGCCGTCCGGTCCTGACAATGATATGCAGGAACTATGCCTTAAAGGAGGCATTCCGGGAGCGATGATGGATCTCAAGCCTAGTTTTCGCGCCGTAGAAGAGATCCCAGCAGGTTTCTTAGCAGATTCTCTGCAGGAGCTTCGGGTGATGCATCCTCGAGCGCCAAGAGTGCTGTCCTGGAGTATTCATCCGCCATCGATTGGACCATCTGCTGGATCCCGGCTTCTTCCAGGGCTGAAATCAGTTCCTTCAGGTCAAAATGGCCAGGCGGTTTCTGCCAGGCAGCCCGGAACGTTGCCGATCGCTCGAGACCCAGGATGACCGGAAGTGTCTTCTTATGAATGCGGAGATCGTCACCGCTCGGTTTTCCGGTCTTTTCCGGTTCGCCCCAGATGCCGAGAATGTCATCCTGCATCTGGAACGCCAGACCGAGGTTGCGGCCAAACTCCCGGTAGCACGCTTGTTGAGAATCGCTTGCTGGCGAAAGCATGGCGCCCATCTCACAAGCACACGCGATCAGGGCGCTTGTCTTCCCGCCGATCATCACCATGTACTCGGCGGGAGTAACCTCGTTCTCGCTTTCGAAACGCATATCTAGATGCTGGCCTTCGCACAGTGACAGCGCCGTCCGATCCAGCAAATGCAGCATTTTCAGGGCGCGATCGGAGCGGATCGCGCCGTCGTGCACGTCCTGGATTGATAATCGGCTCAATGCGAAGAGCGCGTCACCCGTATTGATCGCAAGGGCTGTTCCTGCTTTCGCCCACAGCGTTTCACGACCACGACGGGTGCTGCTCTGATCCTCGATGTCATCGTGAATGAGCGAAAAGTTATGCAGCCACTCGACCGCGGCTGCGGCTGGAAGCGCCAGCTGCCATTCGCCGCCTGCAGCGGCACAGCACAGCAGCGTGAGGAGTGGCCGGATGCGCTTGCCGCCGCTCGCTTTGCCCTGGTCCCAGCCCATATGGTGCGCGATCAATTCGTACATGCCGACCGCCGGTCCCTGGCGGATCGCAGTGGCGGAGTCAAGGAGCTCGCCCTCAATTTTGGCGAGCATGATGGAACGCAGTTCCTCAGGATCTGTCATTGTCAGGAACCGGCAGCAGCTTGTCGTGGCGGAGATCTTTGATCTCGCTCGAGCCAGTGGCGAACATCGCGATTCTCAGCTCCATGCGTGTGCGTTCGATCAGCTGATGAACCCGACGGTCTGGTTTGGAGGCTGCTTTCAAGAACGGTCCGGCCATCCCGCACAGATCAGCCCCGAGGGCGATGCATTTCGCAGCCTCGATACCGTTGCGCAGTCCGCCGGAGGCGATCAGGGGTACGCCCGGAAGTTCTGTTCGCACCTGACGAACGGCATCCGCTGTTGGTATGCCCCAGCTGCGAAACGCCCTCGCCAGGGCAGCTCGATCTTCATCGGCTGCCCGGTAGCTCTCGACCTGCGACCAGGATGTTCCGCCGGCGCCGGCGACATCGATGGCCGTCACGCCGGCGTCGACCAGCCTGCGCGCCACCGGAGCGGAGATCCCCCAGCCCACTTCCTTGGCAATCACCGGAACGGGCAGTACGCGGCATATTTCGCCGATCCGATCAAGCAGCCCCCTGAAATTGCTGTCGCCCTCCGGCTGAAGCGCTTCCTGGAGTGCGTTCAGATGCAGGACGAGCGCATCGGCTTCGATCATCTCGACGGCTCTCTGGCATTCGTCGATCCCGTAGCCGTAGTTGAGCTGGACCGCTCCAAGATTGGCGAACAGCAGGATATCGGGTGCGATGGTACGGATTTGAAAGGTGGATTGCGTTGCTGGTTGTTCGATAGCGACCCGTTGCGAACCAACACCCATGGCGATCCGATGAACCTGAGCGGCTTCGGCCAGGATCTTGTTAATGCGCTCCGCTTCCTCGGTGCCACCTGTCATCGATGAGATCAGCAGCGGAAAGGAGAGCTCCTTTTTAAGGAAGGTTATCCGGCAGACGACGTCTTCAAGCGCGAGTTCGGGAAGGGCGGTATGACGGAAACGCAGCCTCTCCAGGCCGGTGCTGATTCCGGACTCAACATCCTCTTCGATGTTGATTCGGAGATGATCATCTTTTCGCTTGGTTGTACGCGTAACTTTGCTCATCGGCTGGTGTTCCTAGGTGAGAGCGCCATGATAGCAGGCGCATGTTGAGCGTGTCAACTTGCTACGCAAGGCAGTTGTCGGGTACAATGCCCCGGCCTGTCTGCGAAGACAAATAAGGAGGCGACACATGGCAGATACGTATGAGGATGTCAAGTCAATCATCGTGGAACTTTTAGGCGTCGACGAGGCGAAAGTGACTCCCGAGGCGAAATTCCGCGAGGACCTCGAGGCTGACTCGCTGGACCTGGTCGAGCTGATCATGGCCTTTGAAGAGAAATTTGGCGGCGAGATCTCGGACGAGGACGCTCAGAAGATCACCACGGTCGGCGAAGCGGTCAGCTATATTGAAACCCATCTGAAATAAACGATCGCCAACACTCGCAATCGAAGAAGACCGGCATTGCCGGTCTTCTTTACGTATGAGGAGCCTGACACGGGACGGATTCGGTCAGCGGTCCCCTGGAGTGGGTTCGGTCTCGCGAGCGCGTTGACGGAGACGATAGGCCTGGCGTTCTTTTCCGGCTTCCATGCGCTCTTTTTCTGATTCGGTTTCGGGCACCAGGGGAGGCACCGGCACAGGCCGCCCCCTTTCATCCAGTGCCACGTACACGAGGTATGCGGTGTTGGTATGAACCCGTTCGCCGCCGATCGGATCCTCCGCTATGACAGAAACGAGCGTCTCCATCGAGGTTCGGCCGACGTAGGTTACCTCTGCTTCCAGTGTGACCAGGTCACCAATCCGAATGGGTTCGTGAAACATCATCTGATCAATCGCAACTGTAACCACGCGGCGCTGGGCATGGCGCATCGCCGCGAGTGCCCCGGCTTCATCGGCAAGCTTCATGATCCAACCGCCATGTACGTCACCTCGCGGATTGGCATGCTGGGGCTGCATGAGCTGGCTCAGGGCGATTCTTGACTGCCGGACTGTCTTCGGTCGCTTCGCATCCGCTCGATCAGGCATTAATCCATGTCTTCCTTGAATTCGCCGGTATCACTCGTATGCAGCCGTTCCGGTTCCTCGTCCAGCACATCGATCACCTCAAATGGAAGCTCCGCCATCATCGGCGGCAGCGGTACCGTCGCCGGCGGACGGATCCGCCCCGGAGCTTCGGGAGGTAGCTTACGCGGGAGTTCCTTTTCGATGATCCTTTTTCGGAGTATGCGCGGCTCGTTCGTGATCCAGCCAACGTACACTCCGTCGACATCAAAAACCTGTCGATCGGGTGAGACCCAGCCGATCCACTCACCGATGGTGTTGAAGAGGTGGGGAAAAACCAGGAGGGCAGCCCAGTCGCCTGGTGTGGTGTAGATGGGTATCGGTTTCCGTTTTGAGCTGCGAGCCATACACATCTCCGCAGGGTGGATTCGCTGAGCGTATTATATCGACTTCACACGCCTGCTGCGCCCGATTATTTTCCGGCGTCCGAGTAGGTCCAGATACGGTTGATGCCAAAATTCCAGAATAAGACGATCACGATTGCCAGGGCGAGCGCCAGGTTGCGGCCGATCACGGTCGCGTCGTACGCCGCAATCAGCGGAATCCTCAAGAGACCTACTTGAGGAAGCAGGTTTTCTGTAAGTTCGATTAATGGAGTTTCGCTGAGGGCGAAGATCGGCGTACGAATCGCGAGACCGATCGCGCTGACGATGGCGAATTGAAGGATTTGCTGCGACATGGGTTTCGAACGCGAATCGGGGTAGGTCCAGAAGCGGTTCCAGATAAAGTTGCTGGTCACCGCCGCGCTGAAGGAAAAGACGCTCGCAAGCAGGCTGTTGATTCCGATCCAATTCGCGAGAATGTTGAACGTGCCGAAATCCACGACGGCACCGATCACCCCCACGACAGAGAACTTCAAGAAACGTTGAAGTTCCTTGCGAGCCTGAACCTTTTCCACGATCATAACCTGCGCTCGAAATCCTCGATCGTACGCGTCAGGCCTTCTTCCAGGTCGACCGTGGGCTCCCAGTCGAGAATTTCCTTTGCTCGCGTGATGTCCGGTTGGCGGCGTTCCGGATCGGCAGGCGCTCGGTCGCCAGCGTGAACCTTGATTCCAGCTTTATTGCCTGTAATGCGGTTGATCTCCTCGGCCAGGGTTGCGATAGAGATCTCAACCGGATTGCCCAGGTTTACCGGGAAGTTCTCCTCGGACAGCAGCAGCCGGCACAGGCCTTCGACAAGATCGTCGACGTAGCAGAAGCTGCGGGTCTGTTCGCCGGAGCCGTACAGGGTCAACGGTTTTCCCTGCAGGGCCTGCACGATGAAGTTCGGCACAACCCGGCCGTCGTCCAGCCGCATGCGTGGTCCGTAGGTGTTGAAGATGCGGGCGATGTGGGTGTCGAGCGAATGGTAGCGATGGTATGCCATGGTGATCGCTTCTGCGAAACGCTTGGCTTCATCATATACGGAACGTGGGCCGACCGGGTCGACATGCCCCCAATAGGTTTCCTTCTGGGGATGCTCTTTCGGGTCGCCGTAGACTTCGGAGGTCGACGCGAGCAGGAATGTAGAATTATGGGCGCGAGCAACGCCGAGCGCGTTATGGGTTCCGAGGGCGCCAACTTTCAGGGTCTGAATCGGAAGCTGCGGATAGCCATACGGCGAGGCCGGGTTGGGGCTGGCCGGGGAGGCAAGGTGCATGACGGCGTCGACTTCACCGGGAATGAAAATGAAATTCGATACGTCGTACTTGATGAAGGCGAAATCTTCCCTGCCTGCAAGATGGCTGATGTTGTCCAGGCTTCCGGTGACGAGATTGTCCACCACCACAACCCGGTGGCTCTCACCCAGAAGCCGGTCACAGAGGTGTGACCCGATGAAACCTGCACCACCCGTTACGAGAATTCTCAACGCAGGATCTCCTTCCGGCTTGGTTTATCCATTATGGGCTCCAATCAAACGCCTGGGTCTGACCGTCGGTGGTAAGCGGTTGCCCGAGGCCGGTTTCCACATCGACGATCCATAAATCCCCCCGGTACAGCACGGCAAGACGGGCACCATCCGGTGACCAGGATGGTGGGATGGGCTCCAATCCACCCTCGCCTTCGGCAGGGAAGAGCAAGCGGGCATTGCTTCCGTCGCGGTCCATGACGCCCAGGCGGTAGCTGCTGTCCACACTCTCGAGAGGGGTCAGCGCCTGCAGGTAGGCAACCCGGTACGCGATCTCCACGGTCGACACATCAAGCATAGGGGAGACGCGGGGGTAAGCAAATAGCCCGCTGCGCTCAGCCAGGGTCAAATCGAGGCCGATGGCGGTGTTGAAGGCCGATACGTTAAATACCGGAGAGGCCTGTGGGTCTTCGAAGCCGAGGGGATGGCCATGATCGACGAAATACAGCGTCTGATCATCCTGTCCCCAGGAAAGTCCCGGCACCCAGGCCCAATCACTCAAGGTCTGGTAGGGGACGATCTCGTGCAGCGGAATCGTGCGTTCGCGATCCAGGTCGACCAGGCCAAATTCATCCGATCGAATATAGGCCAGGTGATCGCTGTCGCTGCCCCAAACGTAGTTAGTTCCCCACCAGCCATACTGGCCGCCAGCGCTTGAATCGAGAATCACTCGCGGGCGCAGAACTCGTCCGGTCCCTGTGATGCTGATGCTCTGAAGGTCATTGTTGGCCTGCCATCCAGGTGGGGATGGGCTCGGTTCGACGGTGGAGTAGTAGATCGTATAGGAGGGGATGGCGGGAACCCAATCCGCGAAGTGGACGACGTTGACCACATCCAGGTCGGCTGGCTCGAACTCGGGATCGGTCAGGGAGGCGATCCACAGGCTGTTCAGATTTCCACTGTCCCCATCGGCCGCACGGGAATAGAGCAGCCATTCTCCGTCCGGGGAGGCCTGCAGGATACGACCATCGAGGTCACCACTGGTCACGATTGGCCGGCGGTTGCCGCTCGTTCCCTGGACAAGCCAGGCATTTCCCCCGCTGAGATACACCAGGTTGCCCTGAATCTGAAGCGGGGTGCGGGCAGCCTGGGCGCCTATCATGATGATCTCTGGAATCGGATCGACGAGAATCGTGTTCTTCACCGGTGCTCGTGAGACCTCCTCGCCGCCTTCGATCAGGATGCGGTAGGTGATCTCCTGAAGTCCGTTTTCCCCCGGCTGAAGCAGTCGGGTTTCGCCTTCGGGCAGGGATTCATTCCGAATCGTCTGCCGTTCGAATGGGATCACGATTTGCTCAATCTCAAA
>JBJYWH010000056.1:0-10720 GCA_046259355.1 Anaerolineales bacterium
AGCAGGCCGTGCTGTCCGCCCGGTTCCCCGTGCTGCAGGAGTGGTTGAATCCCTACGGCATCATGCAGGGCGGGATGCTGGCGGCAGCGATTGATAACACCATCGGCCCGCTCAGCATGCTGGTGGCGCCGGCGAACGTGACCCGCCGCATGGGGATCAAGTACAGCCGAGGTGCCGGTCAGGACCTGGGCTATGTCCTCGTTCAAGCCCGCTGCGTCGAACAGGAGGGGAGGTGGCTCACTTTCTCTGCCGACGCCCGCTCTCCTCAGGACGATCTCCTCGCCCGGGCGAAGGCGGTGCATTGGATCCTGGAGGCGGCGGACAGCCGGCGTTGAAGCAGGATCGTGGATGGGGAATCAGCACCCGGACAATGGTCATCTGGAGTTCGTGCCGACCCCGTACTAGGCTAGAAAGGTGTCATTCGGCCCGTGCGAAGGGCGGGAATGGAAATTGATTCCTCGATGCTGAAACCTGTCGTGCTGCGGACGAAACTGTCCTATACGCTGTTTTCGATCATCAACCTGGCGGTTGTGGTGATTCTGCTGGTCGCCATTGCGGCGCTCGTCCAGGACGTCATCTTGCGGATGACCTTGCTGGGTTTCACATACCTGGTGGTGGTTTTCGTGGCGGATCGTGCTTTGATGCGGCTGTGGCGCAATAAAATCGTGCTGGATGGAGAAGGGATGAGCGCCAGTGTCGACCGATCCTACCTGCGCATCCGCTGGGACGAGATCGAGGCCGTATGGCAGCCGGAGGCGGTGGCGAAAATCGGCATCCTGCGCATGACCACCGCATCGGGGACGCGGCAGGTCTACCTGAACCTGTTCGATAAATCGCGCACCTGGGGCGCGATTCGGGCGCACATCCCGGAGCCGGCGCTGCAGGCAGGCTCCTACAAGCAGGAACCCAGCTACCACGAATTCCAGACGGTGCTGCGGGAGCTGATTGCGAACTATGACCTGCCTCTCGCCACGCAGCACGGCCCGGCACAGGCTTTCACCTGGCTTGGGGTGGGAGTCCTGCTCCCGCTCGGACTGGCATGCATCCACAACGGCCTATGGTTGTTTGTACCCTTTTATCTGGTTTTTGGAATGCTGAGCGGAGTATACTTGCTCGCCATTGGCCGAACCGAGCTGGACCTGGAGGGGATAACGCATAGAGCGTGGTTCGGCCGCTACCGCATGGCATGGGACGAAATCGTGAAGCTGGAAAGCAGTCCTCTTGATACCTGGATGATTCTGCATGGGAAGGGCAAACGCATGTCGCTTCCCGGCATCCGTTTATGGAGCGGGGTGGACCGCGGCCGAATGCTTTCCCTCTATATGTACATTCTGGCGGAGAAGGAAATCGTCCAGTGCGAGACACAATGGGCGGATTTCAAACTTTTCAACCGGGCGACCCGCATCCGGCGTAAGCGGGAGGACCGGAAAGACACCAGCCCGCTGGATTCCCGGGGATGACAGGTCAATCCTCCCACTCCCGATGGTGGCATGCCTTGATACGAAGATTATCCGCCACCCGTTGGGGCTCGCGCCTGATCGCCCGGCGCCTGCACGCCTGGGACCGGTTTGTCCTGGAAAAATCGCACGGTCGTACGAGTGCAACGACGATGCTGACCGGGCTGCCTGTGATCGTGATCCGTTCGACCGGCGCTCGCAGCGGAGCTGAACGGATCACACCCCTGCTGGCGATCGGTGACGAGAACCACTATCTGCTGATCGCAACAAATTTTGGAAGCCCCCGGCATCCGGATTGGTATTACAACCTGAAGGCCAACCCGGAGGTCGAAGTACTGCGCGGCCAGAGCCGCAGACGGTATATCGCCCGCGAGCTGCAGGGGGAGGAGCGCAGCCAGGGTTGGGCGACGGCCGTAGCGCACTTCGCCGGCTACGCACTCTACGAGCAGCGCGCTCCTATGCGGCGCATTCCGGTCCTGGCGCTCACCCCGGCCCTGGATGATCACCAGGGTTGAGTTCCCGAGAAATCGAAGCCCCTCTTTTTTCATCGCTGTGCGCATGCTGCTTGACAGGCCCCCTGAAAGCGAATACACTGAATTTCACTGTTCTAAATAATTAAAATGATGAAGGCTTATTGAATGGTTCCGCTGCTTCCAATTGAAGAGGAATATCTCCTCACCGATCTCGAGACCCTGAAAATCCTGAGCGATCCGCTTCGTCTGCAGATCCTGGAGCAGATTCGTATTATCAACGACCGCGGCCGGGCGGCGGTGGTCAAAGAATTGGCCAAGGCGCTCTCCATGCCGCCGACCAAGCTCTACTACCACGTCAACTTGCTGGAAGAGCACGAACTGATCCGGGTGGTCGAAACCCGGTTGGTATCCGGAATTCTGGAAAAACGCTACCAGGTTCGGGCGCGCAGGATTCGCGCCGAGCTTGACCTGGAGGGAGAGCCGGACAGTACGGGTGAGGAAAAGCTCGAACTGGTGCTCTCTTCACTGTCCGCAATTTTTAACAAGACACAAGACAGCTTAAGACAGAGCTACCGCCACCTGCTCCGGTCCGCGGGCCGGGAGCGGCTTGAAGGCGCCCTCGAAACGTCCGAAATTGATATCCTGCACACAACACTTTCATGTAACGCCGATCAGGCCCGCGAGTTCCGTCAGAAGCTGCAGGAGCTGGTCGAATCGTATCTGGCCGCTGAACCATCACCGACCGACAAAAAGTACAAGCTCACGGTCGTTTTCCATCCTGCCTATCATCTCAACCCTTCCGAAGAGGAACCCGGGCATGGCGACACAATTCTCTGAAGCCGAAAATCCGCATTGGCGCAGGCCGTTCTTCACCATCTGGATCGGACAGGCGTTCTCGCTGCTTGGCAGCCAGTTAGTCCAGTTCGCCCTGATCTGGTATCTGACCGATCGCACCGGCTCGGCCACCGTGCTGGCCACGGCCTCCATCATCGGCCTGCTGCCCGGTGTGTTGTTTTCGCCCATCATCGGAGTCTTTGTCGACCGCTGGAATCGGCGCCGGATCATGATCATCGCCGATGCTATCGTCGCGCTGGCGACCCTCGGGCTGGTGTTCGTCTTCTACGTCGGCGAACCGCATATCGTTCATATCTACCTGATCATGTTCATCCGCTCGGTCGCCGGAAACTTTCACCAGCCGGCGATGTCCTCTTCGACCTCACTGATGGTGCCGCGCGAGCAGATGACGCGCATCCAGGGGTTGAACCAGACGCTGAACGGCGGGTTGAACATCGTGGCGGCGCCGTTGGGTGCGTTTCTGATGAGCGTGATCCCGATGCAGGGCGTGATCGCGGTCGACGTCGTCACGGCGCTGCTGGCAATCCTGCCGCTGCTGTTCATCGACGTGCCGCAGCCTGCTCGCATGGCTAGCACGGCGCGGCGCCGGTTTGCCATTTTGAACGAAGCGCTCGATGGCTTCAAGTACATTTACCGGTGGACAGGCTTATTGATCATCATCCTGACAGCGACGCTGTTGAATTTCACCCTTGCCCCGACCTTCGGACTGCTTCCATTGCTGGTGAAATCGCACTTCCAGGGCGGGGCGATGCAGCTTGGATGGATCGATTCGGTTTTCGGGGTCGGAGCGGTCGGCGGTGCGCTGCTGCTCACGATCTGGGGTGGGTTCCGGCGGCGGATTTACAACGTCGGCACCGCCATCGTCGGCGCGGGAGTGGGGTGTTTGATCATCGGCTTCCTGCCTGCCTCCGGCTACATGGCTGCGCTGGGAGCGATCGCGATCGTCGGAATCAGCATACCGATCGCCAATGGCACGCTGGGCGCGATCTTTCAAGCCACGATCGATCCCGGAATGCAAGGACGTGTGCTCAGCTCGGTCAACAGCGCCGCCCAGGCGATGATGCCTCTTGGATACGCCATTGCCGGGCCGCTGTCCGACGCCTTCGGCATTCAGATTTGGTTTGTGGTGACAGGCATCGTGTGCCTCTCGATGGGTGTGGCCCAGATGATTATCCCGGCAGTGGTATACCTCGAAGAGCGAAAACCGGAGCCCGTGATTCAGCCCCTGGAAACAGCTTGAGCGCGCCGGCATCGTCGATTCCTATGACCAAAGTCCGCTTGCCAGCTTGAGAGGGGGCGGTAAGAATAGGTGCGATGCGCCGCGGGTTGATGTTCGGACTGTTGATAATCGGATTGCTGACGCTGGGGTTTGGCAGCGGTGTTGTCTGGCAGCGCCATTTTGCCCCGACTCCCACGGCGACGATCACGCCCACGCCGACCCGGACGACCACGCCAACGCGAACCATCACCCCGAGCGCTACGGCAAGTGCGACATCCAGTCCGACGGCAACCCTCACGCCGAGCCCGACCGGCACCCCGACGCCCGCGTACACACCCACGCCGACCGAGAGCCCGACCATCACGCTCACGCCGAGCAAGACACCCACCCCAACCGCTACCCCCGAGGTGCGCGGTGTCGTCCTGCAGCAGTCAAACTGCCGGTATGGGCCCGGTTCGGCCTATCTCTATGAATGGGGCTTATACCCAACGAATCGCGTAACCGTCCTGGGACGCAACCAGGATGGGAGCTGGGTGTATGTCGACCCGTGGACCTACACGGATTACTGCTGGGTGAAAACCGACTTGCTCGATCTCAGCGCCGATGTCTCCACCTTACCGCAGATAAGGACACTGCTGCCCTACACCCAGTTCTACTGGCCGCCGCGCAACGTGCGTTCCAGCCGGATCGGTGATGAAATCCTGGTCAACTGGGACCTGGTCCCGATGAGCCTGGACGATAACCGGGGCTACCTGATCGAGGCCTGGCTGTGCCAGGACGGTCAGCTGCGCTTCATCCCGACCCAGTACTGGACGCCGCCGGCGATTCTGATTGATGAACCGGGCTGCATGGAACCCTCCAGCGCCCGGATTTATACCGCCGAGAAGCACGGCTACACCGAGTGGATCGCGGTCGTAATCCCGCCGCATCCCACGCCGACCAGCACAACAAAACCGCCCATCGAGGGTGATTAGGCAACCTGCCCGCGAATTGCAGGACCATGGGATGAACGTGCTGAAGCTGGACCGTGCTTGAAGTTTCTCCTGCTGACGGATACCCGTTTCCGGATCATGCTCGCAAGTCAAACCAGCATTCCCGGCGCTGGCGCTTTCTTTCAACCCGGTTGGTCATCACGCGACTCCCGAATCCGATCTCAGCAGCTGGATTCAAGCCCCACGCGTTTTCTGGCATGAACGAAATCCCGGGTTTCCCGGCGTGTTCCCCCGGGCTGCCGTTGAGATCGGAGGGGAGGCCGATCCTTCCCCTTCGATACGAGGTGATTCGACCCTTGATACCTCTTTGATGAGACGGGCAAACACCTCCTGAATTCGATAGATTGGACCTGTACAAAACACGATAACTCTGGTAATATTCTCACCAGTAGGTTGCATGCAAGTTCTGTCAGGACGTCGGACGATAGGCCTGGGCTGCATTGCCTGGGCCGATTTGGTTAATGCCCAACGACCACCGGGAACGAGACAAGCACCTCCAATCAACATGCCTTAAGGAGGCAATCGAAATGTCGGAACGAGTTCAAGGTACGGTCAAGTGGTTCAATGGAAGCAAGGGCTATGGCTTCATCGAGCGCGAAGGTGGCGAGGATGTCTTCGTTCACTATTCGGCGATCCAGGGAGACGGTTTCCGTAATCTGGAAGAAGGCCAGCGCGTAGAGTTTTCCGTTGAACAGGGCGCCAAAGGCCTACAGGCCGCCAACGTCACGCTTGCGTGAACTGAGCAACTGACCTTCACAAGAGGAGCCTCTGCAACAGCAGAGGCTCTTTCTTTTCGTTAAAACATCCCACCGGGTTTCTCAGCGTGCCGGGATCCCTGCCTCAATACGCGCCCCGGTCGAAGAGGCGATTCCTGATCGCAGGAGAGTGCACGGACGGCAACGGAAGGCGCAGCGCGGGAGTTTTTCTGCCGCCCAGTCTGGAGCGCGGGTTTTCTCATGGACAAAATGAGGATATATTATGCAATATTTATCCGATATACCCTGTCCGCAAACTCGAATCGTTAGCTGCAGCACATGGATTCGGCAACGGATTGGATCCCGGGAGGTGTTTCGTGCATGAAAAAACAGTCGAGGCCTATATCCTTTCCCTCGAGCCCTGGCAGGCTGAGATCGCCCGCAAGCTGCGAGCCCTGATCAAAGAGGCAGCACCGGAAGCCAGCGAATCGATCAAGTGGGCTCAGCCCGTGTATGAACTCGAGGGTCCTTTCGCGTACATCAAGGCATTCAAGAACGCGGTCAATTTCGGCTTCTGGCGTGGGGCGGAGCTGGAGGATCCGCAGGGGGTGTTGCAGGGAACGGGCGAGAAGATGCGCCATCTCAAATTGGGCAAGGCCGACCCGGTCGATGCCAAGCTGCTCGCTCGTTTCGTGCATCAGGCTGTCGAACTCAATCGACAGAAAGGCGATCCCACCCGAGGCGGCTAATGCGTACTGAAGGTTCCCGGGGAGAGCGGGTGGGACAGCTGCCGGGCTGCCATCCCGGCTAGGTGCCGATCAGCTCGCGCGTACGCTTGGCATCCTTGGAGCGCGAGCGTGTGTCGAGAATCCGTTTTCGCAGGCGCAGGCTCTGAGGTGTGACCTCGAGCAGTTCATCGTCACCGAGATACTCGATGCATTCATCCAGGCTCATGTCCCGGGGTGGTGTCAGGCGCTCGTCAATTTCCTTGAAGGATTGGCGCACGTTGGTCACGTGACGCTTCTTGCATACATTCACCGAGAGATCGCCCGGGCGCTGGTGCTCCCCGACGACCATGCCCTCGTAGACCTCGACTCCCGGGCCGAGGAAGAGCGATCCGCGCTCTTCGGCATTCTTCAGGCCGTAGGTCGTGGTGACGCCCGGTTCCCATGCGACGAGCGATCCCTGGGATCGGCCGAATTGCCCCCCCGAGAGCTTCTGGTAGGAATGGAAGACGCTGTGCATGAATCCAGCCCCGCGCGTCGCGGTCATGAAATGGTAGCGAAAACCGAGCAGGCCGCGGGTGGGGACTAGGTAGATCAAGCGCACCATTTCGCCGTTCATATCACCCATTTCAAGCATCTGGCCGCGCCGGGCGCCGAGCATTTCCACCACCGTGCCGACGGCATCGGGCGTGGTCTCGATGTAAACCTCTTCGTAAGGTTCGAGCAGCGTTCCATCCCCCTCGCGCAGAATGACCTCCGGGCGGGAGACATCGAATTCATATCCCTCCCGGCGCATGGTTTCGATCAGGATCGCCAGGTGCAGTTCGCCCCGGCCGGAGACGATAAAGCGGTCGGCTGAATCGGTATCCTCCACCCGCAGCGAGACATTCGTGCGCAGCTCGTTGTAGAGGCGCTCGCGCAGTTTTCGGGAGGTGCCCCAGCGACCTTCTCGCCCAGCGAAGGGCGAACTGTTCACGCCGAAAGTCATGCGGACGGTGGGCTCTTCGACGTGGATCGTGGGGAGTGCGAGCGGGTGTTCCGGGTCGGCCAGCGTCTCACCGATGGCTACATCTTCCAGCCCGGCGATGACGACGATGTCGCCGGCGAGCGCCTGATCAACCTCGACGCGCTCCAGGCCCTGGTGCAGGTACAGGTAGCGCGCCACGTCCGGGACGATCTCGCCGGAATGCTTGATGCGGGCGATCGAATCCATGACCTGCAGCCGGCCGGCGTGGATTCGGCCGGTGGCCGTGCTGCCCCGGTACGAATCATAGCCCAGGGTCGTCACAAGCATCTGGAAGGGCGCTTCCTCATCCACGCGGGGGGCGGGAATGTGCCGCAAGATCGCTTCAAAGAGCGGCTGCAGATTGGGTCCGAGCTCCGGCGTGAGGCCGGCCTGGCCGCTGACGGCGTTGGTGTAGATTACGGGAAATTCGGCCTGCTCGTCGCTTGCACCGAGCTGGATGAACAAATCGAAGGTCTGGTTCAGTGCCCGGGAGGGGTTGGCGCCCCGCCGGTCGACCTTGTTGATCACGACCACGGAGCGGTGATCCATCTCAAGCGCTTTCTTCAGTACGAATCGGGTCTGCGGCATGGGGCCTTCGGCGGCGTCGACGAGCAGCAGCACGCCGTCGACCATGTTCATCACCCTCTCCACCTCCCCCCCGAAATCGGCATGGCCCGGGGTGTCTACAATATTGATTTTTACCGGGGCCTGAATGGCCGGGTCGAAGATCGAGATGGAAGTATTCTTGGCCATGATCGTGATGCCGCGTTCGCGTTCGAGCTCGTTCGAATCGAGCACACGCTCCGCCACCTGCTGGTTCTCGCGGAAGATTTTTGCCTGCTTCAGCATCCCATCAACCAGGGTCGTCTTGCCATGGTCGACGTGGGCGATGATGGCGATATTGCGCAATTCTGGACGTTGTACCTGCATAGATTTCACGGGCCTCAAAGGTTCAAAAACAAAGACCTCGGCACCCTGCAGCCGAGGCGGGCATTCGATTGCTTCTGTTGAATCATATCAGGGGGTTCTGGTTTTGTGAAGGAGGCATTGGGATTTGCCGATGCTTTCGTTCCGGAATACCCTTCTCAGGTTGAGGTGGGTAGCTTATACTCAGCAACAGAAATTAAATACCATTCTACCGAGGAGGATGCGATGGCAAAGTTCGAGATCTACAAGGATAAGAAGGGCCAATTCCGATGGCGGCTGCTGGCTAACAACAACCAGGTGATCGCAACGGGTGAGGGGTACACCAGCAAGGCAGCCTGCAAGAATGGCATCAAGTCCGTGCAGCAGAACGCCCCGAAAGCCGAGATCGACGATCAAAGCTGAACGCTGCGAGGTCTGTCTCAAAAATCGCCCCCATCCATGCGGGGCGGTTTTTTTGTTGGAAGCCGCGTGGGTTTCATCCCACTCCGTCGAGAGCGCCATTTCGAGAATATTGACCGGATGCATTTCACCGATTTTGGTAGTACATTGAATGATGTGCTGAAGTAAATGTCACCCATGAAAATCATAGACGAACCGGGATCGAACTGCCGCGAGGGAAGCATGCCATGGATGTAATGGTCGAAGTACGAGGCCTTAAGAAGACGTTTCACCATCCTGATGGTACGGTAGTCGAGGCGGTAAAAGGGATTGATCTCGATATCCACCGGGGTGAGATCTTCAGCCTGCTGGGGCCGAACGGAGCCGGCAAGACAACGACGATCTCCATGATCAGCGGGCTGCTGCCGCCGACGGAGGGCGACGCTCTTATTGGAGGGTTTTCCATCACCCGGCAGCCGCTGCAAGCCAAGAAGCTGATGGGGGTCGTCCCGCAGGAAATCGCCCTTTACCCGACACTGAGCGCACGCCAGAACCTGGAATTCTTCGGCAAGATGTACGGCCTATCGGGCCCGGCGCTTGCGCGCCGGGTGGACGAGGTGCTCGATTTCATCGACCTCACGAACCGGCAGGGTGAGCGCATCGATACCTATTCGGGGGGCATGAAGCGGCGGGTGAACATCGGCGTCGGTCTGCTCCACCAGCCCGAACTGATTTATATGGACGAACCGACGGTCGGGATCGATCCCCAGAGCCGGCGACGAATCCTCGATACGGTTAAGCAGCTGAGAGATGAATACCACATCACCGTACTGTACACCACCCACCTGATGGAAGAGGCCCAGGAGCTGAGCGATCGGGTTGGCATTATCGACCACGGCGAGATCATCGCCCTCGGCAACCAGGGGGATCTGATCCAGCAGGTCGGGCAGGAGGACCGATTGGTCTTCAAGGTCGGGAATCAGCGCATTGATGACGGACTGCTCCATCGCATGACGGCCGAAGTCGAGGGCATCTCCACGGCCATATTCGACCCGCCGGGCGAAGGCGGCGAGGATCCCTCCAATACCAGCGGCCTGATCGTGGTCATGGCCAGGCGCGGCCGCAAGGCCCTGCCGGCGCTGATCGAGCTTGCGGAAGAGGCGGGGATCGAAATTCAATCGGTCGAAGTCCGTGAACCGGACCTGGAAGCGGTCTTCCTGGCGCTTACGGGCAGGGCGTTGCGGGAGTAACGGCTCGCCGCCTCGTTGGAACAACTCAAACTGGGCTGAAGAGACTATGCGGAAGATTTGGACCATCGCCTGGAAAGAACTCTACGTCCGATTTACCGATCGCGGCCTGCTGCTGATCATGATCGCCATCCCGCTGGCGATCTCGACCGTCGTCGGGCTGGCGTTCGGAGGCCTCGGCGGAAGTGATATCTCCATTCGCGACATCCCGGTCGCAATCGTCAACCATGATGCCGGCAGCGACCTGGGCGTGAACTACGGAGGCGTATTTGTCGATCTGCTGGTCCCCGGGAACGCCTCCGGGACCGTTACCGCCCTGCCTGAATGCGAGGCATCCAGTGCCAGCTCTGAAGGCGCGAGTTCCCTTCAAGATCTTACGCAGGCGGTGGTCTTCACGCCGGACCTGGCGCAGGGGATGATCGATCGAGGTGAGCTTTCGGTCGATACGGCGCCCGATCCGGCAGGGTTAGATGTTGATGCGCTGGCACGGCTTGCCGTCGACCAGGGGGTCTACACCGCGGCGATCATCATCCCGGCCAATTACTCGCAGCGTCTCGCTTCCATGTTCAACCCGCAGGAAACGCCGCAGCAGGCTGAGATCGAGCTGTATGCCAACGCTGGCCAACCGATCGGGTCCGGGGTGATCTACAGCATCGTGGATGGGATTTCGAAGCAACTGGCTACGGGCAACATTGCGATCGCGGCCTCGATGGATGTCGTCGTCCAGAAGCTGGGACCTGGCGCCA
>JBJYWH010000056.1:10820-13184 GCA_046259355.1 Anaerolineales bacterium
TGGGAGGCAAGCTGCTGGGGACTTTCATCTCCGTCATCATCCAGCTCTTGCTCCTGATGCTGGCCCTGACGCTGGTCGGCAGCCTGATCGAAGGCCATCTGGTGCTGATCTGGGGCGATAACGTGATCAGCCTGCTGTTGGTGCTGCTGTCGGCTTCTCTGGCCGTGTCCGGCCTGGGGATGCTGCTCGCCGGAGTGATCCGCACGCCCGAGCAAGCCGGAGTCTTTGGATCGGTTCTCAACATCGGGCTGGCTGTGTTGGGCGGGGCCTTTGGTTTCCAGCTCCCAGACCAGATTTCATCGGTTTCGCTGTTGTACTGGGGCCGCAGCGCATTCGAAGCGCTGGCATTGAACAGCGGAAACGTCACCACCAACGTGATCGTGCTTGCCGGGCAGGGTGTCTTGATGTTCGCCATCGGCCTGTTCCTGTTCAACCGCCATTTTGAGCTGTAGAGGGCGCTATGCGCAGGGTACTGGAAATTACCAGACACGACATCCGCATCTTTCTCACCAGCCGCGGCAACCTGATCGGCCTGCTGTTCACGCCGATCCTGATGACGCTCATCATCGGCTTTGTGAATGGAGGGATGTTCAGTACCGGTCCATCGATCGTGCGGGTTGATGTGATCGACAACGACCAGAGCGAGCTATCGCAGGAGCTGATCGCTGCCATTCGATCCGCCAACGATACCCTCGTGCTGTGTCCGATGGATAACAGCGAAAGCGTCAGTTGCCGAATGCGGAACGGCGAATCCTTCGAACCGGGTGAAATCGGAGACCGCCTGAAGGAGGGTACGACCCTGGCGGCGATCGAGATCCCGGCCGGTTTTGAACGGGACGTAAAAGAATTCAGGCCGGTCGATGTCATGTATTACTCGAAGGAAGATTTCAACGCTCCCACGTTCATCCGGCAGGCCGTCGACGCGGCGCTTCAGCAGGTCAACGGAGCGTCGGTCGCTGCGCGGGTGGGATCCACCGCGCTGGCACCCGTGGTGGGATCTTCCATCCCCGAGCACGAACTGGAGGCGGAGATCTACCAGCAGGCCTCGCAGCTCTGGTCAGAGCCGCCGGTGGGCATCTCCTACCGGCAGACAGGGGAGGCTCAGCAGGCATCGGCGCTTGAATCCCTCCAGACTGGCCTGGGCCAGTCCGTGCCGGGAATGGGCTCGATGTTCGTGATGTTCACGGTCTTCGGCGGCATGACGGCGATGGTCGTGGAGCGCAAGGAGTGGACCCTGCAGCGGCTGGCGAGCATGCCGATCTCCAGGGCGCAGCTGTTAGGGGGGAAGATCTTCGCTCGCTTCCTGTTGGGCTTGCTTCAGTTCCTGGTCGTCTTTGCGGTCGGCCTGCTGATCGGTATGCCGCTCGGAAACAGCCCGGCCGGGCTGTTCCTGGTGGCTTTTGGATTTACGCTCTCCGTGACCGCGATCTCGTTTGCGCTTGGTTCTCGCTTCGAGAACGAACAGCAGGCCAGCGGCTTTGCACTGCTGCTTTCGTTAATCCTGGCCCCGCTGGGGGGTGCATGGTGGCCGCTGCATATCGTGCCGCGCTTCATGCAGGTCATCGGCCATATCTCGCCCATCGCCTGGTCGATGGATGCCTTCACGAATCTGATCTTCGAGGGTGGCGGGGTTGGTTCGATCCTGCTCCCGGTGGGTGTGCTGCTGGCGATCGCCGTGGTTGCCTTCGCACTGGCTGTGCGCTTCTTCCGTTACGAATAACCCGCGTCTCCTGAGCAGGACAGGACCGCCGGCGAGCGCCGGCGGTCCTGTGTTTGAAGAGCCGAGTTGGTTTGCAAAGAGGCCTTAATGGAAGAGAAAGCTGACCACGAACGGAACCAGGACCAGCAATCCCAGCAGGATGTGCCCGCGGGGTTCGGTGTTCTTGCTGTCCCAGTTGAACATGTAGATCGCAAGCCCGAATCCAATCAACCCGCTCACCAGGAGCGCGATGACGGAAAACCACGGATTGAAATCGGCCGGGTAGCCCATCGCCAGCCCGTTGAAGGCATTCATCGCCTGGGTGGCTGGCATCAGGCGGGCGATCATCCCGGCGGCGTCCGGCAGCATGCTGAAGGGGATCATCATCCCACCAAGGAGAACGGATGGGATGAAAATCAGTTGGGATAGGATTACCTGGAAGTTGGTGCTGGGTGAAATGACGCCAATTAGCATGCTGATCCCGACGATCGAGATGGTCAGCGCGAGGAAAACCAGGGCAAAGTTAAGCCAGTTGATCGGCAAGGGTACATCGAAGAGAGGCTTGGCGCTGGCTGTGATGAGGATCGTCACGATCAGCATGTGCAGGCCAGTTGTCAGCGAAGGGACGATCAAGATCGACGACGCCGGGATGCCGTTGATCTTGT
>JBJYWH010000056.1:13194-22761 GCA_046259355.1 Anaerolineales bacterium
ACACAAGACCCCCGACTGAGGTGATGATGGCAACGACGATTGCCAGGTGCAGGGCGGTCGTGAGGGCGGGAATGAGCAAGATCGAGCCGACCGGGATGCCGTTGATCTTGTAGCTGCGGAAGATACCGGCTTCACGCCCTCGGACGATGAACTCCGGGATTCCCATCAGGCAGGCTGCGAGTACGGCAAACACCACCATTGCTGGGACCATCGTGTTGCTGAACATGGGATTGATGCCCAGCATGATGAAGCCCATCATCAGGTAGAAGATGATCGGGAACATGTAGTTAAGGAACAGGAGCTGGCGGTTGCGGATCCCCGTCCGGAACTCAAAGCTGAAGTGATTCAGAAATGCGGTCATGCTGCACCCCCGTCCGTCGTGATCTCGAGGAAACGATCTTCCAGGGATGGCCGCTCGACGCGCAGGTCGATCAGCTTGTCCTTGCTCGCCTCGATCCGGTCGATGATCGCCGCAACGGTCGGTCCGATGTCCGTGCTGAAGAAGATTTGATAACCCTCTTTCTCCGATCGCTGACTCACGGCTGGAAGTTCCAGGGCCGGGTCGCCCAGGACCCCATTCTCTGTTCGAACCGAGATCTTCGTCAGACCGACTCCGGTAGCGGTGATCTCCATCGGTGTGCCCTCTGCGACCAGGTCGCCTCTGAGCAGGATGGCGATGCGGTCAGCCATCTCCTCGGCTTCGGCCATATCATGGGTGGCGAGGATGATGGTCGTGCCGGCTGCCTGCTGTTCGCGCATCATTTTGTGCAGTTCGACGCGCGATTCGACGTCCAATCCGGCGGTTGGCTCATCGAGAAAGAGAACCGGGGGTTTGTGGGCCAGCGCCAGCGCCAGCGAGAGCCTGCGCTGCTGCCCGGTCGATAGCTGTTCATACTGCACGCTGCGCTTCTCGCCCAATCCCAATCGGTCGATCAGGTCATAATCCGGTTCGACACCGTGGTAGGCGCAGAAGAATCGCATGGCTTCGTCGGGCGTGATGCTCGCGGGCAGTCCCGAGGTTTGGAGCTGCACGCCGATCAGATCCCGCAGCTTGTGCGGCTCTCGTGTCGGGTCGACGCCGGCGACGACAAGCCGGCCGGCCGAGGGAGCGCGCAAACCCTCCAGGCTTTCCAGCGTGGTTGTTTTCCCGGCGCCGTTCGGGCCGAGCAGGCCGAAGATTTCACCCCGGCGCACGCTGAAGCTGACCTGGTCCACGGCGACAAAATCGCCGTACTGCTTGCGGAATCGGTCGACTTCGATAACGACGTCAGTCATTCCGGTTTCAACCTCCAGTCTCGAAAAGCTTCCGGGGATCAATTTTCCCTGTGATCCCGGGGAAGACTTAGTTTAGCATCGATGAATTGACGGTGAGAAAGCCGCAGCGTATTCGCGATGATGCGGATCTCCTCGATCTCCTGAGCCGTGGCCATGCCGTCCGCGGCGGCGATTGCAAACAGGACTTCCAGGAAACGGCTCCGCTCCGCTTCCTTCGTGGTGGCGAAAAACTGGCGCGTCAGGCGATAGTAATCCATTTCCGGGCCGATTTCAGACAACGCCACCTCGGTCACAAAGTGCGCTTCCTCTTCCGTGAGATTCCATCCCGAACGCAGCGCATCGATCATGGCTTTCCGTTCCGTCTGCGTGATCTCCCGGTCGACATGCGCCACGCGGGCCATCAAGCCGCCTGCAAGACAGAGCTTGCGCAGCCTGCTTTCCGGAATATCCAGTTCGCCCTGGCCCTGTTCCAGGCGGCGCTGAACGCCATAATACACTTTGTTCTTGATGTAGTCTTCGAAGTGGTTCTCCCGGTTCGGCGCCTGCTCCAAGGCCTGCTGTCTTCGGTCTATGGCACCTTGAAGCACATGGCCGAACTGACCCATCAGGCCGACAGCGGCATGGCTGATCTCGGATTTCATCGCGTCAATGATGACCTGTTCGTCCGTGCTGGGCGTGCCATCGGCCGTTGCCAGCCGGCCGAGGAATTGGAGGGCCAGCTTACGGTCCTTGCTCGAGCGCATGCTCTCGTTCAACTGCTGGATGAGCCGCTCGCGCTCCGCGGCGCCGACCGGCGCTTCAATGTACATTTCAAGACCTGCCCATTCCCGTCCTGTCAGTCCGGGCAGCTGGAAAAGCAAATCCTTCAGGCAGTTGATTTCATCATTCGAGATCTCGCCATCTGCCCAGGCCGCTGCGATCAGGACCTTGCCCAGCGTGAGAATGAAGCTCGCTTCTGCCATACGCGTCTCTCTCCCGACCGTAGAATCCCATCCTTGCACTGCAGGCAGGATATACTGCAGGTACTTCTTCATGCTACCATGCTCCAGGCCGAAGGCGGATCCTGGCCGGCAAGCAGAAAGAAAGGCCTGGACCGGTACGATGATCGCATAGGGGTGGGGTAGCGGTCATCCCTCAACCTGGGTGAATAAGGCTATCACATCTACGGCATGGGCGGATGTCTACGAACGGGACGTTCGATACGCCCGGGGGTTGCGGGAACTCCAGCGCCCCATTCATCGTTAAACAATAGGTGTGGAGAAATCCTGGGTTTACTCTCCACCGCCATCGAACCAACCAATCCCTGAAATGGGGAGGAGGAAATGATGATGCAAGTGTTACGAACCCGCACGATAACCCTGCTCACCCTGGCAGCACTGTCGATGCTGGCCTTTGGCTGCGCGGCCGGCGGAACTCGGGCCGGCAATTCCGTGCCTGCCGGCCAGGGCTACCTGGACACCATCTCCGTGACCGGATTTGGTGAGTCGGTGGGCGCACCCGATACCGGCACCATTCAGCTTGGATTCAGCACCTCGAATGCCAGCATCGAACAGGCGATGAATGAATCCAACGCGACTCTTGATAGCATCACGCAGGCCGTGGTCGCCCTCGGGGTCGATCCCGCCGATGTGCAAACGACCAATTTTTCCGTCTGGCCTGATGACCGCTACGACCCGGTTACGGGAATGCCGACCGGTGAGAAATCCTACCGTGTCGATAACTCCATCAATGTGGTGGTGCGGGACCTTAGTCTGATGCCGCAGGTGATCCAGACGGCGCTGGATCATGGGGCGAACAATCTTTACGGCCTGAATTTCACGATCGAAGAGGACGGCCAGCTGGCCGCGCAGGCACGGGCGAATGCGGTCGCGGATGCCCGGGTACGGGCCGAGCAGTTGGCCTCGGAGCTCGGCGTGACCCTGGGTGAAGCGCGCATCGCCAGCGAGATCTACAACAATAACGCCGGACCGATGATCGAGGCAGCGTACGGCATGGGCGGCGGTGGTGCACCGCCGATCAGCGAAGGCTCGCTGACCGTGAGCATTCAGGTCGTCGTGACCTACGACATCGTGCGTTGAAGAATCTTCTAACGCGTAGTCTGGGCGGGGCTCATCGGAGCCCCGCCCTCTATTTATGGAGTCTTTTTTTCTCACACCTGCTCACCCCCCGGGGATGGAACTTTCTGATATGCTTCCCGATTGCAACGCAGCCAGGATGGTGAAGCAGGAGGACGTTCGAAAATGGGAAATGAAGGATCCGACTTGAGACCGCTGGGCCAGACGGACTTGCGGGTCACCCCGATCGGGTTGGGGGTGATGCAGTTTTCGGGAACAGCCGGCTTCTTCCGGTTTATCTTCAACGACATGCAGCAGCCACAGATGGACGAGATTGTTCAAGCTGCGCTTGAAGGCGGGATCAACTGGTTCGATACAGCCGAAATCTATGGCAGAGGTCGGTCGGAGCGCGGCTTGGCGACTGCCTTGAAGCATGCAGGGAAGGCGGATGCCGAGGTCCGCGTGGCTACCAAGTGGAGCCCCATGATGCGTACGGCGCGAAACATCCCGCGCACGATTGGTACACGCATGGCCAACCTGGATCCCTACACGATTGATCTCTACTACATCCACCAGCCATGGGGCTTTTCTTCGCCCGAGGATGAGATGAACGCGATGGCTGACCTGGTCGAGGCCGGGAAGATTCGTACGATCGGGGTGAGCAACTTCAATGCCGGTCGAATGCGCCGGGCCGCCGCCGCGCTCGAGAAGCGGGGTTTGAAGCTGGCTGCAAATCAGGTGCAGTACAGCCTCGTGCACCGCGAGATCGAAAGCAACGGTGTGCTGGAGGCAGCACGGGAACTGGGAGTCACGATTGTTGCCTGGGGGCCGCTCGCCTCGGGCCTGCTCACGGGCAAGTTCCACCGCGATCCGGATGCGCTGGCCCGCACGCCCTTTGCACGGCGCAGGCGAATGCAAGCCCAGCTGCAGGCGACCGAGCCCCTGATCCAGGCCCTGGAGCGGATCGGATCGCGCTATGAGGCAACCCCCTCCCAGGTGGCGCTGAATTGGGTGATCCATAATCAGGGCGAATCGGTGGTCGCCATACCGGGGGCGTCAAACGTCCAGCACGCTCGAGAAGCGGCTCGGGTGATGGATTTCAAACTTTCGCCGGAAGAGCTGGATGAGCTAGGTCAGATATCGAGGGAAATCGAACACTAACCCCTCGATCCCGAGAGGAAATTGCACCTCCAAAGCGGGCTCAGCGCGAAGAGAAGCCCGCTTTTCATTTCCAGGGCCGGCTCCCCATCTGGTTTGATCAAACCAGCTTCCATCGTCCATGATGACCTGTCATGTTGGGTGAAATCTGGATAAATCGGGTTGAATTTTGGCCTGACCTGGCTTATAACTGGCCCGTTTTCAACCGACAAGCACGGTAAAGACCACTGCCTGGCGCTGCCTCCCCGCGGAGGGCAGGCTCGGCAGGGACGATTGAACCTATGCGTTCGACTCAGGAGGCTGCATGACAACGGTTGAAGTGCAGGAATGGATCCTCGCCAACCCGCTCTATACCTTCTTGATCACGCTCGCTTTGAGCCTGGTGGCGTTCTTGATCGCACGTCTCATCATCGCCCGGGGGCTGGTGGCACTGGCTCGCCGGACGAAGACCCAGATCGACGATATCATCCTGAAGGCGCTGCGCCCGTACCGGATCGCCTGGTTGGTGCCGCTGGTCATCCTCTACGCGCTGGCGGACATGACGGGCGAATACCAGCCCTGGGTTGAGAAAGGGCTGCTGTTTCTCATCCTGTGGATCGTGGCTCTCACGTTCAACGCATTGCTGGATGCGATCAACCTGATCTACGAGAGCAGTGCGTCTTTTAAGGGCGCCAGCATCCAGGGCTACCTGGATATCGTAAAGATCCTGGTCCTGATCGCAGCCATCATTGTCAGCATCTCGCTCTTTACCGGCCAATCCCCCACAGTGCTGCTCACCGGTCTGGGTGCGTTGACAGCTGTGCTGCTGCTCGTATTCCATGACACGATCCTGTCCTTCGTCGCCAGTGTGCAGATCAGCACCCAGGATCTCATCAAAGAAGGAGATTGGATCGAGGTGCCCAGCTATGACGCCGACGGCGATGTCGTGAATATGACGCTGCACACCATCAAAATCCAGAACTGGGACAAGACGATCAGTGTCATCCCCACCCATAAAATCAACGAAGTCGCCTACAGGAACTGGCGCGGCATGCAGGAAAGCGGCGGGCGGCGGATCAAGCGTGCCATTTCCATCGATCAGGGCAGCATTCGCTTCTGTGACCCGGACATGATCGCCCGCTTCCGCAAAGTCGACATCCTGCGCCCGTATCTCGATCAGCGCACAGCCGAGATCGAGCGCGAGAATCGCGCAAAGGGGATCGAGCTCGACAGCCCGCTCGATGGGCGCCAGCTGACAAACCTCGGCACCTTCCGGGCGTACGTGGAAGCCTACCTTCGCAATCACAAGGACATTCACCAGCAAGGATTGGATTTTCTCGTCCGCCAGTTGGAGCCCGGCCCGACCGGCGTGCCGATCGAGGTATACGCCTTCACGAAAACGACCGCGTGGGCGGAATACGAGCGCATTCAAGCCGACATCTTCGATCACCTGCTGGCCTCGGTGGGGGTCTTCGACCTGCGAGTCTTCCAGGAACCGACCGGGATGGATTTCGCCGCCGCCTTTCGGGGGAATCCAGGCGCGTATTGACGCTGCTTGCATCGTTTCATGTTCGCCCATCTGGCGATGAATGAAATACCGTGGGCACGGCATCGCCGTGCCCATCCAATTTCCTGGAACGGTGTCCCCCGGTCAGCGCCCCAGATCGAAGCGGCAGCCCAGTCCGGGAGCCTCCGAGGCGATCAGTTCGCCTCCCTCGAGGTGGAAAGCGGGCAGCGAAGGATCGTTCACGAGGTCGAGATGGCCATCGAGATCGCAGTAGCTCACATTCGGGCTGCTCAGGGCGACACCCAGGCCGGCCGCGATCAGCATCGCCGGCTCGATCAAGCAGCTCACCATCGTACGCAAGCCGGCCAGGCGGGCCAGGTTGTTCATCTGCCCGGCCGGCCGGATCCCGCCGCAGGCGGCGACCTTGATGCAGATGCCATCGGCGAGCTTGTTGGCGGCCACCCTCAACGCGCTGGCCGGGCTGCCGATGCATTGATCGGCGAGAATCGGCACGACGCTCTGGCGGGTGACATCACCCAGCGCGCCCGGATCGTCACCGGGGGTGGGCTGCTCGAGCATCTCCAATTCACTTTCGAGTTCCTCCGCCACCATGAGCGCCTGGCGGGTTTTGTAGCCGCCGTCGGGGTCGAGGCGCAGGGTTATGTCGGGCAGAGCCCGGCGCAGGGCTTTGATATTCTGGACGTCCTGTCCGGCGTCTAGACCACCTTTCAATTTAAGAATGCGGAATCCCTGTGCGACGAGCCTTCGCGCACGTTCGATCGTGGCAGGGATGGAATCCAGCGGCAGGGTGGCCGAGGTGGGAATACGGCTGCGATAGCCACCGAGCAATCGGTAGAGCGGAAGTCCCGATACGTAGCCGAGTAAGTCGTGGTAGGCGAGATCGAACGCGCACAGCGCTGAAGGTGCTTTCCCCATAACGGCAGCCAGCTGTTCCAGTGAATATTCGATCTGGGTCGGATGCAAATCCGGCACCAGATCGGCCGCACGCTGACAAGCATCCAGCGCATCCGCGGGATGGGTTCCATTCAGCTCGGGATGCGCCACGGTGCAGCCCCAGGCACTGACCCCGGATTGCGTCTCAAAGCGGACAAAGATCGCGCTCACCCCTTCGAGATGTGGAATCCTGGCCATCTGCAGGGGATGCGCAAGTGTCAGCTCGACCGGTGTGATCTCAACGTGGGTAATCTGCATCACGGCCTCCTCCATGAAGGATGGGGGGAAGCAGGGATCGTATTAAAGCATAATCAAAGTTGGCGGCGAACTCAATCCGTGTTGATTCGGAAGACGTGTATCAGGCTCTTATCGCCGTCCGCCCGGCGTTCCACAAGATAGAGCAGGGCATGTTCGCGGTCATAGGCGACATCCCCCACCAGATAGCGCTTGTAGTTTTCATAATCGAAACCGGGGTCGAAAAGGAGATCATCGAGGTCAAGCGAGGCATAAGGCTGGGGCTCCCAGGTTTCCATCTCGCCGCGGGTGACGGCCGCCAGGTCGCCCGGATCGTAGAATAGAATTTGCGCTGAGATGTCCTCCGACCACCAGCCGCGCTGGTCGTGCGGCCAGGGCGGAACGTCGGGGTACACCTCGTCCGGATCACCGCTGGTTGGATAAACGACGCCGTTCGAGAAACCATACCAGCTCTTTCCTAACGCCTTGGTGCCGACGAATATTACGGCCGAGGCATCACCGGCCGTAAGCCAGGCTCCACCTGACCATTCGTCCGGTTCACTGAAGGTCGCCATCGGATCCACACCGCTGACATCGATTTCAAGATTTCCCGGCTGCTGGCGGCCGTAGAGCAGGAGCGGTACGGCGTGTTCGAGCGTCCCACCCTGCGGCAGGGGGTCATCATCCAGCCAGGGTCCGATGGCGATCAGGCTGGGTCCCAGGCCACCCCAGATGCCGTCCCGGAAGCGCCCGGTGGCCAACAGCAAGCCCGGCGTATTGGCGCGAGCCCAGGTCTCCGGGATCTCAAACATGTAATCGTTCGTGACGTAGTTGCTGAAACCGTCCACATGCCAGGGACCGGCGGTGTTCGGGTTCGACAGACCCAGTGAGCTCCAGCCGTGGGTCGGATTCCAGGCGTCCTCGAAGTGCTGTCCCCAGGAGAAGTAGAGCTTCCACTCATCCTGCCCCTGCTGGGGCGGCAAGATCTCAAGCCCGGCCCGCGGGATCTCGAGGTATCCAAAGCGGCCGGCGGTGATGTCAGCGAAGGGCTGCAGCGTACCGGCTGTATTCAGCTCCTGCGGGTCTTTGGTGGCAGAGATGATGGGCTGGGGGATACTGATTTCCGAGACGAACTGCTGGTGGTCGTGTCCGACGGCGAAGAGCGAACCGGGAAAGCCGTCCTCCGGCCCCGACGGATCGCCGAGCGGGTAGTACGCCATGGCATAGCCGCTGTACTCCCAGCTCGAACCGCCATTCTCGCCAGGGAGGCGGAAGGATCCCAGGTAGCTCAGGTCAGCCGGATCGATCAGCGCTGACGGGATGACGTCAGCAGCAATAATATCGGCTCCAGGATCGCCGTTCCCTCGCCCCTCGCTGGGCATGCCCGATGGCTGGGATGTCGTTGGGGTCGATTCCACCCAATCATTCGAGCCGGACCGCGCCGGCATGTTGCAGGCGCAGAGGATCCACGCGAGCGCCAGCAGCAACCACCCTGTCCGTCGATTCATGATGACCCGCCTCCAATGCTTAATCGCGGGTTCAGCCGCGATCCTGCCTCGTACGAGGGAGGGAGCGGAAATCCGCGTTCTCCTCCTGGCCCGGTGATTCCTTCCATCCATAGAACGGAAGCAGGAGCCTTCCTGTGACAGGCTTCACCAAGCGATCGTGAGTGTAGGGTATTTTGTGCTGTACGACAACGAGTCACGGGTCACCGGGGTCGTGCGAATACAACAACGAAGTAACCGCCGTAATCGCTCTCACTGCTGTAGACGTAGCCGACGCCGAACTCGGTGTAGTTCGGGCTGAGAATGTTGGCCGTATGGGGGGCGCTGTTCATCCACCAGTTGAACGCTCTCACCGGATCCTGCGAGATCATGTAGTTCTCCCCGATCCAGCTCCAGGAATAGCCCTGGGCTTCGACCCGGTCGCGCACGGTAGAGCCATCGGAGCCGGTATGGCCGGCAAAGTGGTTGCAGGCCATGTCGGCAGCCTGCACGCGCGCAGCTGCACGAAGCTGACTCTGCACCCGGTATGCATACAGTCCGCGCGATGCGCGTTCGTCGTTGATCAGCTGGGCAACCTGCGCCTCGAAGGAGGTGTTGATGCTGTAATTGCAGTTGGTGTTGATGGGCGTGTCGGTCGGCTGGGGCGCGGTCGTCCGGGTCAGCGTGGGCTCGAGCGTCAGCGAGGGTGTATAGGTCGGGATGGAGGGATCCCAGGTCTCGGTTGGCGTTGGGGAGGGCTTTGGCGTGAAAGTGCTGCTGGGCAGCGGTGTGCGGGTGGGGGTCTTTGTCGGCAAGGGCGTCCAGGTCGGGTAAGGCGTCCGGGTGGGTGTGACCGAAGGCGTCAGAGTCCCGGTGGGTGTTTCGGTGAAGGTAGCCGTCGCGGTCTCTGTTGCGGTTGTGG
>JBJYWH010000057.1:0-2967 GCA_046259355.1 Anaerolineales bacterium
GGGCGGTGCCGGCGCGTTGCCCACGCCGACGCCCACTCCGCTGGCAGCGGCTCCATCCGGGTCTGTTGCGGCAGAGCCGCCCTCGAGCACGGAGGCTGCATTTACCCTGCTCATACCGGTTCTGATGGTCCTCATTCCGGTCCTGGCCAACGTGGTTAACTCCAGGCGCATTGCGAGAACTCGCTGATTTCCATAACCAGCCTGCAACAAAACAGCGCCGAGACCTCTCGGCGCTGTTCTTTGTGTCTGAGTTGAAAGCTTCAGGCGGTCTGCGGCTGCCGCCGGAACCAGGTTTTCCACTCCTGGTTCTCCCACACGACCAGAATCGGGGCGGCGTTGAAGATCGAGGAGTAGGTGCCGCTGAAGACGCCCACCATCAGCACCGTGATGAAATGGCGGGTGGTCACGCCGCCGAAGATCAGCAGCGAAAGCAGGGTGAGCATAACGGTCAGCTGGGTGTTGATCGAGCGGGCCATGGTCTGGTTGATGGAGTGGTTGACCAGCGTTTCAAAATCTGTTTTCCGCATCAGTCGCCGGTTCTCGCGAATGCGATCGAACACCACGATGGTATCGTGAACCGAGAAGCCGATGACCGTGAGCAGGGCAGTGAGGAAGAGCGAGTCAGCTTCCCAACCGAAGAAATGGCCGAGAAAGGCTTCCACCCCCACGACAACCGCGACGTCGTGCAGCATGGCGATGATGGCGGCGATGCCGTAGCGGTGCGCGTGAGGCATGCCCCAGAAAGCGTACGTGATGAAGGCCAGGATCCCGAGCGCGGCCATTCCGACCGCACCTCCGGCGCGTTCCGCCGCTTCAATCCCGATCGAAGGGCCGACCGAATCGAATCGCAGGACGTTGATGGGTTGATCGAAACGTGCCTCCAGAGCCGAGATCAGCTCGGCTTTCTGGGCATCGTCGATCGTCTTGCTGCGGGCGACGATATCGGACGTGCCGGCACTCTGAACCTGAGGGTCGAGAATGCCAAGCTGGTCATAGACCGCGACGACCTCCGCCGGTTCGGGTGCCTTGCCGGCCTCGAAACGCATTTCCAGCAGGCTGCCGCCCGTGAAATCGATCGCCAGCGGCATCCCCCAGATCAGCAAGCCGATGACGCCCGGGACAATCACCAGGATGGAAACCAGGAAAAACCAGTAGCGCTTGCCAACGATGTTCATGGCGATCAGCTCCTTACACCGAACAGGCGCGGGTGCTCGGCCTGACGGATCGTATCGAGCACTGTATGAAGGAAGGTGCGTGTAACGGTGATAGCCGTAAACAGGCTGACCAGCACACCGAGGGCGAGTGTGAGGGCGAAACCCTTGACGATGCTGGCACCGAACGCGTTGCCGAACCAGTAGAGAATGGCACAGGTGATGAGTGTTGAGAAGTTCGAATCCCGAATCGACGGCCACGCTCGTGAAAAGCCCAGATCGATCGCCCGATAGAGCGGCTGTCCGGCGTGCATCTCTTCTTTCATGCGTTCGAAGATGAGGATGTTCGCATCGACGGCGACCCCGATCGAAAGCACGAAGCCGGCGATGCCGGGCAGGGTGAGCGTAACCGGGATCAGCTTGAAGAGAGCGAAGGTCAGGGTGGCATAGACCATCAACGCCAGATCGGCGACAAAGCCCGGAAGGCGGTAGTAGCCAATCATGAACGCCACCACCAGCAGCAGTCCAATGACACCCGCGCGGGTGCTTCGTTCGAGCGAATCCTGGCCCAGGGTTGGCCCGACGGTTTTGCTCTCGATGATCTTCAACGGCACCGGCAGCGAGCCGTAGCGCAGCTGGATGGCAAGGTTGTTCGCCTCTTCCAGCGTGAAGTTCCCCTCGATCACGGCCTTGCCCTGCGAGATGGCGCTATTGATGATCGGCGCGGAGATCAGGGTTTTATCGAAGACGATTCCGAGCGGCTCTCCAACGTGCGCAGCGGTATAGGAGCCGAAGATCTGGCCGCCGGTATCGGTGAATTCGATCGAGACTTTAATCGCTCCCAGGTTATCTTTCACCACCCCGACATTTTTCAGATCGGCGCCGGTCAGCACGGTATGGAACACTTTGCCAGTCGTGGTGGCGGTTGGCGTGGGGACGGCCGAGGCGTCGGATTCGGTCGGGGCGGGGGTAGTCTCCTGGGAGGGCTGGGTCTGTGCTGCGGTCACAGTGGATGTCGGAGCCGCGGCGGAGGCTGTTTCGAAATCGGTTTCAAGGGTTTGTCCCGCGTGGTAGATCGAAAGATCCGCGCGCGACATCTGCACGAATTCGAGCAGTCCTGTTTTCTTGATGATGTCTACGGCCTGCTCCGGGTCGCCGATGCCGGGAAGCTCGACGAGAATGCGGCGGCTGCCGGCAATCTGGATCAGCGGTTCCGATAATCCCAAACCGTTCACTCGTTTTTCGATGATGTCGCGTGCCGTCTGCATCTGCTCGGTGGTGACGGCAGTGTCAGGAGGCAGGTCGGCTTCCAGCAGCACACGAAGTCCGCCCTGGAGATCGAGGCCGCGCACCACGCGAAAATCGCGGTTGATCGGGCCGAGGTGGATTCCGGGATTGTTGGGCCAGACGATAAACAGGCCGGCTGCGAAGAGCAGCAGAATGAAGATGAGGCGTCTGATTCGACGGGGTTTCATAGGCGGGAGAATCTCCTTTTTCAACCGAAAAGCCAGCCATGCAGCACTGGCTGGACGGGGCAATTATACTCCCGGATCGGGCGGATGGTGGCTTGAATTCCGTGCCGGATGAAGGCTGTCCGGAAAGGATCCGGCGGGTCAACGGCCGGACCGAATCGTCAACCAACTTGCTGCGCATAGCCACTTTGTCTTGCCCCATCCATTCCGCCATTCGAGTAAGCCTGGCGGATTTTGCACGGCGAATTCGAACCGGCAGGCTCTACAGGGCTTCCAGAGCGGCCAGGATGGCTTTCAGAACGGATTCGGGGCTCATATCATCTGAAAGCTGGTAAATGTCGCAG
>JBJYWH010000058.1:0-4197 GCA_046259355.1 Anaerolineales bacterium
TGGCGGCAAACTTCATGCTCATCACGGTGACGACGACCTTCATCATCATGATCGTGCGTTCCTCGGTGGCGCTCTCCCTGGGGCTGGTCGGCGCGCTGTCGATCGTCCGCTTCCGTGCGGCGATCAAAGAGCCGGAGGAGCTGGCGTACCTCTTCTTCGCCATCGGTCTCGGGATCGGCCTGGGCGACAACCAGCGTGTGCTGACGCTCCTTACACTGCTCCTGGCGCTGGTGCTGATCGGCCTCGGGCGGCTGTTCCGAAAGGCCAGCGCCGATGTCAACCTGCACCTGATCGTGGCAGGGGAGGGGGAGGCGCGGCTCGACCTGGACGTGGTGCTCGAGGAGCTGAAGCGGCATACCCGGCGGCTGCGGCTGCAGCGCTTCGACGAGAACGCGCAGCGGATGGAGGCCTCCTTCCTGGTCGAATTCGATTCGCTGGATGCCATGCAGGCCGCCCGCGAGCAGCTCAGGGCAAAATCGCCGGGGGTCGAGATCACCTTCCTCGACAACCGCGGTATCGTCTAGGTCCGGCCGATGGAATCTGCCTGCCGCTACGAGCGCAAGTTCTTTCTGGAGGGCATGGAGCCGGCCGCCGCCCGCGCCGCCATCCTGCAGCACCCGGCCATGTTTTACGAACCCTACCCGCCGCGCTGGATCAACAACCTCTACTTCGACACGCCCTGGATGGAGCACTACCAGGACAACCTGTCCGGTTCGGCGGAGCGCGGGAAGGCGCGCGTGCGCTGGTACCACGACCTGGAGGGAGAGGTACCCCATCCGGTCCTCGAGTTCAAGCTCAAGCGGGGCTGGGTGGGGTGGAAGGAGAGTTATCCCTTCCCCGGATTTCATTTCGGGCCTGCCCTCACGGCTCAGTACCTGGCGGATCTGATCGCGGGGAGCAGCCTGCCGCGGCCCGTGATCGAACGCATGAGCGGCTACCGCGTGGCGCTGGTCAACCGCTACCACCGGTCGTACTTCGCATCCCGCGATGGGAGCTTCCGGGTAACGCTCGACACGGACCTGACCTACTACCGGAGCGGCCGGCTGTCCACCTCGCTGCTGGCTCGCACCGTGGACCATGGCGTCCTGGTTGTCGAGTTGAAGTACGACGCCGAGCACGAGACCCGCGCCGCCCGGGTCGCCTCGCGCATGCCCTTCCGGCTCACGCGCAGCTCGAAGTATGTTCGTGGGGTCGAGTTCTACCTCTAACGCCTGCGCTCACTTGCTCCACCGGAGGAGGCGATCGCATCCCCGCAGCCCGGCGCGAGGTCCCTTTGAAGGGGGTTGCATGGTTTTTTATTGCACGGGGTGTTCGCGAGTGCGACATATTTCTGAATCCGATCATTAGGGTAATCAGCTGCCGGGTTGGGGGAGATTCGTATTGCTATGAGTTGCTCGAAAGTACGGGTGACCGGGTGTGGGCGCGTGGAGGTACCAGGAATTATAGGCGTACGTAACAACAGCCGTCGAAGGGGTGCGCAGCTTCATGCGCACCCCTTGCTTTCACGTTGTCCTGATCGGGTGAAGCTCTTTACTCAAGCGGCGCCATCGCCGCCACGGCAGGCAGGAACAGCTGCTCATACAAAACGTCGTGCTCTTCCGGCGTCGAGACGAGAAGCACGAAGTACGCCTTTCGGCCATCGGCGGCTATCGCGATGTCCAGCAGGTTGCCCCCCGTCCATTCGAACTGGTAGAAATCCCAGGTGAAGCTGCCGACCTCGGCGCTGGCGATCGGCTCGGGCGCGGGGTCGATCCCGAGCTGCCCGATCAAATCGGCGAACAGCGCGTCGGCGCTGGTTTCGCTCGCCTCGAGCACGAAGTAGGTCGGATCCAGCGCGGTCTGACCGCGGGCGAGATTGGCCGGGGCAAGCTCCTGCCAGCCAACAGGCACCAGGCCGGTGAAGCCGCGCGTCTCGTCGATGAATGGCTCCGTCACCAGTTCCGGGGCTTCACCGGGGATATCGAAAACGAGGCCGGGCATCTGAGAAAGGCACGCCGCCTCGGGCGCCCGGGTGGGATCCGTCACGAAAGCCCCTGCGATCTGCCGGGCGCATTCGTTGTCGAGCACGTCATGGCCGACGCCGGGCAGCTCGAAGTAGTAGCCATGGGACAGGTAGCCGGCGACAAGCTGGCCGTACTCCGGCGGCGTGACCGGATCGAACTCGCCTTCAAGAACCAGCGTGGGGATATCGCTGACAAGCGGTTCCTTGGCCGATGGATCGGCAGTCGGCACCGGCCAGTTCTCGCAAATGCCGAACATCCCGTACTCGAGGGTGACCTCCGGATCGGCGCTGCTCACCAGCTGCGCGGGCCGTTCCGCCATGAGGTTTATCAGGTCTTCTGGTGTCCTGCCAACCAGGTCCGCGTTGCACATCACGGAGAGCATCATCCCCCGGCTGAGCAAGTCCAGCAGCGCGAGCCGCGTGCTGCTCAGCTGGGTCATCAACTCGATGTCACCGTTGTACACATCGTAGATCGCCTGCGGGAGGATCGGGATGATGCGTGAGATATAGAGGAATGTCCCCAGGTTCGCCCGCACCGCATCTCCTGTCAGCAGGGCATCATAGCTCTGGCCATCCAGGGGGTTCGTGACGGTGATCGGGATCGGTTCGGCGTTCAGACGATCGATAACCTCAAACAGCACGTGCTGCAGGTCGGGATAGACGCTGCTGCAGGCTTCGTCCCCTGCGCAGGCGTCCAGCAGGCGCAGGATGGCGTCGGCGAACGTCGTGGTCGCGTCCACGAAGACGCTCTTTTCCAGCGGCAGGGTGGAGTTGAATGCCGCACTGCGGATGTGATCGGGATGGTCGCGCATGACGGCCTGTGCCAGCAGCGAACCGTACGATCCACCGTAGAGATTGATCTGCTCGTAACCCAGCGCGATGCGGATGGCTTCCACATCGGCCGCGTTCTGGGCGGTGGTGTACACCGCCAGGTTCTCTCCCCCGCCGACCAACCGATCGCGGCAGGTCATAAACGCATTGAAGATCACCTCCGTCATGACGTCGGCCTCCGGCTCGTCCAGGGAGTCAAACATCGCCTGGGTGAATTCCGGGCACTCGAGCGCCGGCTCCGAGAGACCGACCCCCCGCTGATCGAAGAGGATGAGATCGCGGTTGGGGTGGAGCGGTGCAAGGTTCGGTGCGATCTGGAGCGTGCTGGCGACGGCTCGCTCGCCGGGACCTCCCGCCAACAGGATGACGGGATCCGGCTTATGGTTTTCACTTTGATCCCTCACGATGATCGTGGCGAGGCGGATGGACGGACCGTCGGGGTTGGCGTGATCCTCCGGCACGACGACGAAGCCGCACTCGACCGGTGCGCCTTCTGGCAGCTCGAAAGGACAAGCTGTCTCTTCAAAGGCAGGCAACGTTTCTGCCGACGACTCGGCGGTGACGGTCGACTCGGCGCTGGCTGTCGGCTCCAGCGCTGCCTCGTCCGGCGTCGGCGAAACAGCTGCAGGGGAACAGCTGGCAAGAAATACCGCCAGCGAGAGTACACAGTGCAACAAGAACTTCTTCATCATCTTTCCTCCTGGTGATGCCGCCAGCATGGAACTCTTCGCCGGCGCCTCTCACGCTGATGTGGCGCTCGGGGTTTCCCACATGCCCCGGCTGAGGGGCGATGGAGTGAGCATCGGCGCTCCCACGGCGTCCACACGGCGGGACTCAATCGGGCAGATCATCCAGCACCTGCTGCATTTGCCGCTTGTACTCTTTCAAAGCGGCACGACCCGGTTTGGTAAGGCGGATGATCGTGTTGGGTTTCTTGCCCTTATATCCTTTCTTCATCGTGACGTACCCGGCTTCTTCCAGCTTGTTCAGGTGGCTCGCAAGGTTGCCCCAGGACAGGCCGGTCAGGTTCTTCAGAAAGACGTAGTCGGCGCTCTCAACGACATACAGATGGATCAGCACCATCAGCCTCGCCGAGGAATGGATCACCTGATCAATATCTGCCAGATGGTGCAGTTCTTCTTCGCCCGTCATTGTCCGGTGTCTTCGATCCTCTCTGGCGCTTCCGCCTGGCCGGGCTGCTGCGGGTGATCCCGCAGGAAGCGGACGAACAGGATGACACCGGTGAGAGTGATCGCGAGCCCGCCAAAGCCGAAAGTCACTGGAATGCCGTGGTGGGGTACCTTCAAGTACTGGTAGAGCAGCTCACCGGTCGCGGGAACCCACTTCGGCCACAGACCGCCTTC
>JBJYWH010000059.1:0-1808 GCA_046259355.1 Anaerolineales bacterium
CTGTTAGAGAAATCGAATATTAGGAAAGCCTGCAAGACCTGATTCGAGCACATTCCGGCCATTGGCGAAGACGAGCGACTCGCCTCTCCGGCACAGCCAGGTACGGCAAAGAACGGCCGAGGCTGTGTGAAAACACGGTCAAGAGTAAGATACAACTTTCCAGCGGAGGATCGTTGTATGAGTGGCTTCATCGAGGGAGAGAATCGCGACCAGGCGACCCTGTTTCCTGAGCGCATCGACGATTATGTGGATGAAGACAGTGTAGTTCGGGTCGTCGACGTATTCATTGATCGGCTGGATATCTCCGGGCTGGGATTCAAAGGGACACCTGCCGATACGGGGCGGCCCGGCTATCACCCGCAGACGATGTTGAAGATTTATGTGTACGGCTATCTCAACCAGATCCACTCGTCCCGGCGATTAGAACGAGAAGCCCAGCGCAATGTGGAGTTGATGTGGCTGACGGGGAGGCTATCCCCGGACTTCAAGACCCTCGCAGATTTCAGGAAGGATCATGGTCAAGCCATCCGACTGGTCTGTCGAGAGTTCGTGATGTTGTGTCGGAAACTGGAGCTGATCGGTAACACGGTAGCTATCGATGGCAGCAAGTTCAAGGCGGTCAATAACCGCGATAAGAACTTTACCCGGTCCAAGATGAAGCGGCGGTTGGCCGAGGTTGAAGCCAGTATCGACCGGTATCTGGATGAGCTGGATCGTGCTGACCAGGCCGCACCACCGGCAGATACGCGCCCGATCCGGGACAAGATCGCCGCATTGAAGGAGGAGATGGATCGGCTAAAAAAGCTGGAAGTCCGGATGCTTGAAGCGCCGGACCAACAAATCTCACTGACCGATCCGGATGCCCGGTCGATGAAGACGCGTGGTGAGGGTATCGTGGGCTACAACGTGCAGACGGCTGTGGATGTAGAGAGCCATCTGATAGTGGCGCACGAAGTCATCAATGTCGGTGTGGATCGTCGTCAACTCAGCCCGATGGCGGAGCAGGCGAAATCGGTAGTGGCACCCGATTGTTCACAACCACTGCAGGTGATTGCAGATCAGGGATATTATCGGAGCGAGGAGCTGCAAGCCTGCGAGCGAGCCGGTATTACGGCCTATGTGCCCAAATCGGATACCTCGGGCAAACGTAAAAAGGATGAGTTTGCCCGAAGTGAATTCCGGTACATCCCGGCAGACGATGAATACGAATGCCCCGCAGGTAAACGCCTGATCTATCGGTTTACGCGTGAAGAGAATGGCAAGAACATCCGCCGCTACTGGTCATCTGAGTGTGTGCGTTGTCCGGTTAGGTCGAAGTGTACGCCAAGCAAAGAGCGCCGCGTGAGTCGGTGGGAGTACGAATCGGTGCTCGAGGCGGCACAAGCACGACTGGCGGCGTATCCTGATGCGATGCGCATTCGTCGCTCTGTAGCGGAGCATCCCTTCGGTACACTAAAAGCCTGGATGGGCGCGAACCACTTCCTGACGAGAACGTTGGCCAACGTCAGTACGGAGATGAGTCTACATGTGCTCGCATACAACATGAAACGGGCGATCAAGCTGCTGGGCGCGAAAGCATTAGCCGAAGCGATCTAGTACGTTCGCTCGTCTGAAGGAAATACCTTCTCTGAACAAGCAATCCGGACTTCGATGCCCGACAAAAACGGCTTAGTAAAACTTCCTAGGCGGGTTTTCACACAGCCTCGGCCGAGAAACGCAGTTCCTCGGTCAAAGAAAACCCCAGCTGATGCGTAACCTGATTATGGCCCCGAAGCTGCCAGAATCGCCGCTGGCGCTGTCGCAATGAA
>JBJYWH010000060.1:0-5617 GCA_046259355.1 Anaerolineales bacterium
GCATCGGACAGGAGGAGCGTTACGGGAGAGATCCATCCGCCGCCGGAAGCCCCGGCTCGGATTTTTGGACAACGGCGAATGCGATAACCACAATATACGCCAGATAGCCAAGCAGTTCTGTCAGCGAGGGTGAGCTTTGATACCCGAACAATGCCGTCAGGATCTGGCCAAGCCCTGAGCTCTCCGGAAGAAATGGATCCAGATTCCAGAGCGGGGAGATCAAGCCCGGTATCCAGCCTACCTCGATGAATTCGTGCATGCCATGCCCGGTCAGCCCGGCCGCAAAGACGATCAGCACGGCCCCCGTGACCTGGAAGAAAGTCCGCATATTGAGCTTGATCAACTGATGGTAGGTTCCCCAACCCAATCCAACTGCGAGGAGAATGCCCACGCTCGCTCCAAGCATCGTATTCGCGATTCCGGCTGAAAGCGCGGATGCGGTCAAGAAGACGCTCAATTCAATCCCCTCCCGTACGACGGCGATGAAGGCCAGCACAGCAATTCCCCAGCGGCCTTGCTGCACGGCGTATTCCACACCCGTTTTCAAAGTCTGACGTCGTCGACCTGCCTGCGAACGCATCCAGAATATGGCCCAGGTGAGGACCCCGGCCGCCAGGAACATCGTCGTACCCTCGAATATCTCTTCCGAAATCCCTTCGAGCCGCGATCCCATTAGCGTTAGACCCAGGCCGACACCAAGGCTGACCGCAATTGCGGCTCCAACGCCTATCCATAGCGCTCGTTTGTGGGCATCCTGTCCAACTTTGTGAAGCGTCCCCACGACGATTCCAAGGATAAGGGCCGCCTCGAGGCCCTCGCGTAATGAAAGTACCAGACCGGCAACCAAAGCCTACCTCCTTGGTGAAAGCATCCCTCTGACGGAGAAATATGATGATATTTATCATATATGTAGTAATAATTAAAGGGAAGATCCGGTAATGCCTTATGATGGAATCGAGGCACGGGAGCAGGGCGCGATCATGAGGGCTGCAGATGGACAAGCGATCAGGAGGCGACGGATGCACCACAGCAAGATCTGGAGGAAGGCCCTTACGCTCACGCTGGGTATGGTCGTCGGAGGGTTGAACGCAGCCAGCTGCGGAATGCCCCCATCCCATCAGAACGTTGACCTCGGGCAAGAGGCCGCACCTCTGGTTTCCCCCGGTCCTTCTGGCGCGGAGCATCCATACATCCTCACCAGCCCGGTCTTTCAAAACGGTGATGCCATACCTTCGCGCTACACGTGCGATGGCAGGGACAACTCACCTCCACTGGCGTGGACAGGAGTCCCACCGGAAACAGCCAGCCTGGCTCTGGTCCTTGAGGATCCCGATGCACCCGGTGGCACATGGATCCATTGGGTTGTTTACGATATCGCAATCGAAACGGGCGGGCTGCCAGAGGGCGCTGGTGAACATGCTGATCTGGATGGAGCCGGTACATCTGGCACAAACAGCTGGGGAGAACGGGATTACGGCGGCCCCTGCCCTCCGGCGGGAACCCATCACTATTTCTTTCATCTCTATGCACTGGACGGCTCGCTGGGGCTTCCTGCAGGCGCTTCCATCGATGAGCTGCAGAATGCCATGCACGGCCATGTTCTCGACGAGGCTGTCTTATGGGGAACCTACAATCGGGGGGAGTGATCCCACGTTCTCCAGCGGGCTCAACCCGGAGATTGACACGCGAAAAGGCTGCTGGCGGCTATGCCTCGATCTCGGTTTTCAGGTTCTCAAGCCGTTTGAGAATCGTCTCAAGACGATCCTGGATCCCTGCCAGCTGCTCCTTTTCCGAGAGCACGAAACGCCGGTAGGGTGCCAGAGCTTCCCGCAGCCTGTTTGAGGTCCTTTCCAGTTCTGTATTGAAATTCTGACTCAGGGCTTGACGAAGCTCATCCCGCAGGTTGCCCAGCTTGTCGCGGAGTTCGCGCTTGGCTTTGGCTCGCCGGAGCGGGATGATCGCCAACCCCAGCACCCCGAGCAGGCCAGCGGCGAGGATTCCGGTCGCATCGGCGGCGGCTGTCGTCAGGACCGCTTTCAGGATCAGCCCCAGGCTGATCGCGCCGACTTCCACCAGTCCGACCAGCGCAACCGATTCACGCACGGAATCCGTCAGCCGTCGCGCTTCGAGCGACCGATCGAAGGATTGAATGACCTGATCGGCATCCTTGCCAATGCTGTCGAGGAGCTGGCGCCGGTTATAAGCAAATCCCCCCGATGCTTCGCGGGCAGCATCCTGGAGTGCATCCGTCTCCCGCCGCCGTTCCAGTTCTTCCGTCATCATGCGCCACTGGCGGAGTTCTCGCTCAACGAACCAATCGATGATTTCCTGGATGTGCGCATCAATCCGTTCTGGTGCGTCTGCGACCACCTGCTGCTCGAACGAGTGGCGCATAGATTTTGCATCAAGCATCTGCCGAATTCGCAGCAGCCGCATGGACTCGTCGAGGAAAGCCTCTCCCCGGAGCTGCATTTGCAGCAAATCGTTTTCGACCCGGTCAAGATGACGGGTGAACTCGGACATCGTATCGGAGGCGAAGAGGTCTAGCTGGTGTTCGACTTTTTGAAGCGCTTCGGCATCTCCAGCAAGAAGATCAAGTCGTTCGGTTGCCCGATCGCAGTACTCCTGGCTGATTTTCACAGCAACGCCGAGCGGGTTGAGAAGTTTCAACCGAATGATCCCCTCTTGTGAAAGAGTCGCTGCCAGGAATTCGCGCAGAGCAGTAAAACCGCTGCTATCCTCTCCGCGCAGTGCTTTTCGAGCCGATACGGAGAATATTTCGGGTTCGAATTCCAGAAGCCGTTGAACCTGCTCCCGCACAAATCGTTCCACCTGTTCCTTTTCCTGGTCGTCCCCGAGGATATCAGCCTTATTTATCGCGACGACGACCTTCTTGCCCCATTGGCGGATATGTTCGATGAACTGACGCTCACTTTCCGTGAATGGCCGGTCGGCCGAGGTAACAAAAACGACCATATCGCTGCGGGGAACGAAATCACGTACGATCGCTTCGTGGTGGCGCAATACAGCATTCGTCCCCGGCGTATCGACAATGTGGATTTCCCGCAGCATGTCATGTGGAAAACTCAGCACTCGAATATCCTCGCTCAGGACTTCGGGTTTACCGGTTGAGCCATATTTCAAGATATGGATATGATCGGTTGTTGGGGTGACACCTTCCTCGAGCAGCTGGTCGCCGAGCAGCGCGTTGATCAAAGCCGATTTCCCGCTGTTGAACTCTCCGACCACCACGAGAAGAAAGAGCTCGTGAAGCTGCTCCAAAGCTTGCTTCAGGCGTGCAGCATCCGTGGGGCTGATTTCCCATGCTTCGAGAAGCTCGAGAGCAGCCCGGATTTGCTCCCGTTCCTGCTGCCACAATTCCGTCTGTCGTTCGTTCAACAAGGACAGCGTCATCAGTCCTCCTGGGACTCCCGTGCAATACACATTCAGTCTGTTATCGGGTATTGTAATCTGCATTCAAGCCGTGTGTGGACGGATCGGTCTTCGGCTTATCCCATCCCGGGGTCGCCTTCGGCCGTGCACGTTCTCAAGAACGACTTGCGCCAGGTGTAACAAATGAAGGGATTGTACGTTTGAATGGGTGAGAGTGACATTGGCGCGGTTGAAGATTCAAAACTGATTGCGCGCGCAAAGCGCGGTGACGCCCATGCCTATGGAGTCCTGTACAGGCGCTATGCGGAAGCGATCTATAAATATATACGGCTGCGCGTCAGTGACGAACATACCGCCCAGGATTTGACGGAGGTCGTCTTCCTTCGATCCTATGAATCGTTGAGCCGCTACCGAGAGCGAGGATTGCGATTCTCGGCCTACCTGTATCAGGTTGCGCGCAATTTATTGGTGGACCATTACCGTCAGGCAAACGAAATGCTCTCCATCGATGAAATTGAGCCTGCCTCTGGTGAGCGCTTGAGCATGGATGAGCGTTTCATCCAGCACGAACAGGTCGAGATGATTAAGCAAGCCATGGACCGGCTGCCGGAGGAATACCAGGAGATTATCCGTTTGAGGGTCATCCTGGATGTACCGACCCAGGAAGCCGCACAGTGGATGAAGAAGAGCGAAGGCGCTGTAAGGGTTTTGCTGCATCGAGCTCTAAAGGCGCTTCGTCGTGAAGTTGGAATGATTCATGAAGGATGAATTTCCACAAATCCTCGATACATGCCTGACAGAAATCCAGCGTGGCCGTTTGACGCTGGAGCAAGCTCTGGCGGCTTATCCCGAGTACGGCGATCAGCTCCGGGTCCTTCTCGATCTGGCACAGGAGACGAGGGCGGAGTTTGCTCCCGCTGATCTCGACCCTGCCTTCCTGCGCGCATCCCACGCTCGAGTCGTAGCGAAGGTATCGTCGAAGAGCCGAATGACTGCCCCGGGGCGGCGCTTCAGTTTTCGGCCGGCTTATGTTGCGCTTGTCCTTACCCTTGTTGCAGTGCTGTTCGGTAGCGGCTACGGTGTGTTTTCAGCTTCCGCCGCCTCGCTTCCCGGCGATCCGCTTTATGGGGTCAAGCGCGCAGGCGAGGAGTTGCAGCTAGCGCTCACGTTTTCTCCAGCCGGCGATAAGAATCTGCTGCTGAATTTTGCCCAGAAGAGGCTGGATGAACTGCAGACCTTGATCGAGGAAGGCCGCTACGATGACCTCGACCGGGCGCTGGCAGAATTTGATCGTCAGATGGAGCGGATGGGAGCGCAAACACCGGGCCCAGCCCAAGGGGCCAAATTCGAACATCTTCAAGAGCAGTTAACAAAACACATCCAAACCCTGGAACGAGTGCGGGATCAAGTGCCCGAGAATGCGCTGCCCTCGATTGAAAAAGCCCTTGAGCGATCACGACATTCCCAAGCCGTGCTGGAAATCCTGGAGGAAGGCGGCAGCCCATCGGATCTGGCCCCGGGACAGCTGAAAAAAGACGAGCATCAAGATCTTGAGCAAGACAAAGGACCCAGGGGCCCGAACGGGAATGGGCATGGTCCTGACAAGGAGAAAGTAAAGGAAAAGGACCCATAGCGGCAGAGTCATTCCAAATTTTCCTTGACTTCGCGCCCGCGAATAATAACTTCTTCACCCTTTGAAGCCCCCGACGTCACTCGGGTGCTTTTTTCTTTCACTTGACTATCTTCTCGTGGCCATTTAGCATCGCGCCGTATGGCAGGCTCAATTCATGTGTGGCCGGGGAGGCTGTGATGCGAATATTCCTCGTACTGGCATTGATCCTTTCTCTGCTTGTAACGATTTTTGCGGTTCAAAATAACGCCTCAATCGAGATCTCTTTCTTGCGTTGGAATGTAACCGGGTCGCTGGCGCTGGTGCTGATGCTCACGCTGGTCCTGGGTATCCTGGTCGGGGTGATGATCATGCTGCCCGGCAGTGTTCGAGCGAGATTGGTCGCACGGGATGAGCGGAAACGCAAACAGGACTTGGCAGTTCAGCTAGAAGTGTCGAAAGCCTCCCGGGCGGCAGAATCACAGGCTGCTACCGATCTATCGGAGGGGAAGGCGCATTCCGATCCACCTGCGGCTGGAGATGGAGATGTCGGCTGAAATCAATTTGACCGGCGAATAGATGGGACTGGAGGGGGAGATCACAGCGGGAACAGCG
>JBJYWH010000061.1:0-4224 GCA_046259355.1 Anaerolineales bacterium
GGTTGAATATCGAAACGCCCGTGACGTCGCTCGGGAGCATATCGGGGGTGAATTGGATGCGGTTGAAGGAGCAGCCGATCGATTTCGCCAGGCTTTTCGCCAGCATCGTCTTTCCCGTGCCGGGAACATCTTCAATCAGGATATGTCCCTGGCACAGCAGCCCCGTTACGATCAGGTTTACGGGATCATGCTTCCCGACGATGACTTTCTCCACGTTGGCAACCAACCGCTCAGCAAGTGTTTTTATCTCGTTCATCGTGACTCCTGAAGCCCACAGGAATGGATAAGTTCAAATTGTACCGTGATTTGCCCTGCCCGCCCTGCGCGATCCGCTCTCAAGCACCGTCAAGCCTGCTCCACAAGCAGGAAGAGCATCGCAATCCAGAAAAGTGCATAATTTAACACCCGTTTCTTATGAAATTTCGTGCTGTAAAGGACCAACCCCAGCACCATCCCATCCGCCAGCCGCACGATTCCAAGCGGTTCCCGGAAGGTCGAATGGGGAGTAAACGCGATCAACAGCGAGTTCGCCCATAAAGCCAGGCTGTTTACATCCAGGTAACGATCACGGATCATGCTGAGCGTGCTGGTGACGATACCCCAGATGGACGGGACCACGATCGAAGGCAGCATGATCGCGATGAATAAGAGCAGAACCTGCCAGCCGTACTCGCCGATCCGCCAGAGTCCCATATAGGGAATCCACTCGAACCCCGTCGCCATCTCTCCCCCGCTGCCGATTCCGGGAGCGCCGAATGTCCGCCACAGCCATGCCTGCCACACGATGAACGCAAGCGCTCCAAACACCAGCCCGGTCCGGAATCGAGTCCATTCTCGCGGCGAACCAGAGACCAGTAGGACAGGCCAGAAGATGAGCGTGGTCTCTTTGGCGAAGAATGCCAAACACACCGCAAGTGCAGAAGGGAACTGACGTCCCTTCTCTCTCAGGACGAATGCCAGAATCACGAGCGCGTACGCCAACGGTTCGTGCAGATCGAGCCCGACCGGCGCGAGGACTCCAACCCAAAGTCCATAAATCAGCGCATAGACCGGCGCATACCCTCGATCGACGACCAACCCGGTTAGCAGGCGGGTGCCCATAACAAGCGCAGCCAGATTGATCAGCAGTAGAGACCACGGAATGAGCGCTGGCTGACCCAATCCCAGCATGCGTCCCAAGATCGGCAGCAGGATGCGTTGATATCGGTAGGCTGGCACATCCAGGTAGGGCGCCACTTGCGCTGGATTGGGATCCAGGGCGATGTAAAGGGTAAACTGCCCGTCATACCCCGGCTCGGCGTCCGGCTTCTGCTCCGCGTAGCGCGGCCCAACCTCCGCCAGTGCAATTGGATCGAAGCCTTCCGGGGCCATGCGGATGCCGGCATAAATCACTCCGGCCAACAGAGCCACCAGGGCAGGCCACCAGCGGGCTAGTCGTGGTTCCATCGGAAATAGAGGAAAGCGAAGAACAGCCAGCCGATCACGCTGACGGCCACCCCGATGTAGAAGGACATTGGTCGATAACACATTCGGATTTCATGGTTGCCAGCCGGCACCCAGGCCCCTCGGAAGGCAGCAAACGCTGGATACATGTCAGCCCGCTCTTCATCGATGTACAACCGCCAGCCGGGATACCAGGTGTCGGCCAGCGCGAGCCAGGTCCCTTCCGGCGCCTCAATCCACAGCCTGACCTCATTTGGATTCCCGCTCGCCAGGATCTCGCCCTGGGCAGGGCCGCCCGAGTGTTCGATCGTTTCAATTGGCGCCTCAATGATGACGGTCTGTTGCAGGTCAACCTCCCCACTTGACAGCATTTGGAGCGACTGCTCCAGACTCCCGGCCATGACCGCATGCGGCACCAACCATAGACGGGCGGCACCCGTGACCGGGCTGTACTGCACCCCCAGGGGACCCACCCCAAGATCCGCTGCCACCCAGCCAACATCGGCAAGCGCCAGGAGAGCAGGATCCGGCTGGGAGGGATTCGTTTCGATCATGCGAATCAACTGCTCATACCGGTTGGGAACGAAGGGATCGAAATTATTAAGGGAAGGAATTGACTCAAGCGATGGCGTGTTAGGAATACCCGCATCACGCACCATGCGCCAATCGATGCCCGGATCAAAGGTATCGAAGCGGTGGCTGCGTTCAAAGGTGGCAGTGTATTCCACATCGCTCGGCATATAAAGTCGTGCCCCATCCGCCCCGGAAGACAGTTCCTGAAGCGGAGTCTCTCCTTGATATACAGAAAGAGGGAGCGCAGGGTTCAAACCCCACCCAGCCCAGACAAGGTCTAGAAGCAAGAGTGCGCCGAGCACGGCCTGGAAGCGGGGGGTGAAACTCTTGGGCAGGAAAAGCGTCAGCAAGCCAGCCGCTGCGAGCCATAGTCCGGCGATTGCGAAGGCTCGCACGAAGCTCGGCTCGATGTCACCCATCCAGAGGGAACCGAGGAAGGCTGCCAGCCCGATGACCGCAGCGCCGGCTGTGCCAAGCCGTGTCCAGTACAGCCCGCGCCCGGTCGGTGTAGACCATGTATCCAGGCCGAATCCGGCGAGAAGTGAGAGCGAAAATATCAGGATCAGGTTCCACCGCGCCGGCGCCTGGAACAGGCTGAAGCTGGGAATATGGCGGAAAAGAAACGGAAAGATGGGAGTGTTCTTTCCCAGCGACAGAACCAGGGAAATCCCGCCCACGATCAGCAGAAAACGAACCATGCGGCCAGAGGCATCGTTTTTCCGCAGCTTCTTCCAAACGCAGCCCACGGCGAGCAGTGCCGGGAGAATACCCATGTAAATCGCATCTTCCCAATAATTGCCATAGCCCCAGAAGTCACCCCGTACAGGCGACCCGAAAAGATCGGGAAGAAACAGCCCAAGGATCCGCCACGGCCAGAACGAATAGGTGAGGGCATACTCCATATTCAATGCTGTCGCCCGCGGCGTCTGCTGGAGATATTCAAGCGTGGGAAGAAGCTGGGCAGCCGCCATTGCAAAGGTCAATGCTCCAGCTCCAACCAGCAACCCGATTGCCCTGAACTGGCGCGGCCGGTCGTGCCAGGCTCCCAACCGCCAGACGGCCCAGACGGCTAGCAGGAGCAGCGTGTACCAGGAGGTCTGGGCATGTCCCGCCAGCCACTGCATCGCCAACGCCAGGCAGAAGAGACAGAGCGGTCTGATCCACGCCCCAGGCTTCCCGCCGGTTCGGACCCGATCGAGGAACGAATCGAGCGCCATCACGAGCCACGGCAGCCATGCAGCCGTGTGATTGATGCTGATAAACCCGGCCCTGGAGACCATGTAACCGGATAGGCTGAATGCCAGCGCTGAGATCATCTGACCGGCAGGCTGCATACCCAGTCTTCGAGCCAGGGCGCGCATGCCGAGACCGGCCCAGATTAAATGCAGGAACACGAGCAGGCCGTGACCATATTCAGGGCCTGTTAGCAGGAGCAGCAAGTTGGGGGGATAGAGCAGGGCAGATTGGTAGTTCGCAAGCAGGGGGGCTCCGGCGCCCAGCAGAGGATTCCACAGCGGTAGATGGCCCCCACGCAGGAGCTCGATCGCGTAGCGATGCCAGGGCACGAATTGTAGCAACGGCGTGCCCCAGAAAAGCGCCCAACCGCGAAGCAGCATGGGCCCGAAAAGCAGGAGCGGGCCGAGCACGATCGTCAATACGGTGAGTGAATTACTCCATCGCTTCAGGAGTCACCCCCGACCTGGTAAATCTGATAGCCCGATTCAGAATATTTAAGCGAGACCAAGCCGATCTCAGCTGGATCCAGGCTTCCGAGTTTCCTTTCGAGCGGCCCGAAAAAGATCCATTGGATATCGTGCTGGCGCATAAATTGCCGGCGATCGCCTTCCGGCATCCCGCGGTAAAAGGCGTCCACCTGTGGGAGCAGTTCTTCCTGACCGGCGCTCTCGGGTCCCAGGCCAATGATCACCCGCACCGGCGCCCAGGCCGGAAGCGCGTTGCTCGTCTCATAGGAAGCCAGGACGATACTGCCGGGGTCGACATGGTTCCGCAGCCATTGGAATGCGCGCTCATCCCCGGACGGGATGAACGCTGGCCGGGCTGGATGACGCGCCGACTGGATAGACCCAACGACGATTGCCAGCGAGCTGATCGTGCAAATACCGACAAGTCCCGCACGCAGCCATCGATGTACAGGCCTGCCAGCCAACCAATCGGAAAGCCCATCGATGGCGAGGATCGACAGAGCAA
>JBJYWH010000062.1:0-11689 GCA_046259355.1 Anaerolineales bacterium
CGACCGTCTGGTGCATGTTCCGGACGCAGTGGTTCAAGCGGGCTGAGCTGCCGGCCAGAGTCCCATCCTCGAGCGTCACAACGCCATCCTTGATCGTGACCATGAATTCGACCGATTCATACACTCCATCCGGCAGGCCGGCACCGAGAATGGCGTCCGTGATCAGGACGATGCGGTCGTCTCCCAGGCAGCGGTACAGCGTTTTCATCGCGCCGGGATGCACGTGGATGGTATCGGCGATTAATTCGGCCGTGACCTCATCGGAGGTCAATACAGCGCCGAAGACTCCCGGCTGGCGGTGATGAAAACCGCGCTGGGCGTTGAAGGTATGGGTTACATGGGTGAAATTGGATCGAAGCGCGCGCTGAGCCGTTTCGTAGTCAGCATTGGTATGCCCAGCGGCGACAACCACTCCTTGCTGGCGGAACAGCGCAGCCACTTCGTCTGCATGGGGCAGTTCCGGCGCCAGCGTCATCTGACGGATCCAGCCGTCGCCGGCTTCGAGGAAGGCACGGGCTTGCTCGAGATCGGGATCACGCAGCCATTCGGGATGGAAGGCTCCCTTTTTCTCCCGGCTGAGGAAAGGGCCTTCCAGATGGATGCCCAGCGGTACCGCGCCGCCGAAATCCTTCTTGAAGAGCCGGGCATAGGCTGTAATGACGTTGATCAGGGAGGGTGCATCCGGCGTGGCGATGGATGTCAGGAACCCGGTTACGCCGTTCTCGACTACACGCTGGGAGTAGGTCGCCAGGTCGCTCTCGAGTGTATCCGGATTACCGAATCCAACACCGAATCCACCGTGGACGTGAACATCGATCAATCCGGGAATAACCATACGGCCGCGCAGGTCGAGTGTAAGACCTTCAGTGCGGGGCGCTGATTCCATGGGCCCGACATATTCGATGTGACCATCGTCTGAAATGATCACTGCACTATCAGTGAGTATCGCTTCAGGGGTGATAACGGTCGCGTAATTCATACAGATTGACATGGGGCAGCCTCTTCCAGGAGGGGTGCGTTTTGATTGATGTCGAGATCGCGAGCAGGGGGGATCATTCCGGATCTCGAATCTCCACGCGATCGGGGTCACGTTCGAATCCATCTTACCCCCTGGCTTTAAGGCATGTCAAGAACATGGCTGATGCCAACCCTCCTGCTGGATGGCGGCTGTTGAGGCCCGGGAGCCATACCATGAATTCCTGGTGGAATCGGGATTCGGCTGATACCTGCGACCAGCCTGGCGCCGCAAGCTTGAACTCGAATATGCAGGGCGCTATAATCCGGGCGTTGCTGTGGCTCTCGGCAGATAAAGGGCAAAATCCATATGAACCCTGTGCGCGGTGAAGCGATTTATCAGGAGATTGGCTCCCAACCGCACGCATGGCGGGAGCTCCTGCCGCAGCTTTCCAGCCAGATCCGGGCGGCACGATCGATTCTCTCCCGCGCCCAGCATCTCGTCTTCAGCGGCTGCGGATCGGGCCTGAACGCGGCTCGTTATGGCGCTCCGCTGGTCAGTATGGTTTGGGGGCGGACCGCGCAGTCGATTCCAGCTGCCGACCTGACGCTCTTTCCCCAGGTCGTTGGCCGCTCGCCGAAGCGCACGGCGATCATCCTGCTTTCACGTTCGGGCCGAACAACCGAGGTCGTGGACGCGCTACATGCCATGCGTTCGGCCGGTTTTCCGGTGTTGGGTATCACCTGCACGGAAGACAGCCCGCTAGCACGCGAATCAAATGCAGCCCTGATCCTGCAATCCGTCCAGGAAGCAGCCGTCACCACGACGCGCTCGTTTACCGGCATGCTGATCGCGCTGCAGTACCTGGCAGCAGCGCTTGCGGAGGATGAAGAATTTTATAAGGCCATCGATGGCCTTCCGCAGGCGTGCGAAGTAATACTTCCGCTGGCGCAGTCGGCGGGCCGTGAAATGGCAGAAACCTCTCGATTGCGCTCATTCGCCTTCGTTGGAAATGGTCCTAACATCGGATTGGCGCATGAAGCGCAGCTGAAGATCAAGGAAACCACCCTGCTGCCGGCTGATGCCTATCCGATGCTTGATTTTCGACATGGACCGCAAACGACGGTGAAACCGGAAATGCTTTTGGTCGCGCTGGTTTCCCGGCGCGGGCTCGAGCATGAAACACGCTTCATCGCCGACATGCATGCTCTGGGTGCCGTAACCTGTGTGCTGTGCGACCAGGCCAGCCCGCAGCTGAAGCAGCAGGCGGACTTCCTGGTGGAATTTCAGACAGGAGGGGATGATCGAAGCCTGGGACCGTTGTACCTTCCGGCGATCCACTACCTCGCATACTACCGCTCTCTCGCGGAGGGCCTTGACCCCGATCGGCCGGAAAACCTGGCCTACTGGATTGATACATCCGGCGGCGGCAACCGTCCTTGAACCATAGACGACACGTTAACGAAGTCAGATGGGAGCAGCAGGAAAACGAATATGACCCGACATAGATCCGCTCCATCCGCGCTCGACGAGGGCAAGGCGCTTGCCCGGGAACTCTTTGATCTGAGCCCGCGTGAACTGGAATCGCTGGGAGGCGAGCGCAGGGACGATCTTCGCACCCGCTATGCTCGACTTTCAGACGCGCAGTTTGAGGATGTGCTTTCCCAGGTTCGGGAATCCAAGCTGATGCTGCAGAAGCGGGTTGGATGGCAGGCAATTCCGCATGACATCTCGGTCCTCGTGCTGGTGCTGGCGGCGGTGTTCTTCGATCTGCGGATCGCGATCATCGCCTGCATTGCCGTCCTGGTCCTGCTGGAGGGGACCTTCCAGTTTACCTACAGCGAGAGGCTCTACCAGCCGCTGAGCGCGCTCGTCTGGCTGACCTATCCGGCCTACCTCATATTCGGCTACCTGCTGTACCGGATGGGATATTCGATCGTTTGGATTGCCGTTGGGGTGCTGTTGGCGGCGCTTGGGACGTATGTTCTTGGAGCGCTTTCCAGGCTGCCCGTACGCTTGATCCTCGAGAGCAGGGCGAGGGGACGCCAGGCCGGGCTGGCGAAACGCCAGGAGCGTGACAAAGAGGCGGATCGCTAATCCAGTGGAGGGATCGGCAGGCACTCCGAACATCCCAGCCGCCGACCGATCAACGCTCCCCGGCCTCCTGCCACTTTTCCATTAGGTCGTTCCAATTGTTGAACGGGATCGCCTCAATCTTGTGCTGGCGGCAGTAGTCCGCCAGCCAGCCTTTTACAAACAGCCGGTCGACGGCTTGTAGGATCTCGACGTCGCTCTTTCCGTCTCCCACGTAGACAATGCGCTCGGCTTGCTGGCGGAACTTCTGTACGATGTGCCGCTTGCTCACGCCTCGCAGCGGCACATCCGGGTGGTAGTAGGGAAATTCGAATCGGAATCCATTTCCTTCGAACGCGATGTGGTTCGCGTACACCGGGACGCCATCGATACCGTGTTTCTTCAGCAGGAATTCGATATACCAGTCCAACCCATCGCTGACGATGGCGACCAGGTCGCCGCGTTGCTCCGCGCCGGCAAGGAATACGTTGAATCCTGGATCGAGTTCGATTTCATCCAGCGCGCGTTCCATCTCCTGCCGGGAAGCGGTGACCGTTGCGAAGGTCGAGCGGATTTCCTCAGCGGTCCCGATCTCGCCCCGTTCCCAGCGCCGGGCGAATTCCATGCCGCAGCTCGCGAAGCGCTGATAAAGGAAATCCATCGTCTGTGCGTGGGCGATCGTACCGTCGAAATCGCATAGGACTGCCAAGCTGCCCGGCTTATGAGAAGGTGTCACGAGGGGCTGAACCTATTTGGATTTGGGGAGCTTGAGTTTAAGGGTACGGGCCCAGGCGTCGACAGCTTCCTTGGTATGGACGTGCTTCTCCCAGTCCGTGTCCTGCTCGACGTCCTTGGCCATCGCATCCCGAATCCGCTTGGGGTAGGCTTCGACCCATCGAACCCACGCAGGCTGAACGAACCTTGGCGGCCGCAGCGACCACCACACGCAGACCAGCGCCAGCAGAAGGATGCCGCCGACAAAGAGGAAGTAGTAGGATCCGAATCGGGCCTGCGCTTGCTCCTGGTAGGTGTATAGGAAGAAGACCACCCCCAGCGGGAGATAGGCATACACGCCTCCGCGTGTGCGCCAATACCAGCCTTTCCAGTATCCCAGTCTCACGAACAGCCAGGCGCCGGCAAATCCAATGCCAAGCAGGCGCAGCAGATCATTGGCGTTGAAATCAAATATGATGGGCCTCCTGCAGATAGTTCAGACTCGTCTCTTCGATCAGCGTGGCAACGTCCTGCTGGAACGGACTGATCAACGCTTCATAGGTTTCATCCCGGAAGGATTCTGCATCGGGGAAGTAACCGATCTCATCGTTGCAGTAGCTCACAACGCCAGTATACAAGAAGGGACTGTCTTGTTTGATTCGCAGCACACTCTGGGTGAAGGGTTCACCGGGAAGGCCCATCAACGCCCCCTCCCCGATGTGGAAAATTTGCAGCTCGGTTTGAATCGAGCTTTGCCCGGCCAGTGATTCCCGCATCTTCGATTGCCCGACAGCGCCCTGCCATTGCGTGAAGACACGGCGCAAGTCACCGTGACTGGCGCCCTCGGCTTTCATCGCATCCAGACGATGCTGCAGTTCATCAATCCGGCCCTGGCTTTCTTCCGCCGGTGGAAATTCGCGAAATGGCACCTCCAGGGCGTGGGTGCGGCAGTCCAGGGTCGCAGAGGACCTGGATTCCACCTTCTGCATCGTCCCGAGGACGCCACCCGCCAGGATGGAGCCCATGCGCTCTGCCTCAGTAAACGTCTGCTCCCGGCGCGTGAAACGTGTGCTCACGTCTCCGGACGCGCCGTTGGTAAAGAGGAAGACCGTGTCCGGGAAGATTCGCGCCAGGATGGAGCGCGCAGCGCCGGGAAAGTCTGCCGTGAGCAGCAGGTTGTCCTGGCCCAGCACGGTCGGATGGCAGCCGTAGTTCATCAGGACAGCCAATGGCTGACCTTCCGAATCGTCCACGCGCAGGATCAGCAGCTCGTCGTCCAGCCGATCGGAATCAGGGTCATTGCGGTTGGTGCCGATCCCCCGCACCCGTCCCGATCCCCACCCGAGCCGGACCGGGACGAGCTGTCGGCTGGCTTGAAGGGCGGCGCCGGCGATCTTGCGCTCGACGAAATGCTGGAAATCCGGATCGCTGTAGGTCCGAAGCCCGGGAACCTCCGGCATGAATCCGGCCGGGCCCGAGTGTGTGTGCGAGCAGGCGATCATCACGCCATCCGACGGGCCGATGGCTTGCTCGATGGCGGTGCGCAGATTCCGGGTTACGCCGAGCCGTATGCCGAGCAGATCAGCGGCGACCAGGATCAGACGCCGAGAGGCTCCTTCCAGCATCAGCAGCTGGGCGACCAGCGGATCGTGAACACCCTGGCTGACGCCTTCGCGCGCGCCGTAGCCCTCCATGGGGATCCCCACCGGAGGGGTGATATCGACCTGAACGACGCTGGCCTGAACTTTCGAATCGCTCATGATGCCCTACCAGAGTTTGATGCGGCCCCAGTAGCGGTCGAGCAGCGGCTTGTTGATGCGCTCGTGTCCGTCGAGGTTTCCGCTCATGAATACCGGTGGTTCGAGTCCGCGGTCAAGAAGATTTTGAACAGCCTGCACGACGATCGCATGCACGATGAACATCCCGGCCACCCCCGAACTGGCGCCCACGGGCTGGGCGAGTCCTTCCAGGGTCAACACGCAGTCTCCCTTCGGGCAGCCGTTATCGATCACGACGTCGGAAAGTTCATAGAGTTTCTTGCCGCTTGAATGGCGGGATGTCGTGCCCTTTGAGTGCTCCAGCGAGGTAATGGCAATCACAGGGACTCCCCGCTGCCGGGCGCCTTCCGCCATCTCGATCGGTGCGGCATTACGCCCGGAGTTGGAGATGATGATCAGAGCGTCTTTCGGGCTCACGCGGTAGTAATCGAGGATGATCTCAGCGATGCCCTCGATGCGCTCCATGTACTCGCTTTTCACCACCTGCTGATTTCCGGTGAGGCTTGGCTCGAGAATCGCATCAACCGGGGCGAGACCTCCGGCCCGGGAACAGATGTCTTCGGCGATAACATGGCTGTGGCCGGTGCCGAAGGTGTACAGGATTCCGTCCTGGGCGACGGCGTCTGCCACAATTCCGGCCGCCTCGAGGATGGCCTCCATCTGGGTTGAGAGAATGCCATCGAGGATGTCCTGAATTCTGGCCGCATAGGCTGTAACCTGGTTTTCCATGATCACCTCCAGGGGCGGGATAGCGGGGGCGAGATTGGTTCGCGCGGTCGACCCAGAGTCCCAGGAGACGGATTTCCTTCAGGATCCACGGTTTTCGGCGCGGTGGACGCGGGTGTCATGCCGGGCCGGGATCACCCCGTGCCTGCCCCAGGGTTGATGAGACCGAACCTGCCGTTACCTCGCAATCCCGGATGGAATCAAATTGAAGTTTTCGATCAATTCACCCACTCGGAGAAATTCTTCTCGATCGTGGGCCAGAATTCCTTCTTCGGATCATCCGGCATCATCCGGCAGGTGATCGTCACGCCCATATCATGCGCTTCTTTGAGGGCCTTGACGCCCTGCTCGGTGAGGAAAACAGTGTTCGAGAGCTTCTTCGATCCGCGGATATACGCCTGGTTTCCCAGGTTGATCTCATCCATCTTCAGTCCACGTTTGAGCAGTTCGACACCATCCTCAGGGAATTTCGCGATGATGAAAATCGTCTCATTTTCCGCTTCAGGGCCCTTGCAGTAAGCGACAGTGTCATCCAGCGAGAGGACCGACACCTTCGCGCCAATGGGAGCCACGGCCTTCAGCAGGGTCACCTGGATTGGATCGGCCGCAACCTTATCATTCGTGACGATAATATGGTCGATCTTGATTGCTGAGTTCCAGGAAACCAGGATCTGTCCGTGGATTAAACGGTTATCCATGCGGATATGACGAACGGGCATAGGAAACCTCCTCCAGCCGCCTCAGGGTACGTCCTGTACTATTCCGGATTGAGGATCTCCGAGAGGTCCTTAATTCCAAACTTGCCGGCTTGCTTGGCAATTTCCACCAGTTCAGAAAGCGTGTGGCTTGGACGCTGGACAAGCAGTTCTGCCAGCATGGGCAGGTTCACACCGCTGATGAGCTTCAAACCTTCCCGCTGCATGGCGAGACGTGCACAGGCGTTGAATGGGCTTGCGCCGGGCAGGTCGACCAGGAGCAGGATGCCTTCGCCGGTGTCATTTTGCCCGATCGACTCTTCGACGCGTTCCATCAAGCCTTCGACGGCATCCATCTCGAGCAGATGCACCGGGCTGAGCTGCTCCTGCTTTCCGACGATCATCTCCGCCGCCTGGATCAGGCCGGCGGCCATCTCGCCGTGTGTTACCACAACAATCCCAACCACGCGACCTCCTGCCCTCGCTCAGGCCAGGTTTAATTATACATTCACGCAGGTCGATCGGATCTACTGGACCCGCCCGTGAGCGTGAGATAAAGAGCTGCTAGAAAAAGAATCTCGGCGCCCATGCCATGTGCTTGTAGCGTGCCAGAATCTCTTCGTTATGCTCGTCGGAGCCGTCCAGGTTGGCGCTGATCAGCACCGGCGGAGTGACGCCTTTGTCGAGCAGATACTGAATGGCCTCGACCATGACGGCATTCATGATGGCTGCGCCAAGCACCGTGGAAAGCGCGCCGGCTTTCATCGGCATGCCCTCGAATTCGATCGCTGCATCCCCCATGGGGGTGCCGGTATCGAGGACGATGTCCCCGAATTCAAACAACCGTTTGCCGCTCGAATGGCGTGACTCGACGCTGCGGGAATGTTCCAAGGAAGTCACCACGATCAGCTTCAAACCGCGCGCTTTGACGTACTGTGCTGCTTCGATCGGCTCAGGGTTGCGTCCTGAATTGGAGATGATGAAGATCACCTCCCCGGGTTGAAGCGGATACTGTTCAAAAAGTGTCTCTCCATATCCCTCGATTCGTTCCATTAATCCCCAGGTGGGATCGGGGAGGTGGAAGACCGGCGCCAAACCGCCGGCGCGCTCGCTGATCTCGCGCGCCAGGAGCTGGGAGTGGCCTGATCCGAACGTGTATACGTTCTTGCCCTCCGCGATCACGTCTCCGATGAGATGGGCCGCGGCCCGAATTGGATCGGCCTGTTCTTCGAGCATCCAATCAAGCCGTTCCCGAGCGATCTTCAGATAAGTTTCGAACATCGTATTCCCTCGGCTTTGCCTGCTGAGATGATAGAAACAGGGTAATTGGGATGCCCCAATTACCCTGTTTGATATTTGATCCGGTTGCCCATGGACTCCTGTTACCCGAGGATCCCCAACGCACCACCGATGAAGCCGATTGCCGTCAGCACCAGGATGACCCGAATCGGGCTCCAGCCGCGTTTGAGCAGCCAGTATGCCAGCCATGTGACAAGGAGCGGCAGCATGTATGGCAGAATCGCGTCCAGCTGCTGCTGGATGTTGACGGTTTGCGTCGTCAGTTCACCCCGTACCGTTACGTCCCGGCTCCACTCCAGGGGCGTCGTGACTTTCACGATCGACGGCGCAAAACCGCCGATCACGACCAGGCCGACCAGTGTGGCCATTTCCGTGATCCGCTCGATCATGCCGCCACCCAGCTGGCCGATCAGGTTGCTGCCCTGACGGTACGCCCAGAAGAACTGCCAGTAGCGTACGCCCAGGTACGGGAAGAAGACCAGCAAGATCACCAGGATCGGCCCCATTACATTGCCTTGCAGGGCCATCACGGAGCCAATGCTCATGATGATGCTGTTGTAAAGAGCCCAGACGATGGTGTCACCAACTCCCGCCAGCGGACCCATCAAGCCGACCTTCAAGCCCTCGGTTGTCTCCAGCGAGGCACCCGACTCCTCCAGGGCTGCATGAGCGCCAAGGATGAGCGGGTAGCCGACCACCGGGTTTGTGTTGAAGAAGTTCAGGTTGGTGATGAAGGCTTCCTTGAAGTCTTCAGGATCGGGGCGGGTCTTGCGCAGGATGGGCAGAATCGCGGCGCAGTAGCCAACGGACTGCATGCGCTCGTAGTTCCATCCCAACTGATTCAGGAACAGGTAGCGCCAGAAAGCCCGCATGAGGTCGCTACGTGTAAGCTTGGTAGAAGCCGTAGTCTCCATCTCAGGCCTCCTGTCCGCGATATTTCAGCTGCTGGTAGACAAGCGCGATGGCCACGCCGGCGATCGCGATACCCACCAACGGCACTTTGAGATACGCGTAAAGTACGAAACCAAGCAGCAGGAATGCCGGGAAAGTGCTCACCGGCAAGATCTTCAACAGCATGGCAAAGCCAAGTGCTGGCAGAATGCCGCCGGTTACGGAAATGCCCTTGTTGAACCAGGGGTTCTTATCGAAGAAGTTCGAGACCGCCTGAACCGCCTGGTCGCCGAAGGCAACGGCTAGGAACACCGGGATAGCCCGTGAAAGACCCCAGATCAGGTGGCTGGTCCACCACATCATCCGCATGAAGCCCTTCTCGTCCCCGGCCTCGGCAAAAGCGTCGGCGCGGTGGACAAAGACGAAGTTCAAGAAGCGTTGGAGAACATCGACCTGGGTGAGCAGTAGTGCCGCGGGAATCGCCAGTGATATTCCGACTTCAAAGCCGCCCGTCTTTCCAAAGTAGGTGCCGAGAATCGCACCGACCGTGAAATCCGGGATGGTGGCGCCGCCGTACGTGTACACACCAAGCGCCATCAGTTCGAGCGTGCCGCCGATCATCATGCCGGTCTGGATGTCGCCGACGATGATCCCGGCACCAAAGCCGGCAATAAGTGGTCGGAAACCTAGGAAGAACACTGGGCCGAGGATGTCGTAGATGCACAGGTATGCCCAGAGCGCCAACAATATGGCAGTAAGCATTGTGTGCTTCCTCCTCCATTAATGAATATGTCCGGTTGTAAGGCTGTTTCTATTCACGAACTTAGGGTGTTCTCGGAGGCACCACCTCCCTTCATCGATTTCGGGCAACCGGGATCTCGTACGTCGAAGCACCGGAGGCAGCCGCTAGCTTCCAGGCTGCTCGCTGCCATCAACCGACATTATGGGATACCTTCGCGGAAGAAGTATGAGAAGTAGAAGGGTTCCAAGCTGCACCCATTCTGCATTCCCATCGGCTGCGGCCTCGAGAGTCGGCTACAGGCCTGCTGCCCGAGCCGGAGGACGCAGCGACGAATACTTCTCAATTGATGGGAAGAGCAGGATCCAAGTGGGTATCGAGCGTCGGGTCGTCTTGCGCTCTTCTACTCTCTTTGCTTCCTTCGCCTCCTGGCCAGCCGTGGATCAGGCTGCACTGCCGCACCTACAACGCGAACCCCCAGAAACGGAAGCAGTACCGTCGCAAATGTAAGGACCAACTCAAATTGCATCAGGTATTACTAGTCTATGTCGCTCTTCCTCCCTTGTCAACTATCATGTTGAATATGTCATGAATTAGAGGCATTTTGCCCGGGCAAATGTTTGGCCGCGATATGGCACGATATAATAGGTAAGTGCGGCAAACCGAAGAGGCAGAACGCGCTTCCTCAGGTAAAGGCTCCCTTGACCACAGGTACTCTCGGTTCGCCGTCCCTTAGCGGTATCTTTTCAGGCGTGCTCGTTGACGATCGGTTTCCCGGAATGGATTGCTTTCCCATCTCCCGTTCGCACCATCCCGGGGTTTGCGGGCTAGGAAGAACCTACCTTTGGGCAACAAACAGAACAGGCTTAGCAAACTCGACTCAACCCCGGTTCAGCTGCTGGCAGTGGATATCGATGGTACCTTGCTCGATTCCCACCACCAGGTCCGTCCGAGGGTACGAAAAGCTCTTCAGAACGTATCCAATGATGGCCTGATCGTCAGTCTCGTCACGGGCCGGCCGCGCTGTGCAACGCTCCCTTTACTGGAGGATCTCGGGCTGACAGCGCCCGATATCACCTCTGGCGGCGCGTACATTTTTGATTCGGCCCGGGATCATGTAGTGGCCTACCAGCCCCTTCTCCCCGAGACCGCGCGTGCCGTGGTGCAGCTCGCCCGCCGTCCTGAGGTGGGAATCTATTTCGGCTCGCCGGATAACATCTCCTACGAGATCCCCTACGAAGACTTTCACCGCACTTCGGTGATCGATCCTCGCTATCTGCACCGGGCGTCCGATCTGCTGGTCGAGACCGATCTGCAGCCGGGGAAGATCACGCTGGTGGCGGATTATCCAATTTTGAAAGATCTCGAAAGCCAGATTCGAACGATGCGCATCCCGCTTGAGCTCACGTACTCCGGCGATCGGTTCCTGGAAATCAACCGCGCCGGCGTCGATAAAGGCAGCGCGTTGAAATCGCTGAGTGAATATCTCGGGATTCCGCTGGAGGGAGTTGTCGCCGTAGGGGATTCGCCGAATGATATCAGCATGTTACGGGTCGCGGGAGTTTCGGTTGCGATGGGGAATGCAGCGTCGGAGGTTCGGCAGGCTGCGGATCTGGTGGCCCCGAGCAACGATGAAGATGGCGTTGCCTGGTTGATGGAGAAAATCGGGTAGAAAGGTTGGCGCCGGGGCGGCATGCCCTGGATTGCTTTTCCTCCAGCCTGGAGAAAGGGGACGGCCTATGAGCGGGGAAATTCTGCATAAGGAAATCTACGAACAGCCCCAGGTGATCGCCGATTTCCTCGAGTCGGAATCGGAAAA
>JBJYWH010000063.1:0-16052 GCA_046259355.1 Anaerolineales bacterium
GGACTTTGCCGCTGAAGAAGGAGCGGCCTACGTTCCTGCCTATGATGACGTGGATGTCATTGCCGGCCAGGGCACAGCTGGTCTCGAGATGATGCTGCAGGAACCTGATCTGGATCAAGTGATCGTCCCGATCGGGGGTGGTGGATTGATCGCAGGAATCGCTTCCGCGGTCAAAGAACTCAATCCCCTCTGCGCCGTGACCGGTGTACAGGCTGCGGCCAGTCCGGCAGCCGTGTTGAGTTTGGAACGAGGTGAACCCGTAGATCCTTACGATCATGAACCCACGATTGCAGATGGATTGGCGGGCGGGTTTGGGGCTGTGCCGTTCTACCTTGCCAGAACCTTGATCGATGACATCGAACTTGCGGAGGAAGGGGAACTGAAAGAGGCGATCATCTTCCTCCTGCAGCAAGAACAGCTGGTCGTTGAGGCCTCCGGTGCAGCTGCAATCGTTCCGATCCTCAGGAATCCGGCCTCTTTCGCTGCCAGGAAGGTAGCCTGCGTCTTGAGCGGTGGCAACCTCGATCTGCAGATATTGAAGGATATCCTGAAAGGCTAAGAAGTCAGCGCTCAATTCGGACAAACCTTGACGGATATTGCTCTCCGGGTACAATGTCTGGGTCAAAGGAGAGTGTTCCCATGCTTCCGGAGCTCAAGCTGATCGGGAAGGTCGTCGTGGCGACCGCCATTGTCGGGACCTTTTTTGGATTGCTGGTTGGCGCGCTTGCTGCCGAGATATTTTCGCTGGCATTCTTTCTCTGGATGGCTGGCGGCACCGCGGCCGGCGCTGGCGTTGGGATTATCTTCGCCTACGGATTCCTTCCGGAAAGCGGGGAGACGGAGAAATCCTGATTTCATGATCCATGCAAGAATTCCTGGAGAGGTCTGGATGGACCTCTCCTTTTTTCTACCCCGGATCGCCCGATTTTCAGGATTAAGGCTCAAAGATCCTTCGCTCCGGGAGGTAGAGTCACGGGATGGAGTGCGAGGTCAGCAGTGGCACTCTTCCTTGATGGGGACTGATTGCCTCGCGCAGCGGGAATCCCGGATGATTGAATCGTCACCGATGATGGTTGACAGCGTAGAATCGTGCCCCTAGAATCCTTCGCACGGATACATACGCTTGAGGTGGAGATGGATCGAGAGGCGGATGGCGTGCACGGAGACGTGCAGGCTACGTCTGGGAAGCAGATCAAGCTGACCAGCCTGTCCTCCTGCGCAGGTTGAGCTTCCAAGCTCAGCGCGGAGACGCTGGCGCAGGTTCTGCGCCCACTTAAAGAGGTCTTTGCCGGCGAGTCCTATCCGGATTTGCTGGTCGGCCTTGCCATGCCGGATGATGCCGCGGTCTGGCGGCTGGATGATACGCGCGCGCTGGTTATCACCCTGGATTTCTTCACGCCGGTTGTAGATGATCCGTATGATTATGGTGCCATCGCGGCAGCCAATGCCCTTTCGGATCTTTATGCCATGGGGGCGCAGCCGATGCTGGCGCTTAACGTCGCGGCTATGCCTGCCCGACTCCCGGTGGAGATTCTTTCGACGATCCTGCGCGGGGGCGCGGAGAAAGTGCGTGAGGCGGGGGCGGTTCTTGCCGGTGGTCACTCGGTCCAGGATGAAGAACCGAAATATGGCCTGGTAGCCGTGGGCATGGTTCCGCCGGAATGCATCATGACTAAAGCCGGGGCGCGAGCCGGTGATATTATCGTTCTGAGCAAACCGCTTGGAACCGGCGTGACGACAACCGCTTTGAAGCGGGGCACGGCGCAGCCGTCGGATGTGGATCGGGTCACAAAGTGGATGAGCCAGCTTAATGCGGCAGCCGCGGCGTTGTCGATTGACGTGGGGATTCGCACGGCAACGGATGTGACCGGCTTCAGTTTGCTGGGGCACGCTGTGGAAATGTCCGAAGCGTCCGATGTTCGCCTTCAGTTCTCGCTTCCGTCCATTCCCTTCATCGGCGGGACGCCTGCCTATGGCTACGCAGGCAATTTCCCGGGTGGCAGCGCCGACAACCGCCTGTTCTTTTCGCCCAACGTGAAATTCGATCTATCCGTGGATGAAATTCAGCAGATGCTGTTATTCGATGCCCAAACCTCCGGTGGGCTTCTGCTTTCAGTGCCCGAATCTCGATTCCAGGAATTCTCCCGCAGGGCATCCGAGCAGGGTTTGCCGCTCTGGCCGATCGGACGAGTCGTTCCGGGCACGGGGGTTGAAGTGATATCTGCACCGTTGTCACCCGAATTTCACCCCACAACTACGGAGGAGGAGATCGAGTTCCTTTCCTCCGGCAGTCGGAACTGATGTAACCAGAAGGATTTTTCGATCATCTGAAGAATAGAAGATCCACACTTCAAGGAGGGTACATGTCGAAGATTACCATTGTCGGTGCTGGGCAGACGGGAGCCACAACGGCGCATTTCCTTGCCGAGCGCGAGCTGGGCGAGATCGTACTGGTGGATATCGTAGAAGGTATGCCGCAGGGCAAAGGCCTCGACCTGACGGAAGCGATGCCGGTCATCGGGTCCGATTCCAGGGTGATAGGCGCCAACGATTACGGACCGACAAAGGGCTCGGATGTCGTCGTGATCACCGCTGGGCTGCCGCGAAAACCGGGCATGAGCCGTGACGATCTGCTGGAAGCGAATACCCGCATCATGCGCGCCGCAGTCGAGGCTTCACTGAAAGCTTCACCGAATGCTATTTTCATCATTCTCACCAATCCACTGGATGCGATGGCCTACCTGGCGATGAAGGTCGGAGAATTGCCGCGTGAACGCGTTATCGGCCAGGCCGGAATTCTTGATTCGGCCCGCATGCGTGCGTTCGTATCGATGGAACTCGGAGTCAGCGTTCAGAACGTTCACTGCTACGTGCTCGGCGGGCATGGCGATGACATGGTGCCGCTGACACGTCACTCGAACGTGGCCGGGGTGCCGTTGGATGAGGCCCTTGGACCGGAGCGCCTGGAGGCGATCGTCAGCCGCACTCGCAAGGGCGGCGGCGAAATCGTGAGCCTGCTCAAAACCGGCAGCGCCTTCTATGCGCCGGCTGCGGCCCTGGCGCAGATGGTGGAAGCGATCCTGAAAGACCGCCACCTGATCGTGCCAGCTTCGGTCTACCTTAACGGAGAATATGGCCAGGAGGGGATCTTTTTCGGCGTCCCAGCCCAACTTGGCCGGGGTGGACTCGAGAAGGTGATCGAATATTCACTTTCGGAAGAAGAGCAGAAGGCGCTTGAAGTCTCTGCCGAACATGTCCGTGAGACGATCGCAGCCTTGAAGATATAAATTCAATCCGTCCTTCGTCGGGGCGGGGTTACCCCGCCTCTACGGGTATTGAATAATCAAAAAAATCATCGCCGCCCAACGAGGCGGCGATGTAGATTCTGGATCTGAGTTCAGGATCAGGGCGTGGGTGTTTCCCCGGGTACGGCGCCTGACCAGGTGAAGGTGCGCTTCAAGCTCAGGGCCCCGCCCGTTTCGTAGCGTGGATCGCCATCCGGAGTGATGCCGACCTGGCGCACCGGCTGCACCCACCATCGCATGACATGGGGTGTCGAGCTGTTGGGTCGGAAGGTAAGCGGGATGATGTACTTGGTGTCCTTCACATAGTCGACGAGCCGGCGGGCACCGCTGCCCTCGGTCACATCTTCCACAGTGACCTGGTAATACTCGTTATCCCGCAGTTGGCCGACGGCAGCCCACTGGAGCGTGATGGTGTCATCGGCGAGCGAAAACGGCGCGCCGTCCTGTGGAAGCAGCAGGTTGGGTGCAGGATACGGTGGCGGTGGTGTCGGTGTGGGCGAGGGACCCGGTGTCGGGTTGCGCTCGCAGAGCGGAATTAGCAGGATTTCACCCAGGAAGACCGTATCGCTCGACTTGCCGTTGAAATCCATAATTGCCAGCGGGTTGACGTTATAGTTGTCCGCAATTCCACCCAGCGTGTCATCAGCCTCCACGGTGTAAACGACCGTGTCGCAGGCTGCCCGGGTTGCCTCCTCTGGAGGCAGAGTCACGGACGGCTCGGGAGAGGGTGTGGGCGTGGGTTGGGGCAAATTGAGCCGCTGGCCAACAGAGAGAATGCTCTGGCTGTTCAATCCGGGGTTGATCTGCAGAATGGATTGGATCGAGACATCATACCGTACAGCAATCGCCAGCAGCGTGTCGCCCGTGTCCACGATGTACTCGAGTGTGGGCAGTGGTGTGGGCGTATAGACTGGCGTGTCTGTCGGCGTTGGCTGCAGGGTCGCGGTGTCGGTGGGTGTCAACGTGATCGTGGCTTCCGCCGCTTGCTCGGCTCCCCCGCCCAAACCGCGCGTTGCCAGGTAGGTCAAACCCACCGCTAGGACCGTGAAAACGGCCAGGATGATGAGCGCGACGGGCAGGGAGAGCGAAATCTGCGACGATCCTGAACCGCGTACCGACGACGGCCGATCTCTCACCGTCGCACCGCAAACGGAGCAGCGCGTATCGCCCGGTTTGAGCTTCGATCCGCAGGTTGCGCAGATCGAAGCTTTGGTTCGTTTCGCTTCAGAGGTATCAGTCATAGGCTATTCATCATCCCCGGATTACGGGAACGCCGCATTATACCAGCATGCTCCACAGAACCCAAAGCGGTGAAACATGTCTGCCCGCCTACGGGTTTCTGGTGTTCTCCCTACGATGTTCAGTCCAGTCCCAGTTCACCGGATATGCGCCGCATGGATTCCAAGACATACCCTACATGCGTCCACAGTTCGATCCCCAGCTCTTGCGCTCCGGTTTCGATCTCGCTGCGGTTCACCGCTGCGGCAAAGCGAGTGTCGTTCCACTTTTTGCGTACGGATTTTACGGACAAATCGGACAGCGATTTTGAAGGTCGAACGAGTGCAACCGCGACAATCAACCCTGTAAGTTCATCGCAGGCATAAAGGGCTTTTTCCATATTCGATTCGCGCGGGACACCGGTATGGTCGGCGTGGCTGAGAATGCAGCGGATGATGATCTCGGGCACTCCCCGCTCCTGGAGGATTCCGGCTCCGGCCTGGGGATGCTCTTCCAGGGTGGGGTGGATTTCCCAGTCGAAATCGTGCAGCAGCCCGGCCAGTCCCCAGAGCGCGGGATCCTCACCCATACGGAGGGCATAGTCATGCATGGCCGCCTCGACAGCCAGCATATGGCGTTTTAGATTCGGGTTTTGAATGTATTCATCAAGGATGGCTATCGCTTCCGTACGGTCCATCGAGGTCAACTCCGGTTCAATCTCGTCAATTGGGTGATACCGGCGTCCCAAAGCGCCCGCAGTGTGGCAAACGACTCGCGCAGAGTCCAGAACCTTTCTGCCCTGTAGGCGCGCAGGTCCGAGATGGCACCGTCGGCCTCGATACCCATCGCGTCGCAGAGGACCAGCGCTCTCGGCAGGTGGTACCGCTGGGTCACCAGCACGGCTGAATCGATCCCAAATACTTCGTGGGCTCGCAAGCAGGTGAGAAATGTCCGATCGCCGCTTGAATCGGTGAGAATATCGCGTTCTGCAACCCCGAGTTCGAGAGCGAAGCTGCGCATCGAGGCGGCTTCGTCGTAGCCATCCGGCCGGGCCGATCCGCTGAGCAGAATTTTCTCGACTTTTCCGGAATGATACAGCTGGGCGGCGGTGGCGATTCGATCCGCCAGGACCGTCGTGGGTCGGCCATCCCTGCGAAGCCCTGCGCCGAAGACGATGGCAATCGGGTGGGGTGGAGCTTCGCCGGGCGAATAGATGCGGCCTTGATAGCCGCGATCGAGCAGCCAGCGCGGCAGGATAAGCAGCAGGGTCGCGGCCACTCCCAGCAACAGCCCCTTTCGAGTTGACCTTAAGGTCTTCATGAGCATCGCTGGATTCTACCAGAAGACACCGGCGTGTTTACAAAAAAACCCTTGACGGTCAGGTTTGTGGATGATAAACTGCTCCATTGTTCATATTCATCGGATAAATAGGATGAATGGATCGATCGCAGGGAGAAACGTGATGGCTGTTGAACTGGATTCTGAGTTTATGACCTATCTGACCGAGCATGCCAGCACCCCGGGCACGCAGCTTCCACCGATGAACGACCTCGCCCAGAGACTTGGAATCAGCATCAGCAAGCTGCGTGAGCAGCTCGAAGTCGCCCGTGCGCTTGGTTTTGTCGATGTACGGCCTCGCATAGGCATTCAAACCCTGCATTCCTCCATCCTTCCTGGCTTGCGAGCGAGTCTGCAGTATGCCCTGGCGGTCGATCCGGACGCGTTTCATCAGATCGAGGATTTACGCGAACACATCGAATCCTGCTACTGGTACGATGCGGTTCGCAGGCTGCGGCCGCAGGACATCCAGCATCTGAAGGATCTGGTCGATCGAGCCTGGGAGAAGTTACGGGGAAATCCAATCCAGATCCCGCACAACGAGCACCGCGAACTGCACCTGACCGTTTTCTCACGTCTCGAAAATCCGTTCGTCCAGGGGCTTCTGGAAGCTTACTGGGACGCCTACGAAACCGTCGGCCTGGCCGTTTACACCGATTATCGCTATCTCGAGCAGGTTTGGACCGCCCATCAGGCGATGGTTGAGGCGATCGCTGCACGCGATGAGCCCGGGGGATACCAGGCGCTCGTGGACCATTTTGGGATCCTGCAAACCAGGCCGCAAGCTTTGACGACCGGTGAGAACACCGATCGGCAGCAGGCGAGCCTGGAACATCAATAACCTACGAGGGAGCTGACCACCATGACGGAAACGGTAACAAAAGAACATCACGCCCAGGGCGTTGGGACCATCGTCAACGATTTTTCAATGATCGTAGCGACGGTGAACGGGTCTGGCAGCCAGACTTCGAATATGGCGCTCATTCGAGCCCTGTTTCGTATGGGCATTCCGGTGAACGGCAAGAATTTATTCCCGTCGAACATCCAGGGATTACCGACATGGTTCACGATTCGCGCCAGCGCGGATGGCTACACAGCCCGGCGCGAGGCGGTCGAGCTGCTGGTTGGAATGAACCACGCGACATTCCTGGAGGATCTGGAAGGGCTGGTCGAAGGCGGCGTGTGCTTCTATCCTGACCATTTCAGCAAACCCGATGTCCGCCCGGATGTGGTGTATTACCCGATGCCGGTAAATCAGATCATTAAAAACGTCGACCCTCCCCGAGAGCTGCGTGAATACATGACGAACATGGTCTACGTCGGGGTGGTGGCCGAGATCATCGGAATCGAGATCGAGGCGATTCGCGATGCGCTCGACACGCATTTCCGCGGCAAGACCAAGGCTATTGAGCTCAATATGAGCGTCGTGGAAGCCTCGGCAAAGTGGGCGCGTGAGAACCTGATCAAGCAGGATCCCTATCGAGTGCAGCGGGACAATCAAACCGAAGGCATGATCATCCTCGATGGCAACACGGCCGGTGCACTCGGAGCGATCTACGGCGGCGTGAGTTTCTCGGCATGGTACCCGATCACTCCCGCCTCAAGTCTGGCGGATGCCCTTATCAGCTACCTGCCGCGGCTGCGCAAAGACCCTGAGACGGGACGTCAAACCTACGCCGTCATCCAGGCGGAAGATGAATTGGCCGCAATCGGGATGGCCGTTGGTGCCGGTTGGGCGGGCGCACGCTCGATGACCTCCACCTCCGGCCCGGGGGTCTCGCTCATGGCGGAATTCAGTGGGCTGGCGTATTTTGCCGAAATCCCGGTCGTCATCTGGGACGTTCAACGAATGGGACCGAGCACGGGTCTGCCCACGCGCACCTCGCAAGGAGACCTGCTTTTCGTACGGTTCCTCGGGCATGGTGATACCGAGCAGATCATTCTGCTCCCGGGAAGCATCGCCGAATGTTTTCAGTTCGGCTGGCGAGCATTTGATTACGCCGAGCGTCTGCAGGCGCCGATTTTCGTGCTGAGTGACCTGGACCTGGGCATGAACCTGTGGATGTCCGAGCCGTTCCAGTTTCCGGATCAGCCGATGGATCGCGGGAAGGTGCTCACGGCAGAGGAGCTGGACAAGCTGGATGAATTCGCCCGATATCGTGATGTCGACGGTGATGGCATTCCCTACCGCACCTTGCCGGGCACCAATCACCCCAAAGCGGCTTACTTCACCCGGGGAACCGGCCATGATGACCATGCGATCTACAGCGAGCGGCCGGATGATTACGAAAGGAACATGGAGCGAATCTTGCGGAAGTTGGAAACAGGCCGCAAGATGCTTCCGCTCCCCATCATCGACGGCGTTGGTGATCAACCCATCGGGTTGATTGGCTACGGCTCAACCGATCCGGCGATCCAGGAAGCGCGCGATCGACTGCGGGAGCGGGGGATCGAGACGGACTACATGCGCATACGAGCAATTCCCTTCTCCGATGAGGTGGCTGAATTTATTCGATCGCATGATCGATTGTATGTGATCGAGATGAATCACCAGGGGCAGATGCATAAGCTGCTGCAGCTCGATGTCCCTGAAGAAGCGGTCAAATTGATCTCGCTCACACATAACAATGGCTTACCCCTTTCTGCTCGATGGATCACGGCGCAGATTGAAGAGAAGGAGTCGAAATAACGATGGCTGGCAAGGTTGAAACACAGACGGACATTCCCAAGAACGGCAACCTGATCGGTCTGGAGAAATCCGACTACCGCGGCCGTGAAAGCACTTTGTGCCAGGGTTGTGGACATAATTCGATCTCGAGCCAGATCATCGCCGCATGCTACGAGATGTCGATCCAGCCCGAGAAGGTGATCAAGATGTCGGGCATCGGCTGCTCCAGCAAGAGCCCGGCTTACTTCTTGAGCCGCTCCTTCGGCTTCAACGCGCTGCACGGCCGCATGCCGACCACGACGACAGGCGCCGTGATGGTCAACAACACCCTCAAAGCGATCGGCGTCTCCGGCGATGGAGACACAGCCAGCATCGGCCTCGGGCACTTCAAGCATCTCGTGCGCCGCAACGTTCCGATGACCTACATCGTCGAAAACAACGGCGTGTACGGGTTGACGAAAGGCCAGTTCTCGGCGACAGCCGATAAGGGCCAGGAGCTAAAGAAGGTCGGCGTCAACCCCTTCATGCCGGTCGATGTCTGCATGGAGGCCCTGGTCGCCAACGCGGGCTTCGTGGCACGGTCCTTCGCTGGCGACCCGAAGCAGGTAAAAGAACTGCTCAAAGCGGCCTTGAGTTTCGACGGCACCGCTGTGCTGGATATCATCAGCCCTTGTGTGACCTTCAACAACCGCGATGAGTCAACCAAGAGCTACGCATGGGGCCGAAAATATGAGGAGCCCCTTCATGATGTCACCTGGATTCCTGAACGGGAGGAAATCACGATCGATTACGAGCCCGGCAAGATCATCGATGTCGAAATGCACGATGGTTCGCAGCTCGTTCTGAAGAAGCTGGAGAAGGATTACAACCCCGCAGACCGCATGGCCGCTTTAAAAATGCTCCAGGAGACATGCTGCGGCGGTGTGCTGGTGACGGGCTTGATTTACATCAACAAGGAACAGCCGCCATTGGACGCGATCGAGAACCTGGTCGAGACGCCGCTCAGCCGCCTGACCGAGAAGGAGCTGCGGCCATCGCAGGAAAGCCTTACGGACTTAATGCAGAAGTTCCATTAAGCCAGCTGCCGCTCTTGGTCAGCCGGGATGCGGGATTTTCGCATTCCGGCTTTTTTCACGGCCGATTCATTCAGCACCCGCGATAGGATGTATTCCTGGATCTCATGGTGTATCCTTGGATCCGTACTGGGGCGCAGAATGAAGACCACACCTGGTTGTCTGATACTCTTTTCAAGATTGCTGGCGGTTTCCGCGGCACTGGTATTTGTCCTGGCACTTCCTCCCGCGCTGATCGGCCGTGACCTGGCTCGAGTCATCTTTCAGCCAGAGGTATTCAGCAGCGTGTGGCAGGCACGTGTGCTCGACTCCGGTCTACTGGAAGAGACATTTCAGGACGCGTTCAGCTCGGACCGCTGGCTGGAGGCTCTGGGAGAAGGTAGCCAGGCGCTGCGGCCTGCCTTCAAGCACCTCTCCGAATCGGAGCGCAGCGACATCCTGGGGCTGCTGATTCCCGATGGCTGGGTCAGAGACCAATTTTCCGGGACAGTGCGTGGATTCCTGGCGTGGATCGACTCCTCGCAGGAGATTCCCGGCGTGGCGCTCGATCTTCAGCCCCTGAAACAGCATCTCCGGGACGGTGGAATCGATGCAATGGTTGAGATCCTGGTCGATTCCTGGCCAAGTTGCACCGCGGAGGGAGCGGCCCGGCTCGAACGAGAACTTCTGGTGGGCGATGGAACACCACGCGAGTACTGCGAACCGTCTGAGCCCATGCGATCCGAGCTGGTTTATTTGGCTTCAAGTATGCTGGTTGATCAGGTGGATCAGCTTCCCGATCGGCTGCCGTTGTTTCAGAACGCAAATCCTGGCGAGGCGATTCGTGTAAAGGAACAGCTCCAAGGACTTCGGGCGGTCGCTCTCTGGGCCTGGTTATTGCCGCTATCGATGTTGGGGTTGATCGTGGCGTTCACGGTACGAAGGATGGAAGATTTACGAGGATGGTGGGGTGTGCCTTTGATCCTGAGCGGGGCGGTCGGGTTTGCACTGACGCTGGTGCTCAGCTCGGCCCGATCCGATCTGGCGGCGAATATCACCGGCGGGTTGACGGGAAGTGGATCGATCCTCCAGCCACTTCTCGTGGCCGGATTGCAGGGCCTGATCGAGCGGGCGTTGAGTGAGTTTCTGTTTCAATCGCTGGTGCTGATTGTGCTTGGCCTGGTTTGCTGGTTCGGCTTGAAGTGGTATCTCGGTCGAATGGGCACGAGAATGACGTCGACCCCTGCTGCAACCCGAGCCTCGGCCGATGGCGCACGGGATCTGCTGGGTAATCCGCCACCTTTGTCCCCGATCGATGAAGCTCGTGATGCTGAATCGGGTGATCCCCCTTCAGGAATATTCGGCTGACAAGTCCTTTCCGTACCGTTCGTATCGAAGGGAAGCATTCTTCGGGGCTTTCGTCGAGTCGTGGTTCTCATTTCGCAACCAGCAGCTTGATATACCCCGAGAGATCCTCGTAGTTTTCGATATTCATTGTAGCTTCGACGATCCGTTCGGCCTGCCTTTGAGAGATCACAAGTTCTGCATTGGCGAAAAACTTCGCCTGCAGTTCCTCTTCGCTCAGAGGATCCCTGGGGTCGCCTTTGGCAACATCGGTTTGGGTTGAAAAGCTCCTCCCATCGCTCATTTCAACCGAAACGCGCGCCCGCTTAACACGTGGGAAGAGTGCGTCTATTTCTTCATCCGCCGTGACGTGAATTCTCGGCAGCAGCGCGCGCACGGCGGGATCGTGGAGGGCAGGTTCCTCAAATGCATTCGGCAGCACATTCCCCCTCACGAGGGCGACCGCGACTACATAAGGCAGGCTGTGGTCAGCCGTCTCGCGCGTATCCGGATTGTATTTGCTCGGATCGGATAGGATATCGGCCCCGCGCGCGGTCGTCTCCACGTGGACGGTTTTTATTTGATCTGCCAAGATCGAGTGTTCCTGGCGAAGCGTGAGTGCCGCCGAAATGGGTTGGTGTGTGAGTGCTTCCGTTGGGAAGGCCTTATAACTGCAGTCTGTGATCAGGAATTGCTGCCCCAGGCCATCGAGGAGCGCCTCCGGATCCCATTCAACGGCCTGCAAGACCTCGAACAGCCCTTCCTTGCCTTCGATCACCTCCTCTGGGCCGGTATAACCTTCACGTGCCATCATCACCGCGTAGATGCCCGCCTGGGCAGCGAGTGGGTCGGCGGTGTTCTTCATGTTCGTCAGATGCCCGGCAACGACCCCACCGAGCGTAAAATGGCTCGCACCGCAGATCCCGGCCGCTGCGACGAGCTGATCCTCATCCAATCCGTACAGGCGGCCGGCGACGAACGGGCTGACAAATTGCGTCAGGGAAGCGTGATGCCACCCGATTTCACGTATTCCTGGACTGGCCGCATGGCACCAGCGCATTTCAAGTTCATAGGCCAGCATCGCCGCTACGAGCAGGTCTCGGCCGCTTCGACGGTTCGCCTCGGCCGCAGCAAGCACGACCCCGAGTAAATCGGAGGGATGGCTGGGATCCTGGACCCAGTAGATATCGTTGTAATCCAGTGCCCGGATCATCAGGCCGTTCATCAATGCTGCGTTGGCGGCGTGCGTCCGGTACCCTGTCGCGATCACGGTTGCTTCCTTCGGACCGCCGAGTTTCTCGATGAAACGGTGCACAGCGGCCATATCTTTGCCTTTCGAAGCCGCCAATGCGCAACCGATGCTGTCGAGCAGAAACCGTTTTGCTTCGTGCCGTGCTGCATCCGGTATATCTTCAAATGCCAGCTGCCGGGTGAACCTGGCCATCTGACGGGTGATGGAGGTCATGCTCGCTCAAGCCTGCCTTTCACAGTTCTTTGTACGCTCTCAGGGGAGGTTCTTGATTACTTCCTCGGCCATCTCGAGCGTTGAATGGGTTCCGCCCATGTCGTAGGTGCGAACCTCGCCATCCGAAATTGTGCGGGCGAGCGCGTCCTCCAGCGCCGCTGCCAGTTCGGTCTCACCGAGCCAGTCCAGCATCAGCCGGGTGGCGAGAAGCATCGCAAGAGGATTTGCCTTGTACTGTCCGGCGTACTTCGGCGCGGAACCATGCGTGGGCTCGAAGACGGCGAAGTCGTCTCCGATATTTCCGCTGGAGGCGAAGCCCAGACCACCCACCAGCTGCGCAGAAAGGTCGGAGACGATATCTCCAAACATATTGCTCGTCACAAGCACGCCGTAGTTCTCGGGATTTTTCAGCAGCCACATCATCTGGGCGTCGATATTGGTTTCCCACAGCTCGATGCCGGGGAACTCGTCCGCCACGGCGCGTGCGGCCCGTGTCATCAAACCGCTTGTCTCGCGCAGGACATTCGGTTTTTCAACCAGGGTCACGGTGGGATAACCGTGCTCCCGGGCGTATTCGAAGGCCTTGCGGACGATGCGCCTCGCGCTGCTTTGCGTGATCACACGCAGGCTCACCGCGATTTCATCTCCTGGAACCTGGGCAAAACGATCAATAGCCGGATTATGCTTGTGCATCACCGCGCGCACTTCGTCCGGGAACGGGAAGAATTCGACCCCGCTATACAGGCCTTCTGTGTTCTCCCGGAACACGACCAGATCGATATCATCGCGATAGTTGAGCGGATTGCCGGTGTACGCCTTGCAGGGGCGCAGATTGCAATAAAGATCAAAACGCTGCCGCAGGCTAACGATCGGACTCCGATACACAAACCCCTGGTCGCGCAGCTCGGGCGCGAGTTCCTGCAGGGTTTCATCTTTTGGTTTGGAGGTTATGGCTCCAAAGAGCCCGCAGGTCGAAGTCTCCAGGATGCGCAGCGTTCGATCTGGAAGCGGATTGCCTTCCTTGCGCCAGAACTCCCAGCCGATATCCGCTGGGACGTATTCAGCATCCAGACCCAATCGGTCGAGCACCATCCGGGCAGCTTCCATGACATCTTGTCCGATACCATCACCGGGCATCCAGGCGATGCTGTATTTTGCCATTCCGTCGTTGCTCCTTCCGCTTCGTGTAGCCAGGATTGTAGAAGCAGATCAAGTGTGCTTGGAGGACAAACGCCTGCGCGTATACTCGATCAGCCCTCCTGCGTCGAAGATTTCCCGCACGCTCGTGGGGATCGGTCTGAAAGGGATCTCTCCGCGGTCATAATGAAGTACACCGCGATCGAGATCGATCGAGATGCGCTCGCCGGGTTGGAGCAGGTCTTGAGCTTCGGCACAGATCAATGCCGGCAGGGCGGCATTGAGGCAGTTGCGGTAGTAGATACGCGCAAACGAAGCGGCCATGATCGCGCCGACGCCGCTTTCTTTGAGGCAGGTCACAGCCTGCTCGCGTGAAGAACCGCAACCCCAATTGCGTCCGGCCACAATGATGTCACCCGGTTCGACCCGGTTCGCAAAATCCGGGTCGAGATCCTCGAGGGCGTGCTGGGGCATCTCGGCCGGATCGCTGATCGTGTAGGTATATTTCCCGGGAAAGATGACGTCTGTGTTCACGTCATCACCGTATATCCACACCCTCCCGGTGATCATGGCGGTCATGGAAGGAACTCCTGCGGATCACTGATCTCACCTGCAACCGCTGCCGCGGCGACAACCTGCGGGCTGGCGAGGTAGATTTCGCTCTCTTTTGTGCCCATCCGGCCCTGAAAGTTCCGGTTTGCCGTGCTGATGGTCACGTCGCCAGGAGCGGGGACTCCCATGTGATTTCCCATACAGGGGCCGCATCCTGGACTTTCGATCATCGCTCCGGCGCGAATGAATGTTTCCAGGATGCCTTCCTGTAGAGCTTGCAGGTAGACTTCGGAGGAGGCTGGGATGACAATCATCCGCACGCCAGGGGCGAGTTTTCGGTCTCGAAGGATCTCGGCGGCGGCGGCCAGGTCCTCGAGCCGGCCGTTGGTGCAGGTTCCCACAAAAGCCTGCTGGATGCGAGTCCCGCGCAGTTCGCTCAGCGGTCTGACATGATCGACGGTGTGGGGACAGGCGATCATTGGTTCGATGCCTTCCGCATCGATGCTTAGGGTCTGCGCATAGCCACAATCCGGATCGGGCAGGAGGGGTTCTACGGGGCGTTTCGCCCGCCTGGAAAGGTAGTCCAGCGTGCGTTCGTCCGGCATCACAAAGCTGTTTTTCGCGCCGGCTTCGGCCATCATGTTGGGCAAGGTTGCCCGCTGGCTGACGCTCAGCGCATGAATTCCCTCGCCGTGCCATTCGACGGATTGATACAGCGCACCATCGGCCCCTAATTTCCCGACGACCAGCAGCGCCACGTCCTTCGAAGTCACTCCCGCGCGAAGCGCTCCCTGCAGTTCGATCTTGATGCTTTCGGGGACGCGCAGCCAGATTTCGCCCAGCGCCCAGACCGAGGCCATTTCACTGCGGCCAATCCCGGCTCCGAACGCACCCATCACGCCAGCATGAGGCGTGTGCGAGTCGGAGCCGAGGACGAGCTCACCGGGTAAAGCCAGACCCTCCTCAACCAGGACCTGATGACAGATGCCCCGGCCGACATCGTAGAAGTGTACGATACCCTGCTCAATCACGAATTCCCGGATCTGGCGGTGGTTCTCCGCATGTTGAGTGGTTGGAGCGGGGGCGGCATGATCCAGAACGATGACATTCCGCTCCGCGTCGAAAACCTCCTTGCCGCCCATTTTGCGGAAGAGGCCGATGATGGCCGCCGTATTGTCATGCGAAAGCACGACATCCGGGTGGGCGATTACAATCTCGCCGGCGGACGCCGATTTCTGCCCGGCGGCCCTGGCGAGGGCTTTCTCAGCGAATGTCATTCCCATAGATCATATTCCAACTTGAAAGTGTGATCCTCTTCCGGGATCAAATCCAACGGCGTGGTATGGTCGAGTTTGTCCCTGCAGCGGTCAGCTCTTCGCCGTACATCGTGTCAGATCGAAATCGGTAAAATCGGCATGATGAAAGATGATCGATTCAGGCTGGCGCTGGAACCGGTCTCCTTCCCATGAATGGGTTGCTATGATGTGCAGTACGGGTTCGGGCAACCCATGCTTGAACGCGAGCGATACGCCGGTAAAGGGATGACGCAGATAGCGGTAGGTTTCTGACCAGACGAATTCGCCATCCTGCTTCTTGAACTCGAGCAGCTTTCCCACATCGGCCAGCAACGCACCGGCGATGAGCGTATCGCGATCGATGGTGTAGCGATTTCCATATGCCTCTCGAAGCACCGCCTCCATCGCCATACAGAGCTGGCACACCACGCTGACGTGTTCAGGAAACGTGATCTGGACGCCCTCGACCAGCAGCGTGAACGGCATTTCGCGCAACTGCCCGACGGTCCATCCACTCCGTTCCAACGCGTCTTGCCAGACTTCGACCACTTTCCTTTGGAGGTCGGAGTCCTCGATCTCCTTGAATTCGGGGATCAGATCAAGCAGTAGATCGCGCATTGGAGCTCTCCAGTCATTTCAATCGCCGAGGCTGCGGTTCTCGGGGCCATCGTATTCGAA
>JBJYWH010000064.1:0-21502 GCA_046259355.1 Anaerolineales bacterium
TCTGGCTGGAATCCTCGAGGTATTGTGGTCGAAGCATATCTTCTGGAAGGCGGGGCCAGAGGGTCTGCTGCACTCAGGCTTCTGGAACTGGATCGGGCTGGAGGATCTCGAGAACCCGCCGCTCCAGCCCGCGAGCTGGCTCCCCACGAGGTATCTCTGGTGGTGGCGTGGTTCACGTGTAATTCGCGATTTGAACCTGCTGGGTGTTCCGATTGGCCTGCAGTCCATCGATGAATTCCCATTTTTCTCGTTCCTTCTAGCCGACAACCATCCGCATTTGCTGGCAATGCCCTTTGTGCTGCTCACGATAGCTTTCGTTTTCCAGCTTTTCCTGGCTCCAAACGGGTTGGCTCAGCTATCCTTCCATGCTATCCAGCCGGAGACAAAGCGTCAGCTCACGCTGGCGGCCGTTGCGGGGTTTTTCCTGTTGTTGGCCGTGCGAAGTGTTGCAGCTGGCGGGGAAGCCTTGAGCGCCACGGAGACCTTCATCCACGTCCTGAAAGGCATCGTCCTCTATAGCCTGGTCCTGATCGCTCTGGGGGCCGTTCTGGGGGTTTTCAGGGGTGTTTTTCCCACCTTTCTGACCCGGGAAGAGATCCTTGCGGGGGCTTTCCTGTACGGCAGCCTGGCTTTCCTGAATACCTGGGATCTGCCGATCTATTTCAGCCTGCTCATAGTGGTCCTCTTCTGGAAAACCGACCCGCTTGACCTGCGTTCACTCCTCGTCTCGTTCGCGCCGACGGCCGCTGCCGTTCTCGCCATCGGGATCGTGCTTTACCTGCCTTGGTACCCGACCTTTGCGTCGCAGGCGGGTGGCATTCTGCCTCAACTGCTGCATCCCACCCGGCTGGTGCATTTTCTGATCATGTTTTCACCGGCCCTGATTCCGATCCTCGGATGGCTGGTCTACAAGATCACCCGCGCCCGTGATCTGCATGGGCGTGACCTGCGCGATTTCCTGATCGTCGCCCTGGGACTTCCGCTGGGCTTGCTGCTGTTGTCCTGGCTCCTGGCAGGCGTTATCTACTTCACGCAGGATTTCGCTGCGCTCCAGGGTATCTTCAACATTCTCGGTGTGCAGGATCTCAACCAGGCTATCTCGTTGACAGTACGAGTCCGGCTGACCGATTCCTGGGTTGCGCTCTCCCTTGGTGGTATCCTGGGCGGCGTGTTCGTGCTGGCCCGGCATATTTTTAAGCGGGAGGAGAAGACCGGCAGCGCACCCTTTGTACTGATCCTGATCGCTATCGGTGCGCTGCTCGTGCTCGGCCCTGAATTCCTTTACTTGAAGGACCAATTCGGGCTGCGCATGAACACGATTTTCAAGTTCTATTTCGCAGCCTGGATCCTGTGGGGTCTGGCGGCGGCATACGCGAGTGCTATATTTCTCTCGAAGAGAGGTCTTCGCTGGACTCTCACGAGCATCTTGATCCTGGTTCCACTTGCACTGGGTCTGGTCTATTCCCCCCTGGGGTTGTGGACGAAGACCAACGGCTTTAACCCGCCGTCTGGCCGGACATTGGACGGTGCGCTGCATCCTGCCTATGCCGATCCAGCAGATCGGGAAGCCATCCAATGGATGGCAGCCAACCTTCCCGATGGCGTTGTGGCGGAGGCGGTCGGCGGCAGCTATACCTACTATGGACGAGTTTCCGTGCACACCGGTTTTCCTACGGTGCTCGGCTGGCCCGGGCATGAAGGCCAATGGCGCGGTGGGTATGAAGAGCAGGGCACGCGTGACAGCGACGTTCGATTGCTCTACCAAACAACAGACTGGAACCAGGCTCAGGAAATTCTCAACCGCTACAACATCCGCTATGTTTACATCGGCCAGCTTGAGCGCACAACATACAGTCCGTTGTTTGAAGGGAAATTCGAAGCCTTCATGGATCTGATCCATTCCAATGATTCAGTTCAGATCTATGTTCGGCGAGGAGAGGGCCCGGGGTGAATCCAGCGCGCCCGCATATCACCGTTGAGCACATCCTGTGGGCCGGCCTGCTCATGCTGGCGTTTTCCGTCCGCTTCCTCGTGTTGAACCAGCTGCCTGTCGGCGATTCCGAGGCAGCCATCACGCTTGGCGCCCTGCAGATCGCGGGTCATCCTTCACCGTTCTGGACAGCTTTCCTGCCCCGGATCAGCCCGCTTTACCAGAACGCGAGCGCATGGCTCATCCAGCTTTTTGGCGCGTCCGACGCCCTTGTGCGCATCCCTTCCGCGCTGGCCGGTTCAGCTCTTGTCCTGACGCCTCTGCTGGTCCGCAGGCGATATGGGTCCGGGTTGGCCGCAGCGATGGGTTTTTTCCTGGCACTTTCGCCCTCCATTGTCACGGTCTCACGACTTGCAGGAGGGTTCTCGCTTGCGCTGCTGGGAACAACGACCGCCATCCTGGCACTGCTCGGAAGCGAGACACCAGTGACCCGAGGGAGGACAATCCTGGCCGGCATCGGCCTGGGGGCGGCCATTGCAGCAGGTGAATGCTATACGGGCTTGCTTGCGCTACTGCTGATGCTGATTCTGGCGCGGCTCTGGCGTGGGGATGATCGATTTGCCCCTGGGTTGGATGTCCAGGCATGGGTCGGCGCCGCTTTGCTGTCCGGTGTTGTTTTCGCGTCCGGAGCGGGCACGAATTGGAACGGACTGGCGGGGATCGGGGAAAGCTTCGCTGCCTGGCTGCAGGGGTGGTCTCGATCCGGTTCCACCGGCATCGGAACCTTCCTGGCCATGCTGCTGGGGTTCGAACCGCTGATTCTGGGCTTTGGCCTGATCGGTACATTTCTGGCGATTACAGGGCGTTTCAGCAAGCTGGAACGGGACGCCGCGATCTGGGCAGGTTTGGCGCTCGCCATCGACCTGCTGCGCGTCGGCCGCCAGGCCCAGGATCTGATCTGGGTCCTGCTGCCGCTGGCCTGGCTGGCTGCCCGGACTCTGGTGCTCGTTGGTGCTGGGATCAGCCAAGGCAGGAACTGGCTGCAGGTCGGTGTCCTGTCCAGTGCGCTTCTCATCCTGGCTTCATCGGCAGGCGTTTCGTTGATGAGCTTCCTCCAGGGCTATCAGCTTTCGCGTCTGGGAGATACGCCATCGATCCTGTACTTCATTCTCGGCGCGCTGCTGATCATGGCCGCAAGCCTGATCTTCATTTTCGGCATGGAATGGTCGTGGAAGGTGGTGGTGAATTCGGCCGTGATCACAGGTTTTCTCATCGCGACCAGCCTTTCGATTCAGGCTCTCTGGCGGCTGAATTTTCATACCACCACAGGCGGCGCTCGTTTGGCCTGGAATCCCATCCAGACGACCGACGAAGTAAGACTGCTCCAAAAGACGCTCCGGCAGACCTCGCTCCAGGCGACCGGAATGACGGAGAGCATTGCGATCCAGGTCGACTCCGATCTTCCTGCATCTCTGGCCTGGTACCTGCGTGGTTACAGTCGGGCAAGCGCCGAGTTCACGCCGGGACAGCCTCCGTCTGCCGCCATTCTGACACCGGAGACCCAGCGTGAAATCCGGCTGCTGGCCGAGTATTACGGCCAGGCATTCGCTCTCCGTTCCTTTCCGGCGATAGATCGTGACTTGCCTGCGCCGGCGATCGACTGGTGGGTGCTGGATGAAGGCGAGAAGGCGCTGGAGACCTGGACGCTCTGGGTTCGGGCGGATATCGCCAGTCTGAGTCAAAGCAGCACGGGTTCGGGACCATGATGGAAGAATCACAGCATTCGATCCGGATCGACACGATCGCCATCGACGGGCCAGCCGCTTCGGGGAAATCCACGCTTGCTGAACGCCTGGCTGCACAACTGGACTTCCTGTATTTTGATACCGGCGTGATGTACCGGGCGGTCACGCTGGCTGCGCTGCAGGCAAATGTTGACATCAATGATGAACAGGCCGTCAGTGCGATCGCAGAGGACCTGAGCCTGGATGTTCGCCCTCCGACCATTGACGACGGCCGTCAGTACGATGTCATCATGGACGGCGATGACGTCACCTGGGACATTCGTTCATCCGACGTGGACACCCATGTGTCACAGGTGTCCGCCTATCCGGGTGTTCGGGCGGCGATGACCCGCCGTCAGCGTGAAATTGGCAAGCGCGGCAAAGTCGTGATGGTGGGCAGGGATATCGGCACGGTCGTCATGCCGCAGGCCGATCTCAAACTCTATCTAGATGCTTCCGTTGAAGCCCGGGCCGATCGGCGCTTCAAGGAATGCCAGCGGCGTGGCGAACCGGTTGAGTACACGGAAATCCTGGCCGGAATGCGGGAGCGTGATCGGATCGATTCGACCCGCTCCCTGGCACCGCTCCGTCCGGCGCAGGATGCGGTTGTTTTGGACAGCACTGGCATGACCATCGAGCAGGTGGTCGAGGAGGCTATGCGCCTGGTTCGGGAGTGGAAACCCCCGTTGAAACGCGGGATTCCCGGGATCGGAAAAGCCTATGACCACCAGGCTCTCGAAAGAAGGCGCTGGATCCTGCGCTGGATGATCAAGCATATTGCCTTCAACTTGCTGATGAAGTACCACGGGAGCGAGGGGGTGGATAACATTCCCGAGCATGGCGCCGGCATCGTGATGATCAATCACATTGCCTTCGTCGACCCGATCGTGGCGATGGCCAGTTCGCCGCGCAATATCGTACCCATGGCGAAGGTCGAAGCCTTCAAGTATCCCGTCTGGGGCATTTTCCCAAAGATCTGGCAGGTCATTCCTGTTCACCGGGAAGAGGTCGATCGTGCAGCCATTCGGATGGCACTGAACGTCCTCCGGGCAGGTGAGTTAATCCTGGTGGCTCCCGAGGGCACCCGGAACCGGTCGCTGCAGGAGGGGCGTGAAGGCGTCGCATATCTTGGATTGCGAAGCGGAGCACCTGTCATTCCAACGGCAATCCTCGGCTCGGAAGGATTTCCCACGATCAACCCGCTGCGCTGGCGGGGGCCCGGAGCGGTCGCTCATTTTGGCAAACCCTTCCGGTTCCGGCCCATCGCTGGCCGTGTCGACCGGGACACTCTCCGCAGGATGACGGACGAGGCCATGTATGTCCTTGCTGGCATGCTTCCAGAGGAGCGGCGGGGCGTCTATGCCGATCTCTCGAAGGCTACGACCGATACCCTGGAGTTCCTGTAGACCCGCCCCTTCAATTCATACACTCTTCAACAGCTTCGATAGGCTTTTTATACATGAATCGTGAACAAAGTTGCATCCTTTGTCGTTAATATACCGGGATGGATCATGTACTATCCGATCCGTCACTTTGCGATACGGTACAGACCGTAGGAGGAAAGCAGGCATGAAATTCATACCTCGAAAGGGATTTGCGCTTCTCGTGCTGCTTGTGCTCAGTGTGGCCGTAGTGAGCTGCGGAACATCCAGCACAAATCAGCCGACAGAACCGACGCTCGTTGTCATTGGGAATGGCACGGCCCAGCAGCCGCCGGACCAGGCTACTGTGACATTGGGCGTCAGCTATGTCGACACCAATCTCTCACTTGCAATCAGCAAGAGCAACACGACGATTGAACGGATCCATTCGGCTCTGATTGCGCAGCAGATCAACTCTGAGGATGTCCGTACAACCGGCTATAACGTCTGGCCGGAAGACGTGTACGATCCTGAAACCGGCCAGCCTACCGGCGTGCGTCGATTTCACGTCGACAGCAGCGTCGAGATCACCATCCGCCAGCTGGATAGGGTGGGTGATATCATCACGGCCGGCCTGGACGCCGGGGCGAACAACATCTACGGCGTCAACTTCATCCTCTCCGATCCCCAGAGCGTGATCGACCAGGCGCGAACGGCTGCAATCGCCGATGCTCGCGCCCGGGCTGAGGCCATGGCCGCAGGTTTCGGTGTTCAGCTGGGTAAGATTGTCTCGATCAGCGAGGGCATCAATGGCGTGCCAAGCCCGGTTTACAATGCGGCCGTTGGCAAGGGCGATGGAGTTGGTGGCGGTGGTACCGGCGTAACGGTCAGCCCCGGGCAGACGACGGTCAATGTCCAGGTCTATGTGACCTACGCGATCGCGCAGTAGAATCCATTCGTTTCGATCCATTTATTGTGTCGCCGGTTTCATCAGCGCCGGCGACACTTTTTTTGTGAATTCACGGTTTTGCATTCCAGACGGTGCAAATCCAGCTTGAAAGGGTATAATGGCCGTCCGTTGAATGGAGGCTGCCAGGGAAAAAATCCGGGGAATGGATAGCGCAAGTCCTCGAAGTTCCGAGGCGACGAGGTGGAGGGTTCCCCACCGCAAGGTGGGGTTAACCGGGCAGAACGGAACGGCTTGTTCTGCAGCGGGAAAATCGAGAGATCAGCGGATGCCCTCCGGGTAGGAGCCACCTACCCATCCCAATCCCCCAAAGAACCCGGATGCGAACATCGGGCCGGCAACGGACCGAACAAGCAGCCCGGGAGTGGCAATTCGTTTTTCTACTCGAATACAGGAGGCGCTGTATGTGTGGCATCGTCGGCTATGTCGGTGCGCGCGATGCAACCCCGATCATCTTCAACGGCTTGAAGCGTTTGGAATACCGTGGCTACGACTCCGCCGGTCTGGCTGTCATCGACGATGGGCGGATTGAAATCCGGCGCGATGCTGGAAAACTGGACCGTCTCGGTGAGCTGTTGGAACGTGAACCGGTGTCTGGACATATCGGGATCGGTCACACCCGCTGGGCAACGCATGGGGTTCCAAGCGCACGCAATGCTCATCCCCATGTCGGAACCTCCGGGCAGGTGGTTGTGGTCCATAACGGAATCGTCGAAAACTACATCGCGCTGCGGGATGAATTGACCTCGGAAGGGGTTGAGTTCAACTCGGACACGGACACCGAGATCATCGTCCATCTCGTTGAGCGCTACCTGGCCATGGGTCACGATCTTCCGGGAGCGGCCCACAGAGCGATTGCGCATCTCCGCGGTGCACACGGCATCGTTTTGCTCTCACTCCATGAGCCCGATAAGATCGTCGCCGCCCGCGTTGGGAATGCCGGCGGAGTGGTGATCGGCTTGGGTGAGGATGAGATGTTCGTTGCTTCGGACATACCGGCCATTCTCGAGCACACCCGCCACATGGCATTCCTCGAGTCCGAGCAAATGGCGGTTGTGACATCGAGTGGATTTTCCGCCATGAACCTGGACGGTGAACCGGTGGAGATCGAGGCGCAGAATGTGTCGTGGGATCCCGTTTCTGCCGAGAAGGGCGAGTACAAGCACTTCATGTTGAAGGAGATCCATGAGCAGGTGCGTTCCACGACCGACACGATCGCCGGGCGAGTTGATTTCGAGCAAGGAAGGGTCTTTCTACCACAACTGAACCTGACGGAAGAATTCGCAAGGAACATCACGAAGATTGTCATTACGGCTTGCGGTACGGCAGCGCACGCTGGGATGGTCGGACGGACGCTGATCGAGCGAATCGCCCGCATTCCGGTTCAGGTGGACATTGCCTCCGAATTTCGCTACCAGGATCCCCTCGTGGACAAGAACACGGCCGTGCTCGCCATCAGCCAATCCGGCGAAACGGCGGACACGCTTGCCGCTATGAATGAGGCGCGTGAACGGGGGGCTCGGGTCTGGAGCATCGTCAATGCCATTGGATCGCAGGCGATGCGTATCGCCGATGGCTACATCAGTATGCAGACTGGACCCGAGATCGGCGTCGCCTCGACCAAAGCGTTCACGGCTCCGCTGATCGATCTGTACCTGCTGGCGATCTTGTTAGGTGATCTGCGCGGCACGCTGGATGACGGCCAGCGCAAGGAACTCGTCGCCGATTTACGCAGGATTCCGGACCTGGTTGGCCGGTGCCTGGATCGAGCGCAGGCGGCCGAACGGATCGCCGGGGAGCTGAGGGATGTCGAGCACTGCCTGTACCTTGGCCGGGGAATCCAGATGCCGATTGCGTACGAGGGTGCGCTCAAGTTGAAGGAAATTTCGTATATCCACGCGGAGGCATACCCGGCAGGGGAGATGAAGCACGGTCCGATCGCATTAATCGATGAGGAAATGCCGGTGATCGCCCTCGCCCCCAGGGATCCATGGTATGAGAAAACCCTCAGCCAGATCGAGCAAACCAAGGCGCGCGGCGGAGTGGTTATCGCGGTCGCGACCGATGGCGACGAATTAATCCCCACGATCGCAGACCACATCCTGTGGGTCCCGGAAACACCCTGGATGCTGGCTCCGGTTGCGACCATCATCCCACTGCAACTGCTGGCTTATTACGCCGCGCTGCAGCGAGGCGCGGATGTCGATCAGCCGCGCAACCTGGCGAAGAGCGTTACGGTGGAGTGATCGTTCTTTCCGTTTACAAACGACCGATGAGAGCTATCACGGGTTGGCGGCCAGCATGACGCAGTCGCCAACCTGTCGATTCAGATGGCTGGCGACCAGCTCGCATTTGATTACCAGCATGAAGTAGACAGGCCGGGATGTCCCGCTCAGGCTTTCGTAATTGCCCTGGCCCTTGCTGATGATGAGATCAGCCGTCTCAAAGGCGTGCCGGAACGCTGGGCTGCACTCGTCAGGGATGATTCCCGGGATGTCGCTGCCCGTCGAAAGGATCGCAGCGACCTGGTCGAGGCCCGATTCATGGGCATCGATTTCCGTCACGTCGTTAATGACCGGGCTTCCACGAACGGTATACGTAACGGGTTTGTCGAACTGCTCGATCAGGATCCGATCGAATACGGCTTCCCCGGTGTTGTCGCCCAGATAAAGAATGCGATTAGCGTTCGCGAGATCCTGCTTGAACCTGTTCAAGGTCGGCGCGTCCAGGGGGACGGAAAGAGCCTGGTTGATCTGGGTCTGCAGATCGAATTCCTTTCCTGGCCCGAAGTCGATGATGTTACCGGCAATCGCGAGCTGAATGGCTGTCTCCAGTGAATCATCTACTTCCGCCAATCTGCGGCGCAATCCGGGCAGCAGCTCAAGTGCCATGCGTGTGTTTTCTCGTTTATCTTCCCGGTACGGATCCGATATTCCCGAAAGTTCACGTGCCCGCCGGTGGAATGCGCTTGCGATGAGCGGAGGAGAGATTCCCAGCGCGCCCGGGCTGACAAAAGAAAGCAGCTCGACGCGCAGCTGGTCGGGATCTTCAACAGATCCCGCAAGCCGCTGTGCCAGCCTTTCGGCCTGGGCCTGCATACAGCGAAGGCACGCCTGTTCTGCGACAAATGTTCTGCTGGATTTCATTCAATCGATCCTCGTAACCCTGCATCCTCGAGCTGACGGGCGAGAGTTGTAGCCGAACTTGTGGGCAGCAGACAGTGGAAATCGCGGCATACATAAGCTGTCGCGCGGTTTTCTATCATGACTCGGTCCAGGAGCAGTTCAGGTGACCGTCCCGAATCTGGCAGCCCACCAGCCCGGACCATCTGGGGAAAGTACCCCCGGGTCGTGGCAAGCAGTTCGTGGAATTCACGGCTGGCTGTGTCTCCGATCAGGGCGAGCTGCACCGGAGGCGTCGCCATGAAATCGAAGGCGTTCAACCAGCCGGCAAACGCAGCGGGGTACGCGCCGAACTGATGCTTCATCAGCTTCACCGCCTTCTCGGCTGCCTGGTATCTTTCTGGTTTTCCATCAAGGGCGTGAAGCTGCAGCAGGAGCATGACGGCCATGCTGTTTCCGCTCGTGGTGGGTGAATCCTGGGTCGATTTCGGGCGATAAATCAGGTCTTTCTGGCCTGCTGCGGTATCGAAAAAGCCACCGGCTGGATCCAGGAAGCGCTCCATGATGGTGCCGGCAAATGATTCAGCTGCCTCGAACCAGCGGAGGTTGAAGTCGACCTGGTAGAGCGCCAGTAACCCCAGCCCAACCGCGGCGTAATCTTCAAGAAAAGCGGGCACGCCAGGCTGGTTCAGGCGCCAGGTTCGCATGAATTGACCATCCACCATCATGCGATCGAGCAGGAAGCCAGCCAGTGCCTGGGCGCTGTCAATGATATCCGCTCGATCGAGCGCGAACCCCGTTTCAGCCAGCGTGCAGAGCAGCAGCCCGTTCCAGGATGCAATGACCTTGTCGTCCGTCGCTGGCGGCACCCTTGTGGATCGGGCCTGGATCAGGTGCTGCCGAATTTCGCGCAGGCCATCCGCAACGGCTTCGGGCTCTTCGCCCCTCGCGACGGCAAGCTGTGCGAGATCCCTGCGAAAAGTGAGAACATTTGTCCCTTCGAAGTTTCCACCCTCGCTGAGACCGAAGACCTCCGCGGCGAGATCGCTCAATCTACCCTCGCCCAGGACCTGTCGAACTTCCGGCAGAGTCCAGGTGTAGGAGCCTCCTTCCACGCCCTCCGTATCGGCATCCAAAGAGGCGTAGTATCCGCCAGCTGGATCACGCATTGCCGCTTGAAGAAATTGGTAGGTATTTTCAACGACGGTCAGATATCGTGGATTCTTTGTCAGCTGCCAACCGTGAAGGTACACCCGCATCAGGCTGGCATTGTCGTACAGCATTTTCTCGAAGTGGGGGATTTCCCAGTTCGCATCCACGGTGTAGCGGTGGAAGCCTCCTCCGAGCTGGTCGTACAGACCGCCGCTGGCCATCGCATCGAGCGCATGCGAGGCCATATCCAGAGCGAGCGCGTTATGATGGTTTGCATGCGTCCGGAGCAGGAACTCGATCGCAGCAGCCTGGGGAAACTTCGGAGCGCCGCCCCAGCCACCATGGTGCCAGTCGTACCGGTCGACCAGCGATTTAACTGCCTGTTCCAATAAACCGGGTTCCAGGGATGGGTCTTGCGAAGGAGCGGCGGTCGCCTGGTTAATATGGGAGACCAACTGATCACCGATCTTGAGCAGCCGGTCACGGTCTTCCCGCCAGAGCCTGTGGATCTCCTTCAGCAAATCGGAGAATGAGGGCATATTGTAGCGGGCCCTGGGAGGGAAGTAGGTCCCACCAAAGAACGGTTTGGCTTCCGGGGTCAGGAACACCGACAGCGGCCAGCCTCCCTGGCCAGTCAGGTTCACCAAGGCATCCATATAGATCGCGTCGACATCCGGTCGCTCTTCCCGATCGACCTTGATGTTGATGAAATGCTCATTCATCAAAGCGGCGACGGATTCGTCCTCAAAGGATTCATGCGCCATCACATGGCACCAATGACAGGCAGCGTAGCCCACGCTCAGAAAGACCGGTTTATCGTCCCGTTGAGCGAGCTGGAAGGCTTCCGTCCCCCACGGAAACCAGTCCACCGGGTTGTCTGCATGCTGCAGGAGGTAGGGTGAATTTTCTGCGGCAAGCCGGTTGGGCATCGTGGATCCTCGGGAATCGTTGGCTGAAGTTGAATTGTACCCGCCGGGATGATTTTTTAGCCGGCCCCGATGGGCAGAATGGCGGAGGTGGTAGAATCGACCCCATGAACCGTCGAGAGATACCGCTCCTGCTGCGCTGGCTGCCGGCTTTGATCTTGATGGCGGCGATCTTCTTCTTTTCATCGCTGCCGGCCAGTTCACTGCCGTATTTCGGAATTTGGGATGTGCTGGTCAAGAAAGGCGGCCACATGACCGGCTATGCCATGCTGGGCACGGCGTACTTTTTCGCACTGCCGGGCAGCTTGCGGACGGGCTACCGGTTCGTACTGGCGCTCTTGATGGCCTTCCTTTTTTCGCTGAGCGATGAGTTCCACCAGTCGTTCGTTCAGGGGCGCACGTCGACCCTGGTCGACGTCGGCATCGACATGGTCGGCACCGTGATTGCCCTCGCCATCAGCTCGCGCTATTCCTCAAATTCCAGATCGAACTCCCCGGATTGATCCCGGCTCCAGGCCTCGCCGGGCGTCAGCTCGATATCTGCGAAGAGTGTTTCCTGGTTCGCCTTGACCTGGTCCTGCTTGATCAGTTCAAGTACGGCCAGGAAAGAGACCACCACCTCCAGCCGCGATCGGGCATTGTGAATGAATTTCCGGAATGATACTTTCCCGATTTTCTTCAGGGCATTAATCAAGGAATGGATCTTATCTCGAATACGAACCTGGGGCGCTCGCACGCTTTGCTCGAGATGTACTTGCCGGGGCGCATTGAGCAGGGCCTCCACCATCGCTTCGTGAAGATCGGCCAGGGTCAACCCGCCAAGATCGAGTTGGGGATCCATCGTGGGCTGGGCCGCTACCCGAACAAACGACCGCAGGCCGGCGGCCTCTCGTTCGGAAAGCAGGATCGCCACCTGCTTGTATTTCTTGTACGCGACCAATTGTCTTGCGAGGGCGTCACCTGGATCCTCTTCGCCGGGTTCCCGCAGCGGCGGCCTTGGAAGCAGCACCTCGGATTTGATCTGAAGTAGACGGCTGGCGATGACCAGGAAGGCCGCGATTTCCTCCAGCGAACGGTCATCCATCCCATGGATGTATTCGAGGTACTGGTCGGTGATTTCGGCCAGGGCGACCTTGGTGATATCCAATTCGGAGTGTTCGATCAGTTCGAGCAGCAGGTCAAGTGGGCCTTGAAAGATCTCGATCTGAATCGTATATCCAGGCGTTGAAAGCATGGCTCAGAGCAGGACAATCAGTGCAGTGATCGCGACGAGACCCAGAAAAATGCCGACCGCGATGAGTACGTTGCGGATGAGCAAGCGGTCTTTCTCCTGCTGGATGATCTGCGCCTCTCGTTCGGCGGAGAGACGACGCTGATCAATGCCCTGAAATTGTGACATTCGCGCGGCCGATTCGAGATTTCCCTTGGCCTTGATGCTTTCAGCCTGGGTTCGCATTTGTTCGAACCGGTGTGAAGATGAGGCCGGATCCTGGCGCGAAAGGACGGTACGGAAGACCGTCAGCGACTCTCCACAGTTCTGGCAGATCTCGTCCTTGATTTTGTTCTTTCCCCCGCATGTAGGACATATTCGCATGCCATCCCGAAATCGGGCACCGCAGCGCTGACAATCACCATCACGGGGAGGGCTGAGTTGAAGTGCTATTTCGCCGCAGCTCGGGCATTGCACGGTCTGCATCGGGGACCATCCTGGATTGAGGGTGCCGAATTATAACATCCCGCCTTCATGTTCACATGGAGGTAACATTTTCTTCCCGAATGCATCTAAGAAGAGTACCTGAAACGGTATAATTAGCACGTCATATTGACGCAAGGAGAAGTACATGGTTAACGAACCGATCAATGTTACCGACGCTGCATTTGAAAAATCCGTGCTGCAATCCGAGCTGCCGGTCATTGTGGATTTCTGGGCACCCTGGTGTGGACCCTGCAAGATGGTGTCACCGGTCCTGGAAAAGTTTGCGAACGAGTACGCCGGAAAGCTGATCGTTGCAAAGGTCAACACGGATGACAACCCCCAATGGGCCATGCAGTTCGGCGTTCAGGGCATTCCCACCATGCTGTTTGTCGCGGGTGGAAAGGTCGTCCACCAGCAGGTAGGTGCCGTGCCTGAACCGTACCTGCGCGATATCGTCGACACGTTTCTGGATACCGTTTCCGAGAATTAGTCGACATCGCGAGTTGAGCAGAACTTCAACCAAACGAGCTTCCTTTTCAGGAGGCTCGTTTGGCATACCGGGTGTGATGTTCATCGGTCAGGGTGCGTTGATGTTCCCCAGATCAGGCCTTCCAGTTTACGCTGGATTCGGCGCAGGAATGACCGCACCCTGGCCAGGAAAGCAAATACCCGGCGCCGGCGTCGGACGAGAGGACTGACCTTGCGTTCGGGTTCCACCCATTCCAGCGAGAGCGCGCCCCATGTCAGGCCGGCCCCGAAACCAACCAGGACGACCCGGTCTCCGGCCTTGACCATACCCCGCTCGACAGCTTCGCAGGCAGCAAGAGGGATGGAAGCGGTCGAGGTGTTGCCATATTTCTCAAGATTGACGACGAATTTATCCATCGGCATTCGCAGCCCGCGCGCGGCCGCTTCGATAATACGCAAATTTGCCTGGTGAGGGATGACACGATCGACCTGCTCGATCGTCCAGCCGGCGCTTTCGACCACTTCCCGCGTGGCAGAAGCCATGACACGCGTCGCAAATCGAAAGACCTCCCGGCCGTTCATCTGGATGGTGTGCAGGTTCTGCTCGACGGTCTTGATCGAGGTCGGGATCTTGCTCCCGCCGGCAGGCAGGGATAGCAGATCACCCCCCGAGCCGTCTGAACGCATCACACAGGTATAGATGCCTCCCGGTCGGTCACTGCCCTGCAGAACAAAGGCACCAGCGCCATCTCCAAACAGGATGCAGGTCGTTCGGTCTTCCCAGTTCACCAGCCGGGAGAGTGTCTCGGAGCCGATGACGAGTGCATTATCGATCGATCCGGTTCGGATGGCCTGAGCAGCCATGTTGAGGGCAAAGATGAAGCCGGTACAGGCTGCCGAGAGATCGAATGCGCCGGCGTTGATGGCGCCGATCTCGTCCTGGACCAGGCAGGCGGTTGCAGGGAAGATGTGCTCCGGCGAGGAGGTGGCGACGATGATCAGGTCGAGGTCATGTGCCTCGATGTTCGTGGGTGCCAGCGCACGGCAGGCTGCCTCAGCCGCAAGGGAGGCCGTGGTTTCATCCTGATCGGCGATATAGCGGGCATGGATCCCGGTTCTGCTGACGATCCATTCGTCGCTCGTATCGACAAGTTGCGCGAGCTCTTCATTGGTGAGGACCCGCTTGGGAGTTGCCGTGCCCCAGCCTGTGATGTGGGCAAACCTGCTCATCGAATTCCCTGCGCTTTCAGATTCCTGCGAAGATCAAGCAGGCGTTGTGGCCTCCAAAGCCAAATGAGTTTGTCATACTGTACTGAACCTTCATCTTGCGGGCCTGGTTTGGCACGTAGTCAAGGTCGCAATCCGGGTCGGGCGTGGTGTAGTTGATCGTGGGCGGCAGGATGCCATCGAGTATGGCCTTGATGCAGATGATCGATTCGAGGGCTCCCGCGGCTCCAAGCAGATGCCCGGTCATCGACTTGGTAGAGGAGACCGGGATCGAATAAGCCTTTTCCTCAAAAACGGTTTTGATTGCCGCCGTTTCGCTGGCATCGTTCAAAGGGGTGCTGGTGCCGTGTGCATTGATATAGCCGATCTGATCCGGTTTGAGGCGGGCATCCTTGAGCGCATTCCGCATGCACAAAACAGCACCGGCTCCGTTCTCGGCGGGCGCCGAGATGTGGTAGGCATCATTCGTGGCGCTGTAGCCGAGGACTTCTGCCAGGATCGAAGCACCGCGCTGCTGAGCGGTCTCGAATGCTTCCAAAATGAGAACGGCCGCGCCTTCGCCGATCACGAAGCCATCCCGATCCCGGTCAAAAGGCCGCGAGGCAGCCCGAGGATCGTCGTTGCGGGTCGATATGGCGCCCATGACGTTGAAACCGGCCACAGCGATCGGGACGATGGCAGCTTCGGCGCCACCTGCGACGATGGCATCGGCCGCTCCACGCCGTATCATGGCTGCCGCCTCACCGATCGCGTTGGCACTGGACGCGCAGGCCGTGACGATGGTCATGTTCGGTCCGCGTAATCCGAACTCAATGGCGACGTACCCGGGGGCTGTATCGGGCAGCATCATCGGGACCATATGCGGGCTGACCCAGCGCGGGCCGCGATCGACATAAGCGGTGGTTTCGGCGAAGAGTGTTCCGATTCCACCAATCCCGCTGCCAAAAACCGCACCGATCCGATCGCGGTTGCTCTCATTCACAACGAGACCGGAATCAGCCAATGCCTGGCGGGTTGCCTCGAGTGCAAACTGGGTAAAACGGTCTGTCCTACGCGACAGTCTGCGTCCCAGCGCAGCGTCGGGATCGAAGGCTTTCACCTCCGCTGCGAACTGGGTCTTGAAATCTGAGGCGTCGAAATGACGGATCGGGCCGACCCCCGATTCCCCATGGACGAGTCCATTCCAGGTGGAATCGACGTCACTTCCAAGCGGGCTGATGCACCCAAGCCCCGTTACAACAACACGTCTTTCCACTCCTACCTCCTCACGATGGCGAAGCTGTCGGTCTTTCCCTCGCGGGGCTATAACACCCTTTCGTTTGCAAGGGTACGCCAGCGCCCCAGGGCCCTGTGCTAAAATCGAATCCAGGCGACCGGAACGAAAGACTATCATACCGCTTTCTTGAGCGGTCAGGATCGAATTATCAATGGTGCTTGTTACCGGCGGCACAAATTTCATCGGACGGGCCGTGCTGCGTAAACTGGCGACGGTTCGTCCATCGATTCGGGCGCTCATCCAACCGGCGCGGCGATCGCCGAGGCTTCCCTACGGGGTTGAGCTCGATGTGGCACTCGCCGCGCTGAGCGACACACGGGGAGTAAGGGCGGCGATGGTCGGTGTCGACACCATCATCCATCTGGCCGGAAATTGGCTCGAGTTGGATCAAGCCGACCCCGCGGCCTATGAGGTGCCGGCCGCCGAGAATCTGGCTGCCGCGGCCGCCGACGCCGGCGTACGGCAGGTAGTTACCCTGAGTTTGCTCGGCGCGGACCGGGCTTCGGCCTATCCACTGCTGCGCTCGAAAGCCCTGGCAGAAGACCCGTTTCGTGCCCTTGGCGTACCAACCACGATCTTGAGGGCGGCAATCGTTTATGGGGAGGGAGACTCATTTACAACCGGTATTGCCCGCCTGGCAGCCGCCGCTCCTTTGCTGTTCCCCATTCCGGGGGATGGATCAACCGTGCTTCAGCCGCTGTGGGTTGATGATCTGGCGACCTGCATCCAGTGGGTGCTCGGCGACGTGGAACGATTCCAGGGAACCTATGAGATCGGGGGACCGGAATATCTCCCCTTCCGCCACATCGTCGATCTGGTTTTAAAAGAAGCCAGCATGATGCGGATTCCGCTCCCCGTCCGGCAGCCGCTTCTGCGTTTTTTCGCCCGTACGCTTTCTCGTTTGATCAAACCACCCTTTATTTCCAGGCACTGGATCGATTACCTGGCGGTAAACCGGACGACCGATCTGAACACACTGCCAGAAATCTTCGGCCTGGCTCCTCGTCGCTTCGAGGACCATATTGGTTATCTGCGGGGCAAGAACTGGGGGTGGGAATTGCTGCGCGACCAACTGCGATATGAGCGGGGTTGAATCGATGGAGAATCCGATTGTCATTCGTGCACTCGAATCACCGGAGGAAATGCTTCAAGCGGAAGAACTGCAGCGCCTGGTCTGGGGAGAAGGCGAGACGGACATCCTGCCAGTGCACCTGCTGCTCGCCGTCAGCCATCACGGCGGGGTGGTGATCGGTGCTTTCGATGGAAAGGAGCTGGTTGGCCTGGTGGTCGGTTTTCTTGGTGCTGACACTGAAAGCCCCGATCGGGTTGCGATGGCCCGCCTGGAGCACTACTCGCATATCCTGGGTGTTCTGCCGGAATACCGAAGCCGCGGCATTGGCTACCTGCTCAAAGTCGCCCAACGCCAGGCGGTGCAGGCCCAAGGTGTGCGGCTCATCACCTGGACCTACGATCCGCTCCTGAGCCTGAACGCGCAGCTGAATATCCGCCAGCTTGGGGCGGTGTGCAGCCGCTACGTGCAGGATGCCTATGGTGAGATGCGGGATGCGCTGAACGTCGGCCAGTCCTCCGATCGCTTCGTGGTCGACTGGTGGATCACATCGCGGCGTGTTACCTCGCGCCTGGCCGGAGCCCGCAAACCGCTCGACCTGGCCCACTTCCTCAGTGCAGGGGCTGAAAAGGTCAATGCCTGCAGCCTGAACCAGCAGGGTTTTATCTATCCATCACAGGATGTTGAATATCCAGAGGGAACGCTGGCATTGGTCGAGATTCCGGCCGATATCCAGGCCATCCGTAAAGCAGACCCGGCACTGGCGCAGGCCTGGCGGGAGCATACCCGTGATATCTTCACCCACATGTTCAAGCACGGTTATCTGGTTACAGACTTCGTCTATTTGAGCGGGGAAACGTACCCTCGCTCCTACTATCTGCTCGCTTATGGAGAGTCAACGCTTGGATGAAATTCGGATCGAGGCTATCGAACTGCGTCACGTGCGAATGAGGCTCAAGTCTCCATTCCGCACCTCTTTCGGCGTCGAGCATGACCGGGACTGCATCATCATCCTGATCCGCGGCGAGGGGCTGGAAGGGTGGGGCGAATGCGTCGCAGGAGAATTCCCGGGCTATTCCTATGAGACCGTTGGTACAGCCTGGCACATTCTGGGAACGTTTTTTATTCCAAAGATCCTGAAAGCCGGTCTCCAATCCGCGGGGGATCTGCATGAGATTCTGGGTGAATACAAAGGGCATCCGCTTGCTCGGGCCGGCCTTGAAATGGCGATCTGGGACCTGGACGGAAAGCGAAGGGATCAGCCCCTCCAGGCGCTGCTTGGCGGCGTGAAAAAGTCAATTCCGGTCGGCGTCTCGGTCGGAATACAGCCGACGGCGACCGAGATGATCGAGCGTGTCCGGGAATATCTCGAAGCAGGTTACGGGAGAATCAAAATCAAGATCGCTCCCGGGCACGATCTGAAGGTGGTGAATGCTGTCCGGGAGGCCTTTCCGGGAATCCTGCTGCAGGTGGATGCGAACGCGGCCTACGAGGTCGGCGATATGGATCGGCTGTCGGGGCTGGATGCATTCGATCTGCAGCTGATCGAGCAGCCCTTTGCGGAAGATGACCTGCTGGATCACGCCCGTTTTCAAGCCATGATCCAAACGCCGGTTTGCCTGGATGAAAGTATCGGCAACCGCCGGCATGCGCGCCAGGCGCTCGAGATCGATGCTTGCCGGGTGATCAACATCAAGCCGGGTCGGGTAGGCGGATTATCCGAAGCAGTTGCCATCCACGATCTCTGCCTCGAATCGGGCGTACCGGTCTGGTGCGGGGGGATGCTCGAAACCGGTATCGGGCGGGCATCCAATCTGGCCGTGGCTTCACTTCCCGGCTTTACCATGCCGAGCGACATCTCGGCCAGCGACCGCTACTTTGAGCAGGATATCGCCCTTCCTCTCTTCACGCTTAACGCGGACAGCACGATCGACGTACCCAAAGGACCGGGACTTGGCGTGGAGGTTGATCGGGCTGCCCTGGAGCACTTCACCCTTCGAAGAGAGCAATTTGATACTTGAGTGTGCTTTGCACGCGAGAAGGATTCAATGCACGCTCGGAAAGAGGTTCAAGAGCCAATCGAGCGAGGCCGCCCCGGCGTAGGCGATCACCAGCATCTTCAGGATCTTTCCCCCGAGCGTCCACAGGAGGAACTTCGGTACGGGCATCTTCAATGCGCCAGCAGCCGCACCGGCGATGTCGAAGAACGGGTTGGGAATGAACGCCAGGACGAGAATGGCCCAGCCGCCGTAGCGTTCGGTCCACTTTCTCAACTGCAGGTAGATCCGGCTTTCCTCAATGATGCCTTGCCCGCTGAAGCCGGTAAGGTAGCCCGTAAGCTCGCCCAGGGCTGCGCCTGCGCCTGCAAAAAGAGCAACCAGGATGGGGTTGAAAACAGCTCCGAAAGCGAATGTCAGCGCGATGCCAGGCGCAGGCAGGATGACGGTTGAATTCGCGAGCAGCGATAGCAGGAAGATGCCCGGATAGCCATATCCCTGGAGCTTTGCCGCCTGGTTGCGCAGGGAGAAAACCAGGATCGTAATGCCGATAACGGCTGCCAGCGCCAGGATGCGGGCCAGGGTGAGTTTCCAGCCCGACAGCCAGGAGCGTTCGCTCATCGCTCTTCGATGTCAATCGTTTCAATCGTCACGGCCGGGGCGCTGCGGTTGTTGGGATCACGGGGCGGAATCGCCATCAACACATCCATACCCTCTGTGACGTGGCCGAAGACGGAATGCTTGTCGTCAAGCCATGGTGTTGCGATGTGCGTGATGAAGAATTGCGAACCGTTCGTGTTCGGTCCGGCGTTTGCCATCGAGAGCACACCGGGCCCGTCGTGCCGGAGCGAAGGATGGAACTCGTCTTCGAACTTGTACCCGGGGCCGCCGGTTCCGGTTCCGGTAGGATCGCCGCCCTGGGCCATGAAGTTCTCGATGACCCGATGGAAAATCACGCCGTCATAGAAACCATCCCGGGAGAGGAATACGAAGTTGTTAACGGTTCGAGGCGCTTCTGCTGGGTGCAGCTCGACGACCATCTCACCGATATCGGTCTTGATGTGCGCAAAGTACGCCTTGGTGGGGTCGATCCCCATGGCGGGGGGCGAGCTGTAGGATTTCGACATCACGATTCTCCTTTACTGGATGCAAGAGTGATTGGTGCTGATTCAGGCATGCAGGAGCAGTGCCTCAATTCGGGCGACAACCATGTCCATGGCCACCGTATTCAATCCCCCTTCCGGAATGATCACATCGGCGTGTTGTTTGGAGGGTTCAACAAATTCCAGATGCATCGGGCGAACGGTGTTCTGATACTGATGAATAACCGATTCGACGGTCCGGCCGCGCTCATGGATATCGCGTTCGAGGCGGCGGATGAAGCGGATATCCGGGGGCGTGTCTACGAAGATTTTTACATCGAAGAGGTCGCGCAGCACCGGATCGGCGAAGATCAGGATTCCCTCCACCAGGATCACGGGTTGAGGGTCAACATGAGTCGTATTTTTCGTGCGGGAATGCGTGGTGAAATCGTAGATGGGGATCTCGACGGCTTCCCTGCGCTTCAAAGCATGCAGGTGCTCGATCATCAATTCGGTGTCGAGCGAAGCCGGATGGTCGAAATTAACCTGTTCCCGCTGGGCCTTGGGAAGGTTTCGAAGATCCTTGTAGTAGGCGTCATGGGGCACGAAGGCGATGCTGCTGGTGCCGACGCGCTGGAGAACAACATTTGCGACCGTCGTCTTACCTGAGCCCGTTCCGCCGGCAATACCGATGAGGATCGAGTCCTGCTTGCTGTCAACCATGGGTTCATTATACGCATGCCATGCCGGCAGGGAAACCAGCCCCCAAAAGAGATAGCCCGATGTTGATTAAAAAAAACGAGCCCGTACCGGGTTCGCTTTTCAGGGGTATGGAGAGCCAGCGGAGGGAATCGAACCCTCGACCCATCGCTTACGAAGCGATTGCTCTGCCGGCTGAGCTACGCTGGCCTGAGGGCTGCGATTATACCAGCCGTCGGATGTGCTTGGCAATACGATTGGGCTGAAGGATAATCAAGTCATGCGCATCGCGATGATCTCATTCCACACCTGTCCGCTTGCGACGCTCGGTGGCAAAGACACCGGTGGGATGAACGTTTACGTACGCGACCTTACTCGCGAGCTGGGTCGGCGCGGCGTCGGGGTCGACGTTTTCACACGTTCCCAGGATGAGCATGTTCCGCATGTCCTGCATGACCTGGGATATGGCAACCGGATTGTTCACATTCCGGCCGGGCCGGAAGTTCCCATGGCGAAAGAGGAGCTGGTCGGAAAGCTTCCCGAGTTTGTCTCCGGGGTTGAAGCTTTTGCTGAATCAAAGGGCGAGCGTTATGACATTCTGCATGCACACTACTGGCTCTCCGGACTGGCTGCGCTCCAGCTGCGGGAGATCTGGCGTATTCCGATTATCCAGATGTTTCATACGCTGGCAGCGATGAAGAATCGAGTCGCGCGGGAGGGCGGCCAGGTCGAACCCGGCGTGCGAA
>JBJYWH010000065.1:0-3427 GCA_046259355.1 Anaerolineales bacterium
TTGGAACCGATTGCCCACATGATCATCTACGTTGGCGCCACGCCGTCCATGCTGGCGGCGCTGCTGCTGCTGATCTGGGAATGGGGGCAGCTCATTCGCGAAGGAACCGCCGGCATCAAGCGACCCACCTTCGGCCAGAAGATCAGCGCGCTCATCCGCGATCCGCTGCGCTTCGGGCCGCTCTGGCAGATGCTCTTCATGAACTTCACCACCAGCGGGCTGGGCATCCTTATGGCTGTCCGCCTCGACGAAATCTTCCGCCTCTGGCCGGCGCGCGAGGAGCGCATCGAACTGACCGGTCACTGGCACGTGCTCTCCGCCATCGTTGCCACCATCATCCTGCTCTACTACGGCGATATGATCGGTCTCAAAGGCAAACTCCGCCAGTGGTACGGCTGGGGCATCATCGTGTTCTCGGATATCGCCTTCGGCGCGGTCACGGTCTTCGAGATGAAACGCCTGTTCATCAGCGAAGCCGAACAACAACCCCTGGTCAACGCGCTCATGGTCGCCATCGATTTCGGCCTCGGTCTGCTGTTGGTGCTGCTCGCCGTCTTGATGGTCTGGCGGTTGGTCGATCTGTTCAAACCGCAGGGGCGCTGGACCGAAGAAGTCGACCACGAGCTCGCGCAGGAGGTGGTCAAATGAAGCGCCTCATTCACAATATGTCATTGCGAGGAGCCGCGCAACAGCGACGAAGCAATCTCCCGTTGACAAGAGGGTTGCATACCACAAGCAGGTTTCAATGCCGGGTTCTCGGCTTTGCGATGACGTTGATCTTCCTGGCCTGCTGCACCCCTGTCGACCTGAACGCCTCCATGCCTGCCTTTGACACCGGCATCGATCCGGATTCCTGGGCCCAGGTCCCGGCAGGAGAGTTCCTCTCCGGCCAGCACGAGGACGTGGAAAGCACCCAGGCTTTTGAGATCATGGTTACGGACGTGACCGTCAGGCAGTACGCAGATTTCTTGAACGCTGCGCTTGAAGACGGGTCCGTGAAGATCAGCGACCACGAGGTGGTCGGTTTCTATCCCGGTGATGCCTTCCGCGGTTTCAAGCACGAGGAAGAGATCGCAGCCGGCGACTGGCCCTACCTGCCCCTGGACGATCCCTCGCAGCGCGTGGCATTCGATGGTTCCACTTTCGCTCCCCAATCCGGCTATGAGAACCACCCCATGACGATGGTCTCGTGGTTCGGAGCGCGCGGTTACTGTCAGTACTATGACTACCGCCTGCCGACAGAAGTGGAATGGGAGAAAGCCGCGCGCGGCACTGACGCGCGTCCCTTCCCCTGGGGGGACGAGATCGCCCTCGAGAACGCCAATTTCTACGCCAGCCGTGACCCCTTCGAGGACATGCGCTCGTTCGGTTCGCGCACCTCCCCGGTCGGCTTCTATAACGGCCGAAAATACGGCGACTACCAGACACTTGATTCCGCCTCCCCATACGGGCTGTACGACATGGCCGGCAACGTCTGGCAATGGGCCGGGGATGTGTACCAGGACCAGCATTATCGCTACATGCGCGGCGGCTCCAAGGACACCTATGAGATGGACCTGCGTACCTGGGTACGTAACAATGCCACCCCGACATACGTCAGCCCGGGTGTCGGATTCCGCTGTGTGCGGTAAAATAACGAGGTCTTCCGTGTAAAAGCCGGAAGCGACCAACGCTCGACAAAGACTATGGCGTCGAACAGGAGCCAACCATGCCCACCCCGGTGTTGACACTTTCACCGATCCAAAATCTCAAAACCAGATTCCGGCGTTACTGGCCGCTGATCAAAGCCCTGCAAACCGGGCTGCTGCTGGCAACCGGTCTGGCCGGCTACATGAGCGCCCGCTGCCCGGTCTACAACCTCGGCACGCTCACCGGGCTGGCCGGAAGCCTGTTCCTGGCGATCAGCGGCAGCACTGTGCTCAACATGTGGTGGGATCGAGACATCGATGCGAAAATGAGCCGCACCTGGAAACGCCCGACCTCCTCAGGCTCTGTCGCCCCGGGCGAAGCCCTGCGCCTGGGCCTGGTGCTTTCGGTCTTCGGCCTGGGCTGGGCGGTATCCATCGACGCGCTTTACGGCATGGTGGTCTTCGCCGGATTGCTCTTCGATGTGGTCGTCTACAGTATGTGGCTCAAACGCCGCACCTGCTGGGGCATCCTGTGGGGTGGCATCTCGGGCGCCATGCCGGTCCTGGCCGGCCGCGTGCTGGGTGTGGGCGGCTTCGATTTTGTCGGTCTCGCCCTGGCATTGGGCGTGCTCTTCTGGATCCCAACCCATACCCTGACCTTCAGCATGAAGTTCCACGACGACTACCGCTCTGCCGGGGTGCCGACCTTCCCCTCCACCTATGGGTTCCCCTTCACGCGAGGAACGATCGCCGTGTCGAGCGTACTGGCTGCCATCGCGATGGTAGCGGCTGCCATCGGCATCGGCATGGCCTGGGGGTTCCTGCGTCTGCTGGCCGTGCTCTCGGCCGGCCTGCTCGTGCTGGCTTTCGCCACCACCTTTCGCCCATCGGAACGGGTCAATTTCAGCCTGTTCAAATACGCCTCGATCTACATGCTGGCTGCCATGATCCTGGTGGTCATCGAGGTTCTATAGCATGAAGATGTCCGGTCTCGACCGGCTGCTGCTATTGCTTACAAGTCTGCTGGCTGCATATCAAGTCTCGGTGGGTATCGATGGCCTGGAAGCCCTGCCGATCTTTGCGTACACGATCGCCTTTGGCGTGCTGCTGGTAGCCGCCTTGCTGCTCATCATAATGGGCTTCGAGGTGCTGGACAGCCCGATCGTGGTGATCGTTTCCACAGTGATACCCCTCAGCCTGTCTTTCGGATTGGTCTGGGAGCACCTCGAACCGGTCCGGAGCCTCTATCTGGTCTTTGCCATTGCAGGATTGGCCGCCGTCATCGGGACGCGATCCATTCCGGTTCCGGGAAGGATTCCTTTGTACGTCCTGGTGCTGGTCCATGGGATTGCCGGTATCATGATCACCTTCCTGCCGGTCGTCTTCGCCGTGACCGGCAAGGCTCAGCCTGGATTTGCCCTCATTGGGGTGGGCGGCGCCCTGATCGGCCTGGGCGGCCTGCTGTTATCCTTCCTGAAAGCTGGCCGACCTATCCTCTCAAGGACGCTGATCCTCAAGGTCCTGCCGGGTCTTTTGCTGCTCATGACGGCTGCATTCGTGGCAGGTTTTGCGTGGGACTAGGAGCGCGATGGGGGCACTGCAGAGATTGAAACCCGGGGTCAACAAGAACTGGTTGAATCTCCTGGCCGGGTTGATGTGGTCCGGCGTCGGGATCATGCTGGGGCTCTTCGCTGCGCGTTTTCTGAGAAGCGTTACCCCCAGCTGGAGGCTCCCACTGATCGCAAGCGGCCTGCTGCTGGCTTACGGCATCTTCCGTTTCGGTTTCTCCAGGTTCGCCC
>JBJYWH010000066.1:0-2680 GCA_046259355.1 Anaerolineales bacterium
GCGGCCAGGGCCGTGGGATGGGCCGCGGGCGCGGCGGCGGCGGTGGACGTGGCATGGGCGGTGGCCGTGGTCGCGGCGGCGGACGATGAGTGTGGGCATGAGAGTTGCCATCGCCAGTGGCAAGGGCGGCACGGGGAAGACCACGATTGCCACGAACCTGGCCACCGTTGGTGTGGAGCAGGGGCGATCGCTGGCGTACGTCGATTGCGACGTCGAAGCCCCGAACGCCCACCTTTTTCTCCACCCGTCGCTTGATGATGAGCGCCAGGTGACCCTTCCGGTCCCGCAGGTGGAGGAAGATCGCTGTTCAGGATGCGGTATCTGCGCACAGGTTTGCCAGTACAGCGCGATCCTGGTCCTGGGCGGGAGAGTGCAAATTTTTCCTGAACTCTGTCACGGATGCGGTAGCTGCAGCCGGCAGTGCCCGGAGCATGCCATCGATGAAGTGGATCGCCATATTGGCCGTTTGCAGGCCGGGATCACCCCAGGGGGATTGTCGTTCCGACGCGGCATACTCGATATCGGCGAGGCCATGCCGGTTCCCGTCATTCGGGCTTTGAAGAAATGGCCGGTCGAGGGCCGTGACCAGCTCGTCATTCGGGATTCGCCACCCGGCACTTCCTGCCCGGTCGTTGAAACCCTGCGCGGGGCGGATTTCGTCCTGCTCGTCACTGAGCCGACCCCCTTCGGGCTGCATGATCTCAAACTGGCATTGGAGGTTGCGCAGTCCCTGGCCCTTCCCACGGGCGTGATCATCAACCGGAGCGGCGTGGGTGATTCGGGGGTTGAGGCTGTGTGTCGTGATCAGCGGATTCCGGTCATGATGCGTATTCCACTGAGCCGGCAGATTGGCGAGGCACTGGCTCGAGGTCAGCCGCTCATCGAGGCCTTTCCGGAGTACCGACTGTCATTTTGCGAGCTCCTGGAATCGATCCTCCACAGGATGGATTCCGATTTCACGGATCCAGAACCAGTGCCATTTCGGAACCCATTGCACGCGCGCAGCCCGGAACAAGAATAATGAGGCAGCTGATTGTATTGAGCGGGAAGGGTGGAACCGGCAAAACCAGTGTGACAGCCGCACTGGCCCACATGGCCGTTGAGTCCTCTCGAAAACCGCTCGTCATGGCTGATGCCGATGTCGATGCCGCCAACCTGGAGTTGGTGCTCACGCCGCAAACTCTGGAGCAGCATGAGTTCTGGTCGGGGAAGGCGGCAGCGATTGATACCACGTCCTGCAGCCGCTGTGGAGATTGCATCACGGCCTGTCGCTTTGATGCCATTCGTGAGCTCGATGGCGATCTGCAGGTCGATCCATTGGCCTGTGAAGGGTGTGCAGCATGCAGCTTTGTCTGCCCCGAAGAGGCTATCGCCATGGTGGACCAGCTTGCGGGCATCTGGTTCCGGTCGACAAGCCGTTTCGGGCCTCTCTACCATGCTTCGCTCAAACCCGGGCAGGAAAATTCAGGCAAGCTGGTCAGCCTCATCAAGAAGCAGGCTTTACGGGAGGCTTCGGAAGGCGGGTATGCCCGGATTCTGGTCGATGGTCCCCCTGGGATCGCATGCCCCGTGATTTCTTCCGTCTCGGGTGCCGACCTGGCGCTGATTGTGACCGAGCCTACGGTGGGTGGAATCCATGACCTGGAGCGCATCCTGGAGACGACCAATCACTTTGGGCTGCCGACGCTGGTTTGCATCAACAAGGTTGATCTGCTTCCGGAAGGGGCAGCCCAGATCGAGTCGGCCTGCCGCCGGCGGCAGATCGAGATCATCGCCCGCATTCCATTCGACATTTCCGTGACCGACGCCATGGTCCATGGTCAGCCCGTCACCGCGTTCGCGGCGGACGCCGAAGCCAGTCTCGCCATTCGGAAAATGTGGTCAAGGCTGGAACCTGTCTGGAACGGAAATGAAAGCACGGATGACCCACTTCAGCTGCCCATTCGAGGGGCAGTGAAGAATTGAAACTACCCTAACATCAAGGAGGCACAATGCGCATCGCAGTTTCAGCAGAGAGTGATCAGGGATTGGAAAGCATGGTCAGTCATCACTTTGGCCGCTGTCCTTACTTCGTGATCGCGGATGTGGATGGAACGGAGGTGAAGGAGGTCAAAGTTGTTCAGAATCCATTCTTCGCCGGTCACGAACCCGGCATGGTACCCGGATTTATTCACGACCAGGGCGCCGATGTCATGCTCAGCGGCGGGATGGGTCGGCGGGCGATCGACTTCTTCTCCCAGTATGGGATCAAGCCGGCCACCGGCGCAACCGGAAATGTCATGGATGCATTGAACCAATTCCTGGGCGGTGGAATGACACTGGCCGAACCATGCCGCGAGAGCCTGGAGCACCACGGAAAGGCTCACTAGCATCTCTCGCGATTCGGTCGCACGATGGGTTTCGCTGCGTTGAACCTGTCCGATCCGGTGACGCCGGTCCGCGACTCGGATCTCGGAAGGAGGAAATCAGCCGAATGTGCCAGGCCAAAGTGGTCATGCGACGCGACGGTCACGAGGATGTCATCATGCAGGACGTGATCCAGCTGCGGGTTGAAGGTGAGCGCATCTGGCTGACGCGCTTCTTCGAAGATCCCATCCCTGTGCAGGGGAGGCTGGTTGAAGCCGATTTTCTCAAGCACACCGTAACCTTGATTCCGCTTGCGGGGAAGGAGGGCTGAGAG
>JBJYWH010000067.1:0-42731 GCA_046259355.1 Anaerolineales bacterium
CGCACGTGGAGTACGAGACGGAGAAGCGGCACTATGCGCACGTGGACATGCCGGGTCACCGCGACTACATCAAGAACATGATCACGGGTGCGGCGCAGGTGGACGGGGCGATCCTGGTGGTGGCGGCGCCGGACGGGCCGATGCCGCAGACGCGCGAGCACGTGCTGCTGGCGCGGCAGGTGGAAGTGCCGTCGATCGTGGTGTATTTGAACAAAGTGGACATGATGGACGACCCGGAGCTTCTGGAGCTGGTGGAGCTGGAGCTGCGGGAGCTGTTGAACGAGTACGAATTTCCGGGGGACGAGACGCCGATCGTGCGGGGGAGTGCGCTGCAGGCGCTGCAGAGTGAGAGCACGGATCCGGATGCGCCGGAGTATGCTTCGATCAAGGAACTGCTGCGGGTGGTGGACGAGTACATCCCGGAGCCGGTGCGCGAGCTGGACAAGCCGTTCATGATGTCGGTTGAGGATGTTTTCTCGATCAAGGGACGCGGGACGGTGGTGACGGGCCGGGTGGACCGTGGGAAGGTGAAGACGGGGGAGACCGTGGACATCGTGGGGCTGCGGGACAAGACGGTGAGCACGGTAGTGACCGGGGTGGAGATGTTCCACAAGACGCTGGACGAGGGGCAGGCGGGGGACAACCTGGGGCTGCTGCTGCGGGGGATTGATCGAGACGAGGTGGAGCGCGGGATGGTGATTGCGGCGCCGGGCTCGATCACGCCGCACACGAAGTTCATGAGCGAAGTGTACGTGCTGACGAAGGAAGAAGGCGGGCGGCACAAGGCATTCTTCACGGGGTACCGGCCGCAGTTCTACGTGCGCACGCTGGACGTGACGGGCACGATCGAGCTGCCGGAGGGGGTGGAGATGGTGATGCCCGGGGACAGTGTGAATTTGAAGGTGGAGCTGATCACGCCGGTAGCGCTGGAGAAGGGCTCGAAATTCGCCATTCGCGAAGGCGGCCTGACGGTCGGCGCGGGTGTGATCACCGAAATCCTGGAATAGGTGGACTATGGCCAAGCAGAAGATCCGCATCCGGCTCAAGGCATATGACCATCGTGTGCTCGATCAATCCGCTCAGCGGATCGTTGAAACCGCTGAGCGAACGGGCGCGAAGGTCGTTGGGCCCGTTCCACTGCCGACGAAAATCGAGCGGTTCACCGTTCGGCGCTCGACCTTCATCGACAAGGACTCGCATGAGCATTTCGAGATACGAACGCATAAGCGGCTCATCGACGTGGTAGATCCGGATACGAAAACCATCGACACGCTGATGCGGCTCAATCTGCCGGCTGGCGTGGATATTGAGATCAAGATTTAACAACGTACGGTCGGCTCCTGGCCGTTGAAAACGGGCAGGAGCTGTGGCCGGGTAAGCGCCGGTCGGGCTCGCGGACCCAAAACACAGCGCTCCGCCGCCTTCAGCGAACTGCCCGGTGATCGGGGATGATGCAGCCAAAGCCCTGGCTGACAGTCCCGTCAAATCTGAACGCAGGAGAACAAGGTATGAAAGGGCTCATTGGCAAGAAAGTCGGCATGACCCAGTTGTTCGACGAATCCGGGAATTTGATTCCGGTTACGTTGATTGAAGCTGGGCCGTGTTATGTCACACAAATACGCCGACAGGGGCGTGATCAATACAGCGCCATCCAGCTCGGTTTTGGCGAGGCCAAACCGAAGCGGCTCACCGGCGGGCAGCTTGGACATCTCCAGCGCAATGAGCTGCCTCCACTGCGTTACCTGCGAGAGTTCCGCGTGAAAGACAACGGGGACATCAAGGAAGGTGACAGGGTCACGGTGGATGTATTTGTCGTCGGCGATCATGTCGATATCGTCGGCGAGAGCAAGGGCAAGGGCTTCGCCGGTGGTGTCAAGCGCTACGGTTTCAATCGGCAGCCGAAGACCCACGGTCAGTCGGACCGTGAGCGCGCACCGGGTTCACGCAGCTCGACCTCGACCCCGGGGCGTGTCTTCAAGGGCTCGCGTGGGCCGGGTCACATGGGCTCTGTCCGCGTGACCGCGCAGAACCTGCGTGTGGAGCTTGTCGATGCAGAACGGAATATCCTGGCAGTGCGCGGCAGCGTACCCGGCGCTCGGGGCAAGGTTGTCCTGATCCGGGAAGCCCGCAAGCAGTAGGCGCGTTTCGGAGTGTGCGAGCGATGAAAGTAGACGTGATCAACATCAAAGGTGAGAAGGTCGACTCGACGGACCTGCCTGCGCAGATCTTCGAAGCGCCGATTCTGGAAGATCTCATGCACCAGGCCCTCGTTCGCCAGATGGCGAATGCCCGCCTGGGGACGCATAAGACCAAGACGCGCGGCGAGGTGCGCGGCGGCGGCCGCAAGCCCTGGCGTCAGAAGGGTACCGGGCGAGCCCGGCAAGGTTCACGCCGGTCACCGATCTGGGTCGGCGGCGGCAAGGTGCATACCCCGCGCCCGCGTGATTACAGTGTGAAGATGCCGCGCAAGATGCGCCGGGCTGCGCTGCGTTCCGCCCTTTCCGTCAAGGCGGCGCAGCAGGCGATCGTCGTGCTGGACAAGCTGCAGATAACGGACGCGCGCACGGCTGAAATGGCTGCCGTGCTTGAGAGCCTGGTGGGGACGTCGAGTGCGCTGATCCTGCTGCCCGATGCGAACGACACCGTCGAGCGTTCGGTGCGCAACCTGCCTTCCGCCAAGACACTGCGGGCGAATTATCTCAATGTGCGTGACGTGCTCGGCTATGAACGAGTCGTCATGCCGCTGGACGCGCTGAACGTGCTCCAGTCCTACCTGGGTAAGTGAGGAGGCAGCCATGACGAGCATTTATGACATCCTGCGCCGTCCACTGATTACCGAGAAATCCAGCTTCCAGAGTTCGAAGCTGAATCAGTACGCTTTTGAGGTCGATATCAAGGCGACCAAACAGCAGATCAAAGAAGCCGTCGAAACGCTTTTTGATGTAACGGTGCTGCGGGTGAACGTGATGATCCGCCCACCGAAGGTGGCCCGCAGCCTGCGCAATCGACGGCGCCAGATTCGACGCTCGGCCTACAAGAAGGCCATTGTCACACTCAAGCCGGGTGATCGCATCGATGTATTTGAAGGGGTTCAGTGATGCCGGTAAAGAAATATAAGCCCACATCGCCGGGCCGGCGTGGAATGAGCGGCCACACCTTCGAGGAGATTACCAGGTCGAAGCCGGAACGCTCCCTGCTGGTCCCGAAAAACAAGCGCGGCGGCCGCAACAACTACGGCCGGGTCACCGTCCGGCACCGCGGCGGCGGAAACCGCCGGCACATCCGGGTGGTCGACTTCAAGCGCGATAAGCATGGCGTGCCGGCCACCGTAGCGGCCATCGAGTACGATCCGAACCGCTCGGCAAGGCTGGCGCTGCTGCACTACGTCGACGGCGAGAAGCGCTACATCATCGCTCCGCTGGGTTTGACGGTCGGGGACAGCGTCGTTGCCGGCCCGCAGGCGGAAATCCGGCCGGGCAACTGCCTGCCGCTGGCGAGTATTCCGCTGGGCACGACCGTTCACAATATCGAATTGAAGGAAGGCAAGGGCGGCCAGCTGGTGCGCTCGGCTGGAACCTCGGCGCAGCTGCTGGGCAAGGAAGGAGCCTATGCTGCCATTCGCTTGCCTTCCGGCGAGGTGCGCCGCGTCCGCCAGACGTGTTACGCCACGGTCGGCGAGGTCGGCAACCCCGATCACAGCAACATCAAGCTCGGCAAGGCGGGTCGCAAGCGCCACAAGGGCATTCGCCCGACCGTGCGTGGTTCGGCCATGTCCCCGCGCGATCACCCCCATGGTGGGGGTGAAGGCCGGCAGCCGATTGGCCTGCCCGGTCCAAAGAGCCCGTGGGGTAAACCGACCCTGGGAAAGAAGACCCGCCGGAACAAGCAGACGGAGAAGTACATCATCCGTCACCGCTCCAAGCGGCGTCGATAAGCGAGTTTACCGTTAGGAGCGTGGAGGCGAGGACATGTCGCGATCATTGAAAAAAGGCCCGTACATCAGCCCGAAACTTCTCAAGAAGATCGAGGAGATGAACGAGCGAGGCGAGAAGAAAGTCATCCGTACCTGGAGCCGTGCCAGCACGATTTTTCCCCAGATGGTGGGTCACACCGTGGCGGTGCACGACGGCCGGCGTCACGTGCCGATCTATATCACGGAGAACATGGTAGGGCATAAGCTGGGCGAGTTTGCACCTACCCGCACCTTCCGCGGCCATATCGGGCGTGATCGCACGACGCGGGCGAGGGAGTGAGACGATGGAAACGCTTGATGTGCGCGCCAGCGCTCGCTACATCCCCATGGCCCCACAGAAGGTGCGCCTGGTGCTGGATCTGGTGCGCGGAATGGATGTCGTCGGGGCGATGGAGACGCTGACCTTCACTCCGAAGGCTGCCGCCAGGCCGGTGTACAAGCTGATCCGTTCGGCGGTCGCCAACGCGGAAGAGAATCTGGGTTTGAGTCGGGACGATCTGGTGGTGTACTCGATCTATGCCGACGAAGGGCCGACGCGTAAATGGCGCCGGTTTGGTGCACGCGGTCGTTTCAAGCCGCTTGATCGCCGTTATTCGCATATCACCGTGATCCTGCGGGAGCGGGAGAGCGCTGGAGACTGATTCCAGCGGTGGATGGCCTCCCACGTGAGGACGGCCATCCGGAGCACTGCTGAGCAGGCCGAAAGGAGAAAGCATGGGCCGGAAAGTTCATCCGAAAGGATTTCGTCTCGGTGTCAATAAGACCTGGGATTCACGCTGGTTCGCCAGCCCGGATACCTACGCGGAACAGCTGCATGAAGACCGCGCCATTCGGGAGCTGATCCTCACGTCCACGCCGCGCTCGGGCATCTCGCGGGTCGAGATCGAGCGGTTCCCGAACAACGTGCACGTGACAGTTCACACATCCAAGCCGGGCATTGTGATCGGCCGCAAGGGCGCGAACGTGAAGGAGCTGCGGCGGCAGCTGCAGGAGCTCACCGGTACGACGGTGAAGCTCGATATCTCCGAGATCAAGGAGCCCGACCTGGACGCTACACTGGTCGCGGAAAACATCGCCAGCCAGCTTGAGCGCCGTATCAGCCACCGGCGTGCGATGCAGCGAGCTATTGGCCAGGCCATGCGGCAGGGGGCGGAAGGCATCAAGGTCATGTGCTCCGGACGGCTGTCAGGTGTTGAGATGGCGCGCAGGGAATGGATGCGCGAAGGACGCGTACCGGCCCAGACGCTGCGGGCGGATATAGATTTCGCACGCTCCGAGGCCCTGACCACCTTCGGCCGCATCGGCGTCAAGGTCTGGATTTATAAGGGCGTTATCCTGCCCGAGGGTGAAGAAGAGCAAGAAGCCATGGATGTGTACGTCAGCGAATAGGCTGGCGACGCCATGCAGGTGTGTGAGGTGTACGTATGTTGATGCCAAAGCGAGTCAAGTACCGCAAGCAGATGCGCGGCCGGATGAAAGGGCTGGAGAGCCGCGGGACCGAGGTTTCCTTCGGCGAATACGGTCTGCAGGCGTTGGAACCAGGTTGGGTAACCGCTCGCCAGATCGAAGCGGCCCGCCGGGCGCTGGTGCGTTACATGCGCCGGCACGGCAAGGTCTGGATTCGCATCTTTCCGGATAAACCGGTCACGCAGAAGCCGGCCGAGACGCGCATGGGCAAGGGCAAGGGCGCCGTCGACCACTGGGTTGCCGTTGTCCGCCCCGGACGGATCATGTTTGAACTTTCGGGTCTTTCCGAGGATGCTGCCCGGGAAGCGATGCGGTTGGCAGCGCACAAGCTTTCGATCAAGACGAAGTTCCTGTCGAAAGACTCACCCGGTGGAGAGTAGATGATGAAGGCAGCCGATATTCATAAGCTGACCACCGATCAAATCCGCTCCGAGCTGGATGGAGCGCGCGAGAACTATTTCAAGCTGCGCTTCCAGTACTCGACCGGTCAGCTCACCGATCATTCGCAGCTGAATATTGCGCGGCGAGACGTCGCCCGTCTGGCAACGATTCTGCGTGAACGCACGCTCGCTGCGGAAACTGAAGGAAGTGAATCATGACCAATAAACGCCGTCGACTGGTCGGTGTGGTTACCCGCGCGAACAGCGAAAAAACGGTCGTCGTGCAGGTGGACCGCTCGATTCGTCACCCCCTATATGGGAAGGTGATGCGAGACCAGAAGAGTTATCTCGCACATGACGAGCTGGGCTGCCGCCTGGGCGATCAGGTTCGACTGGTGGAAAGCCGCCCGATCTCGAAGCGAAAACACTGGGCCGTCGAAGAAATCATCGAACGCCAGACCGAGGCCGAGATTCAAGCCGCCGAGGTCAAGACTCTCGACGAGGTCACTGTGGAGGCGGAGGAATGATCCAGCAGGAAAGCCGCCTCAAGGTCGCCGATAACACCGGTGGACGCGAGCTGCTCGTGATCCGTATTCTGGGCGGATCGAAACGCCGCTATGGATACATCGGCGATATCGTCGTGGCGGCGGTTAAATCGGCTGCGCCGCATGGCGCGGTCAGCAAGAGTGATGTCGTGCGGGCTGTGATCGTCCGTACCAGCAAGCAATACCGCCGGCCCGACGGGTCATACATCCGCTTTGATGACAATGCTGCTGTCATTCTCGATGCGGATGGACGCAACCCGAAGGGCACGCGAATTTTCGGACCGGTGGCGCGCGAGCTGCGAGAAAAAGGCTTCACCAAGATCGTTTCCTTGGCGCCGGAGGTCTTGTAGGAGGTGGCCGTGGTTACAAATTTACGAGTCAAGCGCGGCGATACGGTGCGCATCATCAGCGGCCACGATAAGGGCATGCAGGGTGAAGTGATCCGGGTGCTGCCGCGCGAAGGACAGGTCGTCGTCCAGGGCGTGAATCTGCGCAAGAAGCATCAGCGGCAAGTTCAGGCCGGTGGACGGACCATGAATCCAGGCATTATCCAGTTTGAAGCGCCGATTCATGTATCGAACGTGATGCTGGTTTGCCCGAAATGCAATCAGCCCACCCGCGTGAGCGTCCGGCGGGAGGATGGCGAGAGCCGTCGAATCTGCAAGCACTGCGATGCAGCGATCGACGCGTGAATCGCCCGGGAGCAGGTAAGGAATGGCACATCATTTGAAAGAAAAGTACCAGAACGAAATTCTCCCGACCCTGATGACGGAGTTGGGGATTGAAAACCCGATGCAGGCGCCGCGCCTGAAGAAGATCGTGGTGAATGTAGGCGTGGGGGAAGCGCTCGATAATGCCAGGGCGCTCGATTCGGCTGTGGAGGACATGACCGTCATCACCGGTCAGCATCCCGTGATCACCAAGGCGCGCAAGAGCATCGCCAACTTCAAGCTGCGCGAGGGCCGCGCGATCGGTGTGAAGGTCACCCTGCGCGGGGAGCGCATGTGGTCCTTCTATGATCGCCTGGTTAACGTGGCCCTGCCGCGCACGCGTGATTTCCGCGGCGTTCCGGCCAACAGCTTCGATGGGCGCGGCAACTACACGCTCGGTATTCGGGAACAGCTTACGTTTCCGGAAATCGAATACGACAAAATTGAGAAGATTCGCGGCTTCGAGGTGACCATCGTCACGTCGGCGCCGGATGATGAACAAGGGCGCCGGCTGCTGCAGTTGCTGGGAATGCCCTTTGGGAAAGGCGAGGTTTATGGCTAAGACGTGCATGCCGATCAGGGAAACGCGCAGGAAGTACAAGGTCAGGGTTCGAAACCGCTGCCGCATCTGTGGTCGTCCCCGAGGATACTACCGGCGATTCCAGCTCTGTCGGATCTGCCTGCGTGAGCAGGCGCTTGATGGAAAGATCCCCGGGCTGGTCAAATCATCCTGGTAGGCGGCTCGCCGGAGAGGTTGTGATGAGTGTTTCTGATCCCATTTCCGATTTCTTAACCCGGATCCGCAATGCAATGATGGCGGGCCAACAGATCGTCTCGATTCCGAGCTCGAAGCTCAAGCTGGCGATCTGCCAGATCCTCAAAGAGGAGGGCTTCATCGACAGCTTCGAAGAAGCTCAGCAGCCCGGCAAGGTGCATCGGACGATCCGCATCAAGCTCAAGTATGTGGGTGAGCGCCGCGACCGGCGCCCGGTCATTTCAGGCTTGAAGCGTGTCAGCAAACCCGGACGCCGGGTCTACGTTGGTCGGAGCGACATTCCGTGGGTGCAGTCCGGCCTGGGTGTGGCGATTCTGACTACCCCCAAGGGCGTGATGACCGGTGTGCGTGCACGCCAGCTGGGCATTGGTGGCGAGGTTCTGTGTGAGGTCTGGTAAGAAGCTTCCTTTCCCGGAAGCGTCCCTCGCCAGGCAAGCGCAGGTGGATGGAGGTTGAAGTGTCAAGAATAGGGCGAATGCCGATTGTCATCCCGGACGGAGTCCAGGTTGATATCAAGGGCAGCGACGTCGCGGTCAAAGGTCCGAAAGGGGAGCTGAAGAGGACCGTACGTCCCGAGATGACCTTGAAGCTGGAGGCGGGCGTGCTCACGGTTGAGCGGCCCTCCGATGCGCCACAGATACGCGCGCTGCACGGCCTTACCCGCTCGTTGCTCAACAACATGGTTGTGGGCGTGAGCGAGGGCTTTCAGAAAGTACTGCAGATCGAGGGCGTCGGGTACCGGCCCGAGATGGAAGGTTCAGATCTGATCCTGCATCTCGGCTTTTCGCACCCGGTGCACATCGAGCCTGAAAAGAATATTGAATTCGATGTGGATACCCGTGCTCGTCTGATCACGATCAAGGGAATCGACAAGGAACAGGTCGGTCGTATTGCGGCGGATATTCGCAAGATCCGCCCGCCGGAACCCTATAAGGGCAAAGGCATCCGCTACCAGGGCGAGTACGTGCGCCGCAAGGCGGGCAAGGCCGGCAAGGTGATGGCATAACCATGGCAAATCATTCTCGTAATACGCAGCGCCTGCGCCGACATCATCGGGTGCGGCGGAAAGTGGCTGGCACGACCGAACGGCCACGGCTGAATGTCTTCCGCAGCCTGAACCAGATCTACGCGCAGGTTATCGATGACAGTACGGGCACGACGCTGGTGGCTGTTTCGACCCTGCAGGACGACCTGAAGGCCAGCCTGAAAGGGCTGAATAAAACCGAACAAGCCAAGCTGGTTGGTACGGCGATTGCCCAGGCAGCCAAGGAAAAAGGCATCAAGCAGGTTGTCTTCGATCGCGGCGGGTACCAATTTCACGGCCGGGTGCGCGCGCTGGCGGAAGCTGCGCGTGAAGCCGGGCTGGAGTTCTGAGGAAAGGGAGATCGACTGTGAGAAGAAACTTTCGTGATCGAGCAGAAGAACGCGAGGAACTTGACGAACGCGTCATCGATATCTCCCGCGTGGCGAAGGTCGTCAAAGGCGGCCGGCGGTTCGCGTTTCGCGTGACGGTAGTGGTCGGTGACAACCGCGGCAACGTCGGTGTCGGAGTCGGCAAGGCGCGCGGCGTCCCCGATGCGATCCGCAAGGCGGCTGACCGGGCCCGGAAGGACATGAAACCGGTCGAGCTGGTCGGCACCACCATTCCGCATGAGATCATCTCCAAGCACGGCGGCGCCGAAGTGCTGTTGAAGCCGGCTTCCCCCGGCACAGGCGTTATCGCCGGCGGCGCGGTGCGCGCCGTGCTCGAGGCGGCGGGAGTTCGGGACATCCTGACCAAGTCGCTCGGCAGTGCGAACGTGCTGAACGTGGCCCGGGCGACCTTGAAGGGATTGCGCGATCTGAAGTCCTATAAGCATGAAGCGGTTCGACGCGGCAAGGACAGCAGCGCGCTGGAGCCGTTCTGGGAGCGTGATCGAAATGGCTAAGAAAGCATCCAAAGGGAAAGGTCTGCGCATCACGCTGATCAAAAGCCCGATCGGGTATTCCGAGCGCCAGAAGCGCACCGTGCGCGCGCTCGGGCTGCGCCGTCTGCACCAGACGGTCGAGCATAACGACGCGCCCGAGATTCGGGGCATGATCAATAAGGTCAGCCATCTGGTGCGGGTTGAGGAGTAAGACACGATGAAGCTGCATGATTTGAAACCACGACCGGGATCCAAAAAGCCGCGCAAGCGCGTTGGTCGTGGAATCTCCGCAGGCCAGGGCAAGACGGCCGGCCGCGGCACGAAGGGTGAGGGCGCACGCGCCGGCACGGGCGGCAACCTCTACCGGCAGGGCGGCAACCTGCCATTTTACCGCCGGCTGCCCTTCAAACGAGGTTTCACGAACATCAACCGCGTGGACTGGACGGAGATCAACCTGGAGCGTCTATCGGGGTTCAAGGCGAATGCCGATGTCACGCCCGAATCGCTGGTGGAAGCCGGCATTGTTCGCAAGGCGACGGAACCGATCGTCCTGCTCGGCACGGGTGAGGTCAAGGTTGCCCTCAACGTTCGCGTGCATCGTGTGACGAAATCCGCCCGGGCCAAGATCGAAGCCGCAGGCGGCCGGGTCGAACTGCTGGAAGGATAGAGGTCGTTTGATGCGAAGGAGCGATAGATGAGACGCTCGGCTTGGCGGTTCCTGTTCATATCATCCGATATCCGCAACCGGATCCTGATCACGATTGCGCTGCTGATCCTGTACCGGTTGGTGGCCCACGTCCCCGTCCCGGGGGTTAACCGGGCCGCGATTGCCGGCGTGCTGGGCGGCTCGGGCCAGGGCCAGACGCTGATTGGACTGCTGGACCTGCTCTCGGGCGGAACGGTTTCAAATTTCGGCGTGATGGCGATGGGCGTCTATCCCTACATCACGGCCCAGATCATCCTGCAGCTGCTTGTGCCGATCGTACCATCCCTCCAGGCCCGGATGGATGAAGACCCACGCGAAGGCCGCAAATGGATGGAGAAATGGACCTACTACCTCGCCATCCCGATGTCGCTGCTGCAGGCCGTGGGACAGATTCGCATCTTCCAGCAGTATGCCACCCAGCAGGCCGGGAGCATCTTGAACTTCCCGCTGGGATTGAATATTTCCACGTTCACGATGCTGCTGACGATGACGGCTGGCACGATGTTCGCCATCTGGCTCGGCGAGCTGATCTCAGAGTATGGTATTCGCAACCAGGGCCTCTCCTTGATCATCTTCGCGGGCATCGTGGCGCGCATTCCCTCCAACCTGGGACGCTTGCTGACGAACCAGACGCAGGGCACTTTGATCCCGCTGCTGGTCTTCCTGATCTTCCTGCTGGTGCTGACCATCTTTGCGATCGTCTACGTCCAGGAAGGGCGCAGGAACGTGCCGGTGATGTATCCCGGCCGGCGCGTCGGCAACCGCATGTCGATGCCCGTCAAGGGCACGCTGCCGCTGATGGTCAACATGGCCGGCATGATCCCGATCATCTTCGGCCAATCGCTGCTGACGTTTCCTGCAGTCATTGCGCAGTTCTTCATCGGCTCGACGAACGCAACCATTGCGAAGATTGCGACCTTCTTCTCGAATACATTCGGTGGTTTTAGCGATACGTACTGGGTGCTGTTCTTTTTAATGGTGGTTGGTTTCACCTTCTTTTACACGGACGTGCTTTTCGCCCAGCAGAATTACGGCGAGAACCTGAAGCGCTCCGGCGCACAGGTCCCCGGCGTGACCAAGGGCGCAGCCACCCAGCGCTACCTGACGCGCGTGCTGCGCAGGATCACCTTGCCCGGCGCGTTGTTCCTTGGCCTGGTGGCGATCATGCCCTTCCTGGTCGGCTTGATATGGCCGATCGGCGGGTCGAACACGGGTCTCCTGCTGGTCTCATCGTCCGGTTTGCTGATTGTCGTCGGCGTGGTACGCGACCTGTACCGCTCGATCGAGGCCGAGCTCAAGCTGCGCGGGTACGATCAGGCGGTTCTGGTACGCTGAGCGAATCGTGCCAACATTTATCGTCTTGCTCGGCCCGCCTGGAGCGGGGAAGGGAACCCAGGCCGTCCGCCTGGCGGAAGCGCTGCGGATTCCCCACGTTTCCAGCGGGGACCTGTTCCGGGAGCACCTGAAGGAGAAGACCGAACTCGGTCGGCAGGCGCAGAGCTACATCAACCAGGGCGAACTTGTTCCGGATGATGTGACGATTGGCATGATCAGGGAGCGGGTCCATCGCGAGGACTGCTGTTCGGACGGCGCAATTCTGGATGGATTTCCCCGCACGCCTGCGCAAGCTGACGCGCTGGATGAGATCCTGACGGAAATGAGCACCTCGCTGAAGGCGGTGTATTACATCAGCGTCTCGGAGGACGAGTTGATCGACCGTTTGACGGGGCGCCGGGTCTGCAAGGCGGCAGGACATATCTACCACCTGCGCCACAACCCGCCGAAGGAACCGGGCGTGTGTGATATCGATGGCTCTGAGCTGTATCAGCGGGATGACGATCGGCTCGAGACGGTGGTGCAGCGGATCCGGGTTTATCAGCAGCAGACGAAGCCGCTGATCGAGTACTACCGCAAAAGAAATCTGCTGGTTGAGGTGGATGGCGAGCAGCCGATTGAACAGGTCACCGATGCGCTGCTGGAAGCTGTCTCTGAAAGTTAGGTTGGTATGACCTGGCGTCGAGGTATTGTCATTAAGAGCAAGCGCGAGTTGGGACTGATGCGTGAAGCGGGCAAGATTAATGCCCGGGCGCTGGCGGCGGCCGTTGAAGTGGTGGCTCCCGGTGTTACCACCGAGGACATTAACAGAGCTGCGGCACAGGTTCTGCGGGAAAGTGGAGCGAAACCGGCCTTTGTCGGCGTACCGGGCGCCTACCCGTATCCGGCCGAGACGACCATTTCGATCAACGATGAGCTCGTGCACGGGATCCCCGGGCCGCGCACGTTGAGCGAGGGCGATATCGTCAGCATCGACTGCGGCACCGTATACAAGGGTTTCGTCGGTGATTCAGCGCTCACGGTCGGTGTCGGCCAGGTCTCGGAAGAAGCCCGCCGGCTGATGGATGTGACGAAGGAGTCGCTCTTTGTGGGAATCGCGGCGATGGTGCCGGGGAACCGCACCGGAGATGTTTCGGGCGCCATCCAGGACTATGTGGAGAGCCACGGATTCCAGGTCGTCCGTGAGTACACCGGACATGGAGTCGGTCGGCAGATGCATGAGGATCCGCAGGTCCCGAATTACGGACAGCCCGGGCGGGGAATCCCGCTCCGCAGCGGGATGACGATCGCGCTCGAGCCGATGGTCCTGAGCGGAGGCTTTGAGACACGCATTCTCAAGGATCAATGGACCGTGGCCTCGCGCGACGGGAAGCTGACAGCGCATTTCGAGCATACCGTGGCTGTCACCGACGAAGGGCCCTGGGTCCTCACAGCGATGGATGAGAATCTGGACGAAGGGGCCTGGATTAAGTATAATGATTACTTTGCTGACCGACTGCAGTCGGGAACCAAAACCAAGGAGCATTTGGGATGAAGGTAACTTCTTCCGTCCGTAAACGCTGCCCGAAATGCAAGATCGTAAGGCGGCGTGGAAAAGTCTATGTGATCTGCGAGAATCCGCGTCACAAGCAGCGACAAGGATAGAATATGGCACGTATTGAAGGCATCGACCTGCCCCGCGACAAGCGCGTGGCCATTGGATTGACGTACATCTACGGTATCGGCCAGAGCACCGCGATGAACACCTTGAAGGCAACCGATGTCGACCCGAATCGGCGCGTCAAGGATCTGACCGAGGACGAGATCACCCGCCTGCGCGATTACATCGCCGCCAACCTGACGGTTGAGGGTGACCTGCGACGCGATGTGCAGATGAATATTAAGCGCTTGATGGAAATCGGCTGCTACCGCGGCCTGCGCCATCGCCGCAGCCTGCCAGTTCGCGGCCAGCGCACCCGCACGAATGCCCGCACGCGCAAGGGTCCGAAGAAGACCGTTGCCGGACGTGGACGAAGGCGGGGAGCCAAGAAGAAGTAACCGATAATCTGGACCTGCAGTCCATGGTGATGGGTACCTTCCACCCACCGCGGCAGCCATGGAACAGGACCGGGATTGAAACCGGGTGAGCCTGAGTACCGACAAGAGAGGATAGAAGCGTTACGTATGGCGAAAAGAGCGCAAACCAGCCGGCGGGCGGCGGCCCGCAAGACCAAGCGGACGCTATCCCACGGGATGGCGTACATCCACGCAACCTTTAATAACACGATTGTCACCATCACCGACCTGCAGGGAAATGCGGTGGTGTGGTCCAGCGCCGGGGCTTCCGGCTTCAAGGGCTCGCGCAAGAGCACGCCCTATGCCGCCCGTCTGGCCGCGCAGGAGGCGATCAAGGTTGCCAAGGATCTTGGGCTGCAGGAAGTGGATGTGCTGGTTAAGGGACCGGGCCCCGGCCGTGAGGCAGCCATTCGCGCTGTCATTGCCGCCGAGATCAAGGTGCGGTCGATCAGCGACATCACTCCGGTTCCACATAATGGATGCCGCCCACCGAAGAAACGCCGCGTCTAGGCACGAACACACGAAGGAAGGATAACCAGGAATTATGTCGAGGTACATTGGTCCAGTCTGCAAGCTTTGCCGCCGAGAAGGCGAAAAGCTTTTTCTCAAGGGTCAACGCTGCTTCACGCCGAAGTGCGCTTTCGAACGGCGCGGATATCCGCCGGGAGAGCATGGGCGGGAGGCTCAATTCCGCCGCCGGCGCGTTTCCGACTACAGCCGCCAGCTGCGGGAAAAGCAGAAGACGCGCCGCGTCTACGGTGTGACCGAGCGGCAGTTCCGCCGCTACTACCGTCACGCTCTCCAGACGCGCGGCCTGACAGGTGTCAACCTGCTGACGGCACTTGAGCAGCGTTTGGATAATGTCGTCTTCCGGCTCGGATTTGCCGAGAGCCGGTCGCAGGCCCGTATGCTGGTCACCCACGGCCATTTCAATGTTAACGGCCGCCGCACGGATGTCCCCTCCATGCTGGTTCAGCCCGGGGATGTCCTGGAAGTGCGGGAGGGCTCCCGCAAGCGGACCTATTTCAAGGAACTGGCCGATGTGGCGGAGGTCAGAACGCCTCCGACATGGCTGGAGCGTGATCTGGGGGCGCTTTCGGGCAAGATGCTCAAGCTGCCCGAACGGCAGGATATTGACGCGAACCTGAACGAGCAGTTGATCGTCGAGTACTACTCACGCTAGAGCTGTACCCAACGAACACGTTCCGATGATCGTGGATCGTGGAGGGATAAAGTGGTCGTAACCACGAATTTCGTAATGCCGAAGATCGAGCGCGAAGCCGTTGCGCGCAATTACGGCAAGTTCATCATCAGCCCGTTAGAGGCTGGCTACGGCATCACCATCGGGAATGCCCTGCGGCGGGTGCTGTTGAGCTCGCTCGAAGGGGCGGCCGTGACGTCGATACGCATCACGGATGTTCCGCATGAATTCTCGGATATCCCGGGAGTCCGTGAGGATGTGCTGCAGCTGATGCTCAACCTGAAGAAGCTGCGCCTGCTTCTTCACGAAGGGGAATCAGCCCGCCTGCGCCTTGAAGTCAAGGGCGAGGGAGTGGTCACCGCCGCCGATATCATCGCCCCGGCCGAGATCGAGATCGTCAACCCGGATCTCTATCTGCTGACCGTGGATGATGACAAGGCGCACCTGGAGATCGAGATGAGCGTGGAGCACGGCCGGGGCTATTCGCCTTCGGACGAGCGTGGGCGCTTGCCGATCGGTGAGCTTCCAACCGATGCGATTTTCAGCCCGGTGCGGCGGGTCAGCTACGAGGTTGGCCGTGCACGCGTGGGCCAGGATACCAGCTTCGATCGCCTGATGATCGAGATCTGGACCGATGGCACCGTCAAACCGGAAGAAGCGCTCAGCCAGAGCGCACAGATCCTGATGGCGCACCTGCGCGACATCGGTGGGGTGACCGAAGAGAGCCTGATGGTTTCGGCGACCGAGGAAGAAGAGCCGAGGCTGACAAGCGAAATTTATGAAACCCCGATCGAGAACCTGGATCTGACCGTGCGTGTCTTCAACTCGCTCAAACGCACCGGCATCACCAGCGTGGGCGAGGTGATCGACATGCTTGACAAGGGTGAAGAGGCAATGCTTTCGATCCGGAATTTCGGTGAGAAGAGCCTCGACGAATTGAAGGAACGGCTGCGCGAAAAGGGCTATCTGGAAGACGGCTCGGAAGAAACAGCCGAATCGGAGTAAGGTTTGCATGAGACACCGAGTAGCCGGGCGGAGGCTTAACCGCTCTAAGGGTCATCGTACGGCGCTGCGCCGCAACCTGGTTCAGGAATTGCTGCGTCATGAGCGCATTCAAACCACCAAGGCGAAAGCCGCCGTCGCACGAAGCAGCACGGAAAAGATCATCACGCTGGCAAAACGCGGCAACGCGGCCAGCGATCCGGCGCGGGCCGTCCATGCCCGTCGCCTGGCAGCTGCCCGATTGAACGATCCTGAGATCGTGAAGAAGCTGTTTGATGACATCGCGCCGCGCTATGCCGAGCGACAGGGCGGTTATACACGGATCATCAAGCTGGGTCCCCGCAAAGGTGACGCGGCGGAAATGGTCCTGATCGAGTTGGTGGAGGAATAGGCTGGGCATATGCCACCGGCCGGGACGGGCACTGAGATTGCACCGTCTTTCGCAGCTTACAAATCGATCGTAGCGTACGATGGAACCGAGTTCGAGGGTTTCCAACGCCAGGTTTCCGGCCGCCGGACTGTGCAGGGCGAGATCGAAGAGGCCCTGACCCGGATCGGCTGGAAGGGAAAATCCCTCCGGGCTGCCGGTCGGACGGACCAGGGTGTTCATGCCCTCGGCCAGGTGATCGGCTATCGTCTGGAGTGGCGTCACGGGCTGGAAGAGCTTACCCGGGCATTGAACGCCAATCTGCCGGCGGATATCGCCGTCCGGCGGACGGAAGCGGTCAGCCCGGAATTTCACCCGCGTTTCTCCGCCATCAGCCGGCGCTACCGGTACACACTCCTGATCGACCCGGTGCGGGACCCGCTTCAGGAGCGTTATGCCTGGCGGTTGGATACCAGGCCGGATCTGGAGCAGATGAACCAGGCTGCCGATGAATTGGTGGGGCAGAAAGACTTCGGCGCTTTTGGGACCGCACCGGTACAGGGCGGCCATACCCGGCGAAATGTCCAGCATGCTTGCTGGAACGAGGATAGGTCGAAGCTCCGGTTCGAGATTGAGGCCGATGCCTTTCTGTACCACATGGTGCGGCGTGTCGTCGCCCTGCTGGTCGCCGTGGGTCAGGAGCGGGAGAGCCTTGATGGCCTAGCACAGATGCTCCAGGAACCGGGCGTGGTGTGGCAGGGCCGTCTGGCGCCAGCTTGCGGATTGTGCCTGATGGGCGTGCGTTATGGCCGGACCGATCCGGTTTCGAGCTACGAATCGAAAGTTGAAATGCAGGAGTAATCAGGGTGCAGAAAACGTTTTATCCCAAGAAAGAAGATATCACTCGCGAGTGGTATATCGTCGACGCGCAGGGGTTGAATCTGGGGCGGCTGGCCACCCGTGTGGCCCAGCTGCTGCTCGGTAAGGGCAAACCCGAATACACCCCCGGTGTAGACGTCGGCGATTTCGTGGTCGTGATCAATGCGGAAAAGATTACCGTCACCGGCAACAAGCTGGAAGACAAGTATTACTTCCGGCACTCTGGATACCCGGGCGGCCTGACGAAGATCAAACTGCGCGACCAGCTGGTGAAGTTTCCGGAGCGTGTGGTGGAATCAGCCGTGCGGGGCATGCTCCCCAAGAACCGTCACGGGCGCAAGCTGATTTCGAAGCTGAAGGTGTACCGCGACGCGAATCATCCGCATGAGGCTCAAAAGCCGAAAGTTTTGGAGATCTCCTGACCGGGAGTTCGGGCGGATAAGAGCATCGAACGGATGGATGGAGGAAGACAGGATAGATGGCTGGGCAATATTATGAAGGTGTAGGACGTCGGAAGACCAGCTCGGCGCGAGTACGAATCAGCACCGGAAGCGGGAGTTTCGTCGTCAATGGAAAACCGGCAGAGGAATTCTTCACCCGCATCGGTGACATGGAATCCATTCTGGAGCCCCTGAACGCGGCGGAGATGGCCGGCAAGCTGGATATTTCTGTTCTCGTGCAGGGCGGCGGCGTGACAGGACAAACCGGCGCGGTTCAACATGGTCTGGCACGCGCGCTGGTCGTGATGGATCCCGACCTGCGTTCGACCATGCGCGCCGGTGGGTACCTGACGCGTGATGCCCGGATGAAGGAACGGAAAAAGCCCGGTCTCAAGCGGGCTCGCAAGGCGCCTCAGTACACCAAGCGCTAAGTCGGCTCTAGGTTTACCGGGCATTAAGTAGCCGCGAGAATCAGGCCGGGCAGCTGTGCTTCCCGGCCTTCTCGCGTCCATCAGGAGGTCATGGTGGCGGCAGGATTGACAATCATCGGTCTTGGGCCGGGGGCAGAGGATCTCATCACCCGGGCAGCCTGGCAGGCGCTTGAGCGTGCAGAAGAGGTCTATCTGCGCACGGGAGAGCACCCTCTGGCCGACAGGATCGCTTCCATGACGAGCCTGAAGACCTTCGATGCGCTTTATCTGAATGAACCTGATTTCGAGTCGGTATATTCGAAGATCATCGAGGAACTCCTCGTGCTCGCAACACGCGAGCAGGGTGTGGTTTATGCCGTGCCGGGTGATCCGCTGGTGGGAGAAGCTACGGTTGCCGCGCTGCTCGATCAGGCAGCGGAGAAGGGACTGCCCACCCGCGTAATCCACGGTATCAGCTTCATTGAGCCCTGTTTGGAGCTGATAAACCATGATGCCCTGGATGGACTCCATGTTTGCGATGCGCTCGATCTGGCCCGACGGCATCATCCACCGTTTCCCCCCGATGCTCCCGCGCTGGTGAGCCAACTCTACTCACGCCTGGTCGCCAGCGAGGTCAAGCTGACGCTGTTCAACCAGTATCCCGAAGACCATGAAGTAGTGCTGATCCACGGCGCTGGAACCGTCGATGCCTCGACCGACCGGGTTCCACTCTTCCAGATTGATCAGCTGCCAGGCCTCGGAAACCAGACCACGCTTTACCTTCCAGCGCTGCCGCAGGAATCGGCCTTCGAGAGTTTCCAGGAGACCATCGCTCACCTGCGGGCGCCGGATGGCTGCCCGTGGGACCGTGAACAGACTCACAGCTCGCTGCGCATGCATCTGCTGGAAGAAGCCTACGAAACGCTGCAGGCATTGGATCGGGAAGATATGCAGGCCCTGCGAGAGGAACTGGGGGATTTACTGCTGCAGATCGTCCTTCAGGCACAGATTGCAACAGAAGAAGGCGATTTCACGATGGCGGATGTGATCGCTGCGATTCAAGCCAAGCTCATTCGGCGGCATCCCCATGTATTTGGGGATGTGGATGTAGAGGATGTTGACCAGGTGCTGCACAACTGGGAATCACTCAAGGCGGAGGAGCGCAGGGAGCAGGGTTCCCAGCAGGGGGCGCTGGCAGGCGTGCCGCTCGGTCTGCCGGCACTGGCCCAGGCGGATGAAATCCAGGCTCGCGCTGCCAGGGTCGGTTTTGATTGGGATGCGATCGATGGCGTGATCGACAAAGTACGGGAGGAATTTGAAGAGGTCGCAGCGGCAGAAGCGGGCGAGAAAGAGTTCGAGATTGGCGATTTGCTCTTTGCAATCGTAAACTATGCCCGTTGGTTTCAGGTAGACCCGGAGGCTGCACTGCGAACCACCAACGTTCGCTTCCGGGAGCGTTTTCATCGGATGGAGCAGAACGCCGCACTCCATGGCCAGAAGCTGTCTGAAATGAGCCTGGACGAACTCGAAAGTCTGTGGCAGCAAGCCAAGGATGAAGTGGGATGAAAGCTATTCGCAGGCTGGCTTTTTCTCTGCTGCTGATCGTGCTGACGGCCTCTTCAGCCTGCCAGCCGGCTCGTGCAGCCGTCAGCACACCCATCGCGAATGAGCTGCCCAAGGCGAGTCCATCTCCCTCGCCGACAGAACCCGCCCCGCTCGCAACCCTTACCCAATCCCCGACCGAGACCGTTGAGCCGGCCACACCACGCCCGATGAGGGTGGTGCCCGGATCGGAGAGGTTCATTCGCCCGCCAACGGTGCAGTTCGTCTCATCCACTGCAGCTACGATCGTCTTTGAAATTGATCAACCGTCCGCATACAGCCTCGTTTACTGGCCGGACGCGGCAGGTTTCGAAGGATCTGTGTCGATCCCTCTCGACCTGCAGTCTACCAGCCAGGTCATCCGCCTGGAACAGCTGCAGCCCGGAGAGGATTACCATGCTTCGATCCTGGCACCTGCAGGGGATGACGCCTTCATCACGCCCCTTTTCCAGGGAGAGATCTGGCAGCCGGTCCGGATCCATACCCTGCCGGACGGAGGGCTGCCCGTACGCATCGCCGTGCTGGGGGATTCGGGTTTCGGCGAAACCATTACTCAGGACCTGGCGCAGGCGATGGCCGAGAAAGAGCCAGATATCTTCATCCATACCGGGGATCTGGTATACAACGCCTCCCGGGAGGCGACGCCGGTCGAAGCATTCCAGCTGAAGCTCTTCGAGACCCTCGCCCCGATTCTGCAGCAAGCGGCCATCTTCCCGGTCGTCGGAAATCATGAGCTCTATGACGATGCCGTTTGGGACGGCCGGGCCTATTACTATGAGGCATTTCCAATGCTGCGGGAATTGGAAAATTCCAGCACGGAAGTGGAAATCCAAGCTGGCAATCGTGAATGGTATCGGCTCGAACTGGGTCCGATCCAGCTGCTGTTCCTCAATACACAGCTCTTCTATACGGGGAGTTTACGGAGTGAGCAGGACCAGTGGCTGGCGGAGCGATTGTCCGATGAGGCTTTCCGCCACACCATCCCGGTCTTTCACGTCCCGCCCTTTACAAGCGGCCGGCATCGGCTGGACGGTACGCCCGTCGTGCGGGGTTGGGTGCCGCTCTTTGAAGCGGATCACGTGCCGCTGGTCCTTTCGGGGCATGACCACAACTACGAACGCCTGTTTCAAAACGGCGTGACCTATTTCGTCAGCGGTGGTGGCTCCACGGCGCTTTACCAGGAGGGGCGACCGCTCGATATCTCCCAGGTTTTTTTCGCGCGATCCCACTACCTCATCCTGGATCTCCAGCCGAATCAGATCCATGTCACAGCGTATGACCGTGAAGGTCTGGTGCTCGATGAGGTCACGATCGACCTGAATTGAAGGTGCCCCAGCATCGCACCCCTGAACAGTTCAATATCTGCGAATTCAGGATTCCGGTGTGATAAACTTCCCCGCACGGTAGTACCGGCGCGACGCGCCGGCGTTCGTTCCCGGATATATGGTTCGATGGGATTTGGCATTTGGCATACCGTTCGCGCGCTGGCAGGCCGTCGAGGGAAGGCAGCATGGATCGCAAGGAAACACCCCGCCAGGGGTCGATTCTGTGCATCGTAGATCTCGCCAAGACTTACCATCACGCCGATGGGGGCCGCACCGTCCTGAGGGGGATCAATGCCCGATTCGAGCCGGGAGAGTTTGTCGCGATTCGTGGTCGAAGCGGGAGCGGGAAGACGACGCTGCTCAACATGATTGCTGGAATCGATGAACCGGATTCGGGCGAGATTTACTTCGAGTCCACCTCGATTACCCGCCTGACACGGGATCAGAAGACGGCTTTTCGCCGTGACCATCTCGGTTTCGTCTTTCAATTCTTCAATCTCATTCCAACCCTGACGCTTCGGGAGAATGTCATCCTTCCAGCCGAATTGACCGCAAGACCGAGCCTCGCTATTCAGCGCCGGGCAGTCGACCTGCTCAAGCGGGTGGGCCTGGGGGAGCGGGCGGATGATTATCCGGATGAACTCTCCGGAGGAGAACAGCAGCGAGTGGCCATTGCTCGTGCGGTTGTGCTGAAGCCGCGTGTGCTGCTGGCCGATGAACCTACCGGCAATCTCGATCGTGCCACCGGGGAAGAGGTGATGGGATTGATCAATCAGCTGCGGATCGAGCTCGGCACACTCCTGATTCTGGTCACCCACAGCCACCGGCTGGCCGCCCAGGCGGACCGGATCCTCATGCTGGAAGATGGCCGATTAACCGTGGTGGACAGCTGAGCGATCCAATTCATGAGCGATGGTTCCAGCGCCTACGGCCGGGGATAGATGAAATCTCGATACCTTGTTCCGCCGCGCGGGCTCGTCAAGGCGGGCTGGCGGGATTTAATCCGCCGGCCGATGCAGGCCTTCTTGATGCTGCTGGGCGTGGCGTTGGGCGTTGCGGTGATCGTGGCAATCGATCTGGCGAATCAAAGCGCGCAGCGATCCTTCACGCTGAGCACGGAAGCCCTGGTCGGCCGGGCCACGCACCGTATCGTTGGTGGGCCGGACGGTGTGCCTCAGGAGCTCTACCGCCATTTGCGTGCTGACCTCGGGATGCAGAATCTCGCTCCCGTTCTCGAAGGCCTGGGTGTGGCGGTGGATCTCGATTCACTGCCCGTAAGGCTTCTCGGCATTGATCCTTTTGCCGAAGCCTCATTTCGCGACCTGCTTCCGGTCCAATCTGCGGACCAGGCGAACTACAGCCCCTTTCTTCTTGACTCCAGCTCGATCGTGATCAGTCAAAATCTCGCCCAACGCTACGGATTGGTTCCCGGCGAATCGATCCGGATCCAGGTCAACGCCAGGCTGCGTTCATTCAATATCCTGGGGGTGGTAGTCCCTCCCGAGGGGGAATCCCAGGAAGGTTTTTCGGATCTCATCCTGATGGACATCGCTTCCGCGCAGGAGGTCCTGGGGATGAAGGATCGACTGAGCAGGATCGATGTCATCGCGACAGAGCAGGAAGCGAAAAACCTGCAGGCACGGCTCCCGTCTGGTATACGCCTGGAATCCTCCGGCGATCAGCGCGGGACACTCGACCAGCTGACGGGTGCGTTCCAGCTCAATCTTCAAGCATTGAGCCTGCTGGCTCTGGTTGTAGGGATGTTCTTGATTTACAACACAACCATGTTCTCGGTCGTCCAGCGGCGTCCCGTGCTGGGCATCTTTCGAACATTGGGAGCCACCGGTCACCAGGTGGCGGGAATGATCTTGCTCGAAGCGTTCTGGGTGGCGGCGGCGGGAGCAGCGCTCGGGATTGGCCTTGGTTGGTTGTTGGGGAAGGGCGCGGTTCGGCTGACCACCCAGACGATCAATGACCTTTATTTTGTTCTCGATGTGCAGCGGACGCAGCTGCCCCTGGCCTCGGTTCTGAAGGGGGCAGCGGCCGGGATTGGTGCAGGGCTGATTGCCGCATTCGGTCCGGCAGCGGAAGCTGCCACGGTACCGCCGATCGTCGTCATGCGGCGCAGTCAGGTGGAGCGGGGGGCAAAGCGCTGGGTGGGACGTGCACTCATTGCAGGGGTGGGCCTCAACCTGCTCGGGTTGGCAGTCCTATCTATCTTTCCCGAGTCACTCAGCGCGAGTTTCAGCGGTCTCTTCTTCATCCTGCTCGGCCTGGCGCTGCTCGTACCCTGGCTGACCGTTCTCTTCACCCGACTCATGCAGCCGCCATTGCTCCGGCTTTTTGGCAGCCTGGGCCGCATTGCCTCGGGCACCGTAAGGCGCTCATTGAGCCGGACCAGCGTCGCGATTGCAGCCTTGATGGTGTCGCTGAGCGTTGCGATTGGTGTTGGGATCATGATCGCCAGTTTTCGAACAACGGTCATCGAGTGGCTGGGGCTGACGCTGCGGGCGGACATCTACATCTCTGCGCCAACCGTGGGCGGCGCCAGGCCATCCGCCTCCTTGCCCGGAGAGATCAAGTCCCGGGTTGAGTCCATCGAGGGTGTGCAGGAAGTGGAGACGGTTCGGACGGTGCAGGTGCAGAGCACGGTCGGCCCGGTGCTCTTATTGGCGGTGGACGCGACCCGAGCCAGGGAGCTGGGGCTGTACCGCTTTGCACAGGGATCATCTGAGCAGGTCTGGCAGCAGGTCCTTGAGGGTGCCGTCATTGTGAGTGAACCCTTTGCCTATCGGCACGATATCTCCCCGGAAGGTGGTGCGGTCACGCTGGAAACGGACCGGGGCGAGGTGGATTTTCCGATCGTTGGCATCTATTACGACTACACGGTCGATCGGGGAACGATCATGATGAGCCAGGAGATCTACCGCCGTTATTGGAACGATTCGGCCATCTCTTCCCTGGCGGTATTCGTATCGCCCGGTTCGGAGATCGAAGGCGTTGCGCGAACCCTGCGCCAGGTGCTGGCGGGGACCGGCCTGCAGGTTCAGCTCAACCGTGCTCTGCGGGAACAGGCACTGAGAATATTTGACCGAACCTTCTTGATTACATCGGCGCTTCGGATTCTGGCGGTGGTCGTGGCCTTCATCGGGGTGCTGAGTGCATTTATGGCGCTGATGCTTGAGCGGAGGCGGGAATTCGCGACGATGCAGGCACTCGGACTGACCCGGGCCGGGCTCTGGCGCCTGACATTTCTGGAAACCGGATTAATGGGGACGGCGGCTGGCATATTTGCCATGCCGACCGGCCTGGTGCTGGCGCTGGTGCTGATCTATGTCATCAACCTGCGTTCTTTTGGTTGGACCATCCACTTTCAGGCGGATCCCGGTATCTTTCTGGGTGCCCTGGTGACGGCTGTGCTCGCTGCGCTGCTGGCCGGGGTTTACCCGGGTTGGCAGCTGCAGCGCATGCCCGTTGCAGAAAACCTCACACAGGAATGAAGGTTTTGACTGCGTTTCGCCGCTTGATGTCCATCACCCTGGCGCTTGCCGCCGGGTTGGCCGCGTGCGGTCGAGCGCCGTCCGTAAGCCCTTCCGGGTCGCTGCGCCTGGTTGAGGTCACGCCGCTGGCGGAACCCTTCAAGCGCGCGCTGGCGCCAGTGCCGATCGTTCTGCCGCGTGATCATGGCCCGCACGAAGATTTCCAGACGGAATGGTGGTACTACACGGGCAACCTGCAGACTCAGGGTGGCCGGCGCTTTGGGTACCAATTTACCATCTTTCGCCGCGGGCTCTCGCCGGGAGCCGATCTTCGGCAGCAGGGTTTCGCGACCAACCAGGTGTATTTTGCCCATCTCGCGCTGACCGATGTGGAAGGCGGGGAACACCTGGCGTTGGAGCGATTCAGCCGTGGCGCGGCTGGTTTGGCAGGGGGAAGCGGCGACCCGTTCCGAATCTGGTTGGAGAACTGGGTCGTGGAAGGACTAAACGAGGACGGTAGCCAGGTGCATCTATCGGCTAGCGATGAGCGCTTCAGCCTGGACTTCACGCTCGAGGCGCAGAAGCCGCTTACACTTCACGGAGACCAGGGTCTGAGCGCGAAATCCGAGCGGCCCGGGAATGCCTCCTACTACGTCAGCTACACACGCATGGAGACCTCGGGGACGATCTCCATCGGAGGCGACGTGTTCGAAGTCAGCGGAAGCAGCTGGTTTGATCATGAATGGAGCACGAGTGCGCTCGATGCCGGTGATGTTGGTTGGGACTGGTTTGCGCTCCAATTGAGCGACGGGCGTGATTTGATGCTGTATTGGATACGGCGTGACGACGGCTCGTTTGAACCTATCTCCGGTGGGTCGCTTGTCCAGCCTGACGGCGTTTCGACCCCCCTTTCAAGGGACGATGTACGCATAGCCGTCGAGCAGACCTGGACCAGCCCGCACAGCGGGGCTGAGTATCCTGCTCGATGGCGAATCGATATTCCGACCGAAGGCATCTCGCTGCAAATCAGCCCACTGCTGCAAGACCAGGAGCTTCAAGTCAGTTTCACATACTGGGAAGGGGCGGTATACGTTGCAGGCACAAGCGCCGGGCAAACGATCGATGGGGTGGGATATGTCGAACTCACCGGATATGACACCAGTATGGGAGGCGTCTTCTAGGGGCGGGATAGGGATTCGATGAACGGTAGAAAAGAAGCACCCCCGGACCTGAGGGGGACAAGCCCGGGGGCGGTCGCGACATTGGCCTGAGGCCACGTGACGACGGTCGCATTATATGATTGACGGGGTGGTAAATTCCATAGTTCGTTAGTAACGGAATGTCGGTCCATTGGCGGCTGAAGTGATTCTCACGCCCCCGCACCCCGATAAATAATGGGTTTTCGAGATCATTTTCCGAGCGCAGCCAGGATCTCCTGGCTGTGTTCAGCGGGTTTGACCTTCTCGAAAACTTCCCTGATCATGCCCTCTTTGTCGATGAGGAAGGTGGTGCGGAAAACACCCTCGTATTCACGCCCCATGAATTTTTTCAAGCCCCAAACTCCGTATCGATTGCTGATGGCATGATCTTCGTCAGCCAGAAGGCTGAATGGCAGGCCGTATTTTTCCTTGAATTTCGCTTGAGCTTTCACCGAATCCGGGCTGACACCGAGGATTGTGACACCGGCCTTCTCGTAAGCAGAATAGTCATCGCGAAACGCGCAGGCTTCCTTTGTGCAGCCCGGTGTATCGGCTTTGGGATAGAAGTACAGGACGATATCCTTGCCGCGGTAATCGGATAGGCTCACCATCTCGCCTTGATCGTTGAAGACCTTGAAGTCCGGTGCTTTCTGGCCCGCTCTGGGCATGCTCATGTTGTGCCTCCTCTACGAATTCTATGCAGGGAAAGATATCAGGTTAACCGGCGCAGTTATCGCTTTCGTAGATGATCTTTCCCATCGTTTCGATATCATATCCGGGCAGCGCCGTGACGGCTTCACGAAACGCCGAATCATGGAGCAGCGCAATCAGCTCCACAATCATCTCCGAGCGGTAGTATTCGCACGGAATGATGAGGTCATACCGCTCATGGTATAGCGGGATGAAGTCCAGCTGCAGCGAGGTCGCCGCAGCCCGAATGCCCAAACCCGCATCCGCCGCACCCGAAGCGACGGCTGCGGCGACCGTGAGGTGGGTGTACTCCTCGCGGGAATACCCTTCAATCTGGTCCGGCTGGATGCCGAGCTGCTCGAGGTGGTAATCCAGCAGGATGCGGGTGCCCGAACCGCGCTGCCGGTTGATAAAACGCAAATCCGGGCGGGCGAGATCGGCAAGGGTTTTAAGCCCGGCGGGATTGCCACTCGGGACGATCAAGCCCTGTTCCCGCCCGACCAGCGTGACCACCACGACCGGAACCTCCGGCAGGTACTGCGATAGATACGGCAGGTTGTATTCCCCGCTGGTTGGATCCAGCAGGTGACTGCCGGCCACATGGGCTTCGCCGCGGCGTAGTGCGATCAATCCCCCCAGACTCCCCAGGTTGGCGGACGTGAGGCGGATGCCTTTCCGGGCCAGGAATTGGGCCATCAGGTCCAATGTCAGATCGTGCGAGCCGAGGGCAAGAAGCGTGCGCTCGAGCGCGGGGCGGGAACGGTAAAGGCGGACGGTGACATTCTCGTTCGCCTGCACTCCCTGGACACCCTCCGGAATTTCTACAATGCCATCCGCTCTCACAAGGGAGGTTATGACGCCGGCACCGCGTGAAAGCGGAGCGGCAATCCAGCGCTGGCCGACCTTCCCGACGGTCACGCGCAGGTATTCTCGGTCACCGGCGGAAGAGTGAACCTTGCGAATCAGTTCTGCTTGCAGGAGTTCGGGCGGATCGGGCACATTGCCGAGCCAGCGTTTGACCAGGGGGGCGATGAAGATTTCGGCCGTCAACGCGGCGGATACCGGGTAACCGGGCACACCGATTACCGGTATCCGGTCTGGCTTATCGCTGGCGCCCGATTCCCTGCGCACCAGGCCCAGGACGACGGGATGTCCGGGTCGGACAGCGACGCCGTGGACAAGCAGCTCACCGCAAGCCTGCACTGCGGCCGCGGTGTAGTCCTTCGATCCCGCCGAGGAACCGGCATTGATTAAAACGAGATCGTGATCCCGGGCCGCCTGCCGGAGGGCAGCCTCGATTTCTGGGAGTTCATCGGGGATGATGGCAAGAACGTCGGGTTCAGCCCCGAATTCCTCGATCTGTGCTGCCAGCATGATGGAATTGAATTCCAGAATCTGGCCCGGTTTCGGGGTGGCACCAATGGGGACGAGCTCGGATCCGGTCGGAATGATGGCGACGCGCGGCTTGCGTCGAACCGGAATCTGTTGATAGCCGCTGGCGGCGATCGCCCCCAGATCGACCGGGCGCAGGATCTGGCCGGAAGCGACGACAAGCTCGGTGGCGACGATATCCTCGCCCATCGGCCGGATATGGGACCAGGGCGCAGCCGGTGCAAGAACGCGAATCGCATCCCCGGCGGGGAGCTCAACCCGCTCCACGAGCTCAATCGGGATCACACAATCGGTGCCTTCGGGGAGCGCCATCCCGGTGTCGACATAGAACGCCTCTTTACCGAGGGGGAGCGTGATTGCGTTCCGATCCGAGGCACCGCGTGTGCTCGAGGCACGCAGGGCATATCCGTCCATTGCCGCGGCGTGATAATGCGGGGACGATAGGCGGGCCCAGATCGGTTCGGCGGTGACCCGGCCGCAGGCCTGGTCGAGGGGGACGGTTTCCGCTGGAACAGGCCCGGAATGCCCGGATTCCAGCAGCGCACGGTTGAAACGCTCGAGGGCTTCACCGAGGGGGATATCGTGCAGGTAGCGTGAACGGTGTGCTTGATCCGACATGCCGATTAACCCCGGTCGCCTACTGCAGCAACATGACGGTCACCCGGGCATCTTTTTCCAGCCCGGTGGCTGAGGGTGGAATGCGGATTACGCCATCGGCGCGGACCAGCGTGAAGATCAGGTTGGAGCGCCCGTATACCGGCTCGGCTACCCATTCATCCGCCTCCTGCCGGATTCGAACCGGGACGAAGTCCTCCCGACCGGTTTCCGAAGCGATATTCACGGCGAGCCGGGCAGGGATGGAGGGAGTTCGTCCCTGCTCGGTTACGCCGAGCATGCGCCGCATCAGCGGTGGCAGGAAATACCCGGCAACAACGAAGGCGCTGACCGGGTTCCCTGGCAGACCCAATACGGGTTTTATACCTGCGGCGGCCAGGATGGTAGGTTTTCCGGGCTTGATATGGACACCGTGCACCAGCACCCCGGGCTCACCCAATTCCTGGATCGCATTCGCGGTCAAATCTCGCTCGCTTACAGAAGATCCCGCCGTGACCACGATGATATCATCGGCGGCATGAGCTTCCCTCAGCTCCTCCTCGAGCGCTCGGCGATCATCGCCAAGCAAGCGACGCCGTGAAATCCGGCCGCCCATCCGATCCACAAGCGCACCCAACGCGTAGGAATTGACATCACGCACCTGTCCTGGGCCTACAGGCTGACCCGGCGCGACCAGTTCATCACCGGTTGAGATGATCGCCACACGCGGCTTTTGTTTCACGGATACTTCCGCCAGGCCAAGAGCCATCAGACCACCGATTTCCTGGGCGCGGATCCGGGTACCGGCCTGGACTACCTGTGCTCCAGCCTGCACATCCTCGCCCCGCTGCAGAATATTCTCACCCGACGCGGCGGCCTTCAAGACCTCGATCTGACGTGATCTGGCCTGCTGCGTATCCTCCAGCATCACAACCGCATCGGCATGCTCGGGAATCATGCCACCGGTGTGGATTAATGCCGCCTGGCCTGTCTTCAAGTGCAGCGAGGTACCCTCACCCATCCTGACCTCACCGACGACTTCAAGGTACGCCGGCAGTCCCGGTGTGGCTCCGTAGGTATCGGCGGCCCGGACAGCATATCCATCTACCGTCGAACGTGAGAAGGGTGGGAGCGGGTCGTTTGCAACCACATCCTCCGCCAGGTAACGACCAAGGGCATCAACCGTTGCGCAGGTTTCGGCGCCGATCGATGACGGCCAGGGAAGTGCTTCGAGCCAGATGGAGAGCGCTTGCTCGGGAGGGAGGAGATGCAGGAATTCGGGCATGTCAGCTCAGGATGTAACCTACCATCTCCAGGTAGGCTGTGAGTGCGAATAAACCTGTTGCGCTGAGGGTGAGCAGTTGCCAGCGAGGGGGATATCCCTGCCGGATGCGTCCAAGCTGCCAGATTTGCGCGATGGCAAGCGGCAGGGCAATCAGCGTTCCAAGAGCAACCTTCTGGGGAAGCCCGTTCAGGTACGCCAGGATGAGGGCGAGCACGGCGAAGGCAATCGCGAGATCGTGCATACGCATGCCGTTCTTCCAGCCGAGGCGCACCATCAACGTTCGCTTCTCGAATTTCACATCTGTGGCGTAATCAGGCAGTTCGAAGATCAGCACCATGGCGAAATGAAAGGCGATCAGCGGCGCGGTGCTCATGATCAGCAGACGGTGCAGTTCACCGGTCTGGAGTGCGAACGAGAATGCCGGCAGGATTCCTGCGACGACGACCGACGCGATCAGCTCTCCGTACCCGCTCTCGATCAGCCGCGCCGGGGGAGCGTTGTAGAGAAAAGCACCCAAAAACCCCAGGGCAAGCAGCAGCCACGCGAGCAGCGGTGTGCCACCCTGGAGCAGCAGCAGGCTGCATCCTGTGGCTGTGATCGTGAGCGTCACCACGGCCGCGTAAAGCGGGACAGAGCGCGGCAGCCCATTGTCCCCCAGCATACCGCTGCCGCCGCTCATCAAGGTGCGGTTGGCATTGTGAGCATCCGCAGGACCGTCGAAGTACTCGTTCAGATATTGAGTTGTCAACTGGATGGAGGTGACGAGCAGCTGGCCGATGAGATAGAGGCTGATGCGGATCGGGTGACCCAGGTAGTTGGCGATGGAGGCCCCGAGACCGAACAGCAGAAAACCACCGAGCAAAAAGTGAGGTCGGCTGAGTCGTACCAATCCGACAAGGTGCTTCCAGCTAATCCTCACGGAGTTCTTCCCAGGCAACAGCTCGCGCATCGTCAGTCGAATCCGGGTCGTGAGTCATCACCCGCAGCAGCGTACTCTCTCGATGTCCTGTCTGGCAGCCGAATGCAATGCCGAAGGGGAGGAGTAAAAACGAATTCGCGTCCAGATACCGATGTTCGTGCACGCCCAGCGTTGGTGAGTCAGGCCGCTGGTCGTGCCAGTAGGCGTCGATTCCACCGCTGAGGACGATCCAGATCTCATCCGCAACCTGCCGCAAGAAAGGCTGGCTCCTGCTCTCGGGCTGCAAATGAATCCATTCCATCCGGCCGAAGCGGCGGAGGAGATGATCGTCGAACGCGAGCAGGGGGACCGTGTCGACGCCCTCGATCGTTTGCGTCGGAAGGGACTTGATCAGTAGATCCTGAATCTTTGTCAGGTAATCCATTTCGATTCTCACAGAATGGATATCGGTTGATATGGATCACGACCGGCGCAGTGCTCGCACCTGGACGGCCGTGAAGCCGATTACCATTGTACCCGCTGTGTGGAAGGAATCGCGCAGCGGGTATCCGAAGAGGGATGAGACGCTACTGCGGGATAATCCGGCGTAGATCGCGCAGGTGGACCTGTGTATGCTGGTAGATCCACTTTACGAGCTGATGGATGGCCATCGTGCCGAAGTACGGATGCCGGCCCTGGAGCAGCAGGTCGGAGGCCCTGAGTTCGTTCAGCATTTGCAGCGTACGTTCTCGCTCCAGGCGGTACATTTCCTGGAGGTTCGACGGCGTCTCTGAATCCAGGCCGCGGACCTGAGCCTCGTTAAAGGCGTCGATATCGAAGCTCTCCGGGGCACCGGATCCGCCTGCGCGAATCCCTTCTACCAGCATCCGCAGCGCGCGCTCGGTGGCGATAAAGTGCGCCAGGACTTGCCGGACAGTCCAGCGGGCGCCTTCCGTGTAGACAATCGCATCCCAACTTTCGGGATTTGCTTCGGCGAAGAACTTGCTGATCTGCAGGCCTTCGTCACGAAGGCGCAGCGCGAGGTGCGCTTTGAGCGTATCGGCTTTGCTATTTGACAAGCTGGTCTCCACCGTCCACCGCCAGGGTTTCACCGGTGATGGCATCGTTTTGAATCAGGAACAGGACCGCTTCGACGATCGCCGCCGGATTCCCCGGCTTACCCAGTGGCAGCTTGGCTCCAATCTGCTTCCAGCGCTCGTCGGACATTTCATCGGGTTTGAGCACTGGACCGGGCGCGATGGCATTGATGCGTATCTCGGGTGCATAGGTGCGGGCGGCTACGCGAGTGAGCATCTCCACGCCGGCTTTGCTGATGGAGTGCACCGGAAAACGAGGCCAGGGCTTCAGGCCGGCGATATCCGAAATGTTGATGATCACGCCGCCGTGATTTCGTTTCATAATGCGCGCAGCATGCTGGATGCAGAAGAACGGAGCCCGTAGATTTAGATTAATTGTTGACGACCAATCTTCTACGCCAACTTCATCGAAATCGATTCGCTGCATGATCGCAGCGGAATTTACCAGTACATCCAGGCGCTGGAAGCGTTCAGACACGTGCTGGAAGAGTTCCTCAATCTGCGCTGGCTCTTGCAGGTCGGCTTGGTGAAGTTCGACCTCGACCCCGTGTGCCGGAAGGTTTTTTACCGCTTCCTGCGCTAACCGCTCCGACCGGTGATAATGCAGCATGAGGTGGTATCCATGCTCGGCCAGACCGCTTGCGATCGCATAGCCCACACGATGCGCAGCACCCGTGACGAGGGCAATCCGGTCCGGGGAATCCATGGGTCGTGTTCTCAGCGTCGGAAGAAGGCGCTGAGGAAGAACCACAGGTTGGCCGGCCGTTCCGCCAGGCGGCGCATGAAGTAGGGGTACCACTGTGTGCCATACGGGACATAAATGCGAACCGGATAGCCCGCCGCGGCAAGGGATTGCTGCAGATCGGTGCGAATGCCGTGCAGCATCTGGAATTCAAGCGCGCCTTTCGGGAGTCCAACCTCCTCCGCATGGCGACAAGCGTGTTCGATCCGGGTCTCATCATGAGTGGCAATCGCCGCCAGCGGGGGCACGCGACCATTTGGACTGGAGGCTATGCTTCCTTGTTTGAACGCGGCATCGATCATCATCGACGTGAGTCGGTCGAAGTTGGCGTCCACATCCGACTTCCTGGGAAAAGCCGCCGAGGCCGGCTCGTTGTAGGCGCCCTTGCAAAGTCGGATCCTTGTCCCGGCGGCGACGAGGCTGCGGACATCCTCCTCGCTGCGGTACAGGTAGGCCTGGATCACGACGCCGATATTGGTAAAACCTTCTTCCAGCAGCTTGCGCTGGATGGATAGTGTCTCATCGACGGTGGAGGAGTCTTCCATATCGATACGGACCATGGTCTCGAATTCACGCGCTCGAGTTGCGATGCAGCGCATATTGCTCAGGGCAAGCTCGGGATCGAGTGCCAGGCCGAGCTGGCTGAGCTTGAGGGAGCAATTGGATCGCACACCGGTGTCGTTCAGCTGCTGAAGAACCTCGATGTACGCGTCGGTCGCCTCGAGCGCTTCCTGGGTGTTGGTAATACCCTCTCCGAGGTGATCGAGCGAGGTAAAGAGCCCTTCCTCGTTCAAGCGCCTGACGGCCTGCAATGCCTGTCCGATTTCATCTCCAGCGATAAAGCGGCTGGCCATGCGGCGGGCGACGCCCCAGCCAGTGACGATCCTACGAGCCCAAGAGGCATTCGATAGATACAGCAGGATGGCGCGCAACACGGCTTCACTCCTTGATCGGTGAATTCGACGGATGTTCGAGGATGCATCGAATACGGCTCTTGCCGGGGGATTCGATGTCAAGGCTTGAAACGAAGGCAGGTTCAAGCCATGGCAACAGCATGAAACCCAGGAGTGCAGGAAATCCCGGTTCGATTGTGGGGGGATTCGATAGCCCTGGCGTTTGCCGATGCGTCATGCCGGAACCTGGTTGAATGGGTTTTAGAAATCGACCTGCCAGTAGATTAAAGCGCTAGCCTTTGAAAAGCAAGTCCCGCCGGGTTGATAGCTGCACGCGTGGATCAGGGCCGAAAGGAGAACGGCCTGGATTGACGCTTGGGGTATGGCTGGTATAATTTGGTTCACTGGCCCGCTAGCTCAATTTGGCAGAGCAGCTGACTCTTAATCAGTAGGTTACAGGTTCGAGTCCTGTGCGGGTCACACCCGAAAGCCGCTTCGAGCGATCTCGAAGCGGCGTATTTGTATCTCACGGTTTATCACGAGAGTCGATCACTACTTGATCTGCATGCAGGGTCAGGTCGGTCCCATCCCATCCGGCAGCACATCCATGATCGAAGCACGCAGCTCCTGAGCGGAGAAAGGTTTTGTAAGGTACATGCTGGCACCGGCATTGATCGCCGCGCTGCGATCCTCCTCGAGGAACTTGGCGCTGGAGACGATGATCGGCAAGTTGGCAAAGCGTGTTTCCAGGCGAAGCTTGCGGACCAATGTCAGCCCGTCGATATCCGGCATCATGATGTCGAGGATGATCAAGGCGGGATCGATCGTCTCGAGCAAGGCGAGGGCCTGGGTGGCATTGAATGCCTTCTCAACACAAAAACCGAAGTTGATCAGGATCTCAGCCACAACTTCGCAGAAAGGCTTTTCGTCATCAATGACGAGAATGCACTTGTTTCCTGAATCCATCGTTGTCCCTGGAAGCGTCCTTCACGTGGATGGGCGGTGAGCGGCAGTCAGGTGATCTGCGTCAGCTCAGATGCACGTCGGTAGCATTCCTGCTTCGCTTCATCGTCCGGCGCGCAGCATGCAAGCCAGAACCATGCCACCTGATTTGCGGGGTCTTTCTTCAACACCCAGCTCAAGGCAGCTTCTCCGTCCCTCAAATCTCCCCGCTCGACGGCCTCCACACCGATTCCCAGGGCTTGCTCAATCGATTGATATCCGTTTGAACGTGCGGCAGCGGCCATTCCGCTTTACTCCTCGGTCGATAATGCCTGCAGAAGATTTCACCGGCTCCATACTATCATGCACTGCCAGGCAGCGAGATTACAGGTAACTTACAGGTTCCAGGCACGGGGCTTGGCGGGTTTCCGGCAGGGGGGGTAGACTCGCCGGCATGAAGAAGGGCAACCGATAGCATGGCACCGCATCTCCTGCTGCTGATCATCGTGCGACTGCTGCTCGGGCCACCGCTGGATGTGCTGGTGGACCGGGAGCATGGTCTGCCGGCGTGGTACGAACCGGGGCCGAGCGCAGAAGCGCAAGCCGCGCTGGATTCCTTGATCGAAGCCGCCTGGCAGGATCAAATTCGTGTGGCCGTATATTCGGGCTACCGCAGCTACTCTTACCAGGTCGATGTACAGTCGCGCGCGCAGCTTCGGGATGCCGGTAATCCTGAAGCATACCTGGCCGAACCCGGGCACAGTGAACACCAGCTCGGGACGGCGTTTGATGTTGTCTGGCCCGGGCTCCGGGTGGAGATGAGGGATCCTCGCAACCTGGCGCTCTATGCCTGGCTGGAATCGCATGCGCATCAGTTCGGCTTCGTGCTCAGCTACCCGCTTAAAACGACCGATAGCTGGCCGTACAGCAACCGCTGGCTGCCGCGTGTGACCGAGTTCATCTACGAGCCCTGGCATATCCGCTATGTCGGGGCTGCGCTTGCGACCGAGATCTATGACGCCGGCTACCTCGACCCTGCCTCGCCGGTCCTCCCCCAGGATTTCTACCATCCCTGGCCATGATTTCTGATTAATTTCTAATAAACCAGATCATTTTTATCTGTTATACTGTGCATAACCTTGACAAGATCTGGAGTATGCACATGGGACAATCCATTCGCTTGTTCACATTTCGCGGCATTGCAGTCCGGATGCACCTCACCTTTCCGCTCATCCTGGTCTGGGCCGCGCTTCAGTTTGGCGTGTTTGCCGGGGGAGGCTGGGGCGGTGCTTCATTTGGTATCCTGGTAACACTGATCCTGTTCTCGATCGTTATCCTGCATGAATTCGGGCACAGTCTCGCTGCTCAGTATTATGGGATCGAGGTCAAGCAGATTGTGATCCTGCCCATCGGCGGCGTGGCTCAGATTGCCGAGATACCAGAGGATCCGAAGCAGGAGTTCGTCATTGCCATCGCGGGACCGGCGGTCAATTTTGTCCTAGCTGGGTTGTTCAGCGTCGTACTTTTCCTGACGGGGGCAGGGTCGCTGCTGGCAGATCTTCCGGGGCTTCTGGCGAATTTCTCCAAGATGGGCTTGGGCGCCCTGGTGGGTTACCTCTTTGCGGCGAACCTGCTGCTGGGGCTCTTCAATCTGCTGCCGGCCTTCCCGATGGACGGCGGTCGAATCTTACGCTCGTTCCTGGCGACGAGAATGTCGTATCCCGCTGCCACAAGCACGGCTGCAGGTATTGGCCAGGCGCTGGCTCTTCTGATGGGATTGTGGGCCTTTCTGCAAGGGGATTTCTTCCTGGTTCTGGTCGCGATCTTCATCTTCAGCGGTGCAAATCAGGAACGACAGCTTGTCATCACTCGCAGCGCCCTGGCGGACCTGAAGGTCCGGGATGCCTATTCGCGGGATGCGGTCGCGATTTCGCCGCAAGACCCGTTGCAGCGGGCCATCGAGCTGACGTTGGCAGGGTTTCAGTCGGACTTTCCGGTTTGCGACGGAACGCGGGTGGTCGGCTTGCTGACCCATTCTCGATTGGTTGAGGCTCTGACTGGACATGGGGTGGACAGGCTGGTCGGAGAGGTCATGGAGAGGGATTTTGTTACGATCGATCCGGATCTGGATTTGGTCGACGCACAGCGGGTCTTTGCAGAAACACGGACCGATGCGCTGCCGGTGATCAGGTCCGGCCAGTTCTTGGGTTTGCTGACGAATCGTGACTTGATGGAGATTTACCGCCTGGCGACTCTGACACAGCGGTCTTCGCAGGCGCTGTCTCGGGCGCAGGCCAGCCGCTGAGCGTCCAATGTGAGGCTAGGCTGGGCCTCCAGGAGATGACCGCCGACAAAATCATGCGTATAGACACCCGCGAGGGCGATCTCCAGTAGGAGCAATGGTTCGTTGCGCAGTGAATTGGTTATGATACACTACGTGGGTACCTTCGCTCCCATTGGAGGATCGAATGGCTGATGAAGCCAAGCGCGTTGTCTGCATTGAGGACGAACCAGAAATGATCGATCTGGTTCGTTTGATCCTCGGTCGCAAGGGATTTAACGTTATCGGAGCGAATGGTGGTATCGAGGGCCTGGAGACGGTTCGCCGCGAACTCCCTGATCTCGTTCTGCTGGACTTGATGATGCCGGACATGGATGGGTGGGAAGTGTACCAGCAGATGAAGGCGGATGAGGGCTTGCGAGATATTCCGGTCGTGGTTGTGACGGCGAAGGCACAATCCATTGATAAAGTCCTGGGCCTGCACATCGCCAAGGTCGACGATTACATCACCAAGCCGTTCGGCCCCCAGGAACTGCTTGAGAGCGTCGAAAAGATCATTGGCGGCTGATTGGAGTACAATGGGCCTTCGGGCCTGAGTGATACAGGCGGCCCCGGTCGCCTGTTTTTTTTGCCCGGGAAGTTTTATGTCCAGTTTCGTAGACATCTACCGCATGACGGATCCGGGTCGGCTGCTTGTTCGAGCACGCTGGTGTTCGAGTTTTTTCTGCCGGCTGCGAGGCCTGACGTTTCGCCGCAAACTCCATCCCGGCGAAGGCTTACTGCTCGTCGATCACTCGGAAAGCCGCCTCAATGCATCCATCCACATGTGGATGGTGTTTTTCCCCATCGGTGTGATCTGGCTTGATTCGGAGCAACGCGTGGTGGACACTCTGATTGCCCGCCCCTGGCGTGTTTACCTGCCCGCCGGAGCTGCGCAATATATTCTGGAAGGTGAACCTTCGATCGTAGACGCGGTCAAGGTCGGAGAGCATCTGGGGTGGAACGATGTGGGCTAGGTTCATCCGCATATCCATCCTGGTTGCCCTGGTGCTGGCGCTGAGCGTGCCAGCGGCTGTTTCGGCGCAGGGCGGCGGACCGGTCTACGTCGTACAGGCTGGCGACACGCTTTCCGGGATCGCACGGCGTTTCGGCACGACGGTTGATGCATTGATCCTTGAAAACAGCATCAGCGATCCTTCGCGCATCTTCCCGGGCATGGAATTGACGATTCCTGGTTTTTCCGGCATCAGCGGGAGACTGACTTTGATGCCGTTCGAGCTGGGTGACACGCTGGAGAATTTCAGCTATACCTACGATCTTGACCAGAATACGCTGATGCTCCTGAACCATATCGTGCGGCCTGACAGGCTTTTTGCCGGGATGTCGCTCATCGCACCGGTTCCTGAGGATACCGACCACCAGAACCCTGGACGGCATATCCTGGTAGGGCGAAGCGGAGAATCGGCTCTTGAGCTGGCGGCCCGTGGCGGCGAAGCGATGTGGACGGCGGTGATGGGTACCGGTGATGCCCTTCATCTCTGGATTCTGCCGGGGGATTTGTATGCGTTCGGCACCCGGGAGGACGGAGTGAACACCGGCCTGCCGGATGAGGTGCGCGCTGTTCGCCTGGACCCGACACCGCTGGTGCAGGGGCGCACAACGGAAATCGACCTCGTTGCACCGGAAGCGACGAGAATCGAAGGAACGCTGGGAAACCACACCCTGGCATTCTTCCAATCCGGGACCGGGGAATGGATCGGGCTGCAGGGTATCCACGCTCTGACGGAACCCGGCATACTCGATTTTCGCCTCAGCTTCTATGGAGAAAGTGCCGACGAACCGGCGTACGAGTTTCAACAGCCTGTCCAATTGATCTCGGGCGATTACGGCTTTCAACTGCTGAACGGTGTCCCACCGGAGACCGTCGACCCGGCGGTGACCGGGCCGGAAGATGAGATGATTGCTGCGACTCTGGCCCCGGCCTCACCGGAGAAGATGTGGCAGGGTCCCTTTGAATTGCCCTCGCGCTATTACACGACTGAATTCATTTCAACGTTCGGAACACGCCGCAGTTATAACAATGGCAGCCTGATGTACTATCACACCGGAATCGATTTTTACGGCCGTGATGTGCCGATCTACGCTGCAGCTGCAGGGCGGGTCGTCTTCACCGGATCCCTCACGGTTCGCGGCAACGCGACCTACATTGATCACGGCTGGGGGGTATATTCAGGGTACCTGCACCAGTCGGAGATCTACGTCCAGGTAGGGGAGCTGGTTGAAAAAGGTCAAATTATCGGAAAGGTCGGCGGGACGGGAAGGGTGACGGGCCCGCATCTGCACTGGGAAATCTGGGTAGGAGACGTTCCGGTTCAACCGCTGGATTGGGTTTCACCAGGCTATCCAGTGACGTGGGAGCGTCAGAAGTAGATCAGCCCGCCTGCGCCGGTTGGGAACCCTGAAACCCTATCCGGTTTCGTCCGAATCACCCGTGTCCATCTCATCCTGCTCCAGCGTACCTGCATTGTAGGAATCCAGCAGCATTTGGGCTTCCTCAAGCTGCTCAGGCAGGACGAGGATCTCAACCTCCGCCATCGGGCCGATCCCGAACCCGTAAACGGCAGCGGCGGATTCCTGGCTGAGCAGGGTTTCGATCCCATGAGCTGCCAGCATGCCGCGAACGATCTCAGCCTGCAGCTTTCCTTCCACCGTGTCCAGATGTACATATCGATCCTGCATGTCTTATGCCTCCGGTGCATATAGTATAATGTCGAAAGACTCCCCATGAAGAATTGCTGCGCTGCTCATGCCTACTGCTCAACCTTCAACGCTTGAATCATATTGGACTTCCTTCGAAGTTGCTCCTTCGGATGTCGACTTTATTGTTAACCTGTTGCTCGAGCGGGAAGTCCCACTCACCTCGTCTGAGATGGCGCTCGCTCTGGTGGGGATGCGGTTGGAGCGTCTCGCCAGAGAAGCGGAAGCGGTGCAGGCACCCGAGCATCGCATCTATTTGCCCGGGGAAACCTTCGAGGTCGGAGAGAAACTCGTCTTTCCCGTCCTGCAAAATCGCGTCGGGGAAGTGGTTGCCATTCGAGATGGCGAAAATCCGGATATCGGTTCGTTTAAAGTCATCAAAGTCAATTTCGATGGGGATGGGGAGGGGCGTGAATTCGCGGCGCAGCTTGAAGATCATATTCTCAACCATCCCCCGGAAGTTGAGGCCGAGGATGATGATCTTAACAACGCCGAGACTGTAATGACTCAGTACGGCACGGTCGTTACATCGCGTTTGGAAGAAAAACTGGACGACAACCCGGACATCGTCCGAATTGCCGGCAAGTGGTTCCCGAAGGCGCTCCTGGCGGATATCAATGAGGGCCACCTCAATCTGGCGGAGGCAGTCCTGGATGTGGCCAGTGGAGGGCCGCTTCCCACCAAGGAACTGATCGGGCATCTTGAACTTCCAACCAGCCTGTCTCCCCAGCTGGCCGAATTTTCCCTCGATTACGCGCTCCAGGAAGACGAACGGTTCGACGAGGTTGGCCCTGCCGGGGAAGTGCTCTGGTTCCTCCAGCGGTTGGAGCCACCAGAAGTGCTCTTTGTCCCGCCTCGCCTCGAGGCGGAGGTCGGTCCCATCGAGCGGGAACTGCTGACACCCGAACTGCTGCGATTGGAAGCCCAGCTGGACGACGAACTGAGCGAAGCCCCGGCCGAGCAGGGTGCAACGGATGACGTTACGATCTCGCTCCTATTCCCGCACTGGCGCGTCGGCGCGCTCCCGCTATCGCACCGGCTGCGGAAATTGTTTCCAACAGCGTATGAAACGCCGCGCATTCGCTTCATTCTCGTGGATGGCCACAGCGGTGAGAAATTCCCCGGTTGGGTGGTACGGAATCACGGCTACGTCTATGGATTATGGGATTGGTACCAGAAGTACGAAGTCCCTGCCGGAGGTTTGGTTCGGGTGCGGCGGGGTGAACAGCCCGGTGAGGTGATTGTCGAAACGAAAGACCGGCGGATGAGGAATGATTGGATCCGAACGGTGACGATCGACGAGAACGGCCAGATTGGATTCACCATGTTGAAGCAGCCGGTGGGCACAGCCTACGACGATCTGATGGTGATTGGAATCATCGACCCACAGGCTATTGATGAAGCCTGGGCACAACGAAGCCGGAACCGCATGCCGCTGGATAAGACTGTTACGCACATGTTCCGCGAACTTGCCAAGCTGACCCCGCAGAGCGCGGTTCATGCTCAGACGCTTTATGCGGCTGTCAATGTCGTCCAGCGTCAACCCCCGGCAGCCGTCTTTACGGAACTTGTTCGCGAAACCTATTTCGAACATGTCGGTGACCTGTACTGGCGGCTCGATAGCAGCGCTTTGAATGCCCTATGACGACAGCAAAGACTCCCCCCACGCGGCTGTTCGCTCGACCAACGCTCGACACGCGTTTCCACATCGATTACGAATGGTGGGACCGAGCGGACCGCGACCTGGGCGTATATCTCCGCAGTCATCTTTGCGAAGAACACCAGGCGGCCTATGCCGATCTCGACGCCGATACCCTGGTGGACAGCGTCAACCCGGAAACAGCCGAAGTCACGCGTGTGCTTGGTATCCAGAACACGCTCATCTCGCACTGCTCGCAGCGGCCGGACTACCTGACCCCTCAAACCACGCTGGTAAATGCGATCTTCCGGGTCTTCCTGGCCAACGGCAATGCCCCCCTCACGCCCAAAGAGCTGGGCGAAAAACTGAATCGATCCGGCCAGACGATCCTGCGGACTCTATCGGGCGGTCGGGTTTACAAGGGGATCAGGCCGATCATCGAGGATTGATCCTCAACTCCGGATACACTACAATGGGCGCACGCCCCTGTAGCTCAATGGATAGAGCGCCGGACTTCTAATCCGACGGTTGTGCGTTCGAATCGCACCAGGGGCGCCAACCAACCCCGCTTCTCCCACTGCATCGGAAAATCGGGATTTGAAATGGCATGATTCCCCCACCAAAGGCCTGTCTGAAGCGGCAGGCCGTTCTCTTTCCCCTACTTCTGACTTCCTGCATTTGTTGAGTCAACCGAATCATTCCAACGGACTTTTTCGATCCGTCGGGTCGACTGTCAACAAGAGTCAACGCCCGTCAACCAAAAGCCTAACGAGGAGGAATATGATGCGCGAGGACATCTGGTGGCAAGGAGGGGCAAGCATGCAACTCACACTTCCACGTATTCTGGAGTACTAATGCAAAACGCTCGAGCTCGAGCAATGGTATTTTAGATTTTCTTTGATCTTATTTGCTCACTTGGATTGAACTACGTTATAAATCATGATGTGATCGATTAAAGAGAAGGAAAGGGAACTCAATTGACCCTTCTGCGACTTCTGGGGGAAAAGGAATGATCGGAATTAAAAATACGTCACCATCTTTTTCCCCTTCTCCGACAACGCCCAGACGCGCAATCGACCACTAACACCACAGATCCCTATCATGGGACAGGTGGCGCATGGAGCGTCAAGGCAAAGATCCATCGACTGTAGGTATCCTCGATGAACCAGATCCTCGATGATCTGCAATGTTAGCGCCCCGCCCATATCTAAACTGCGCGCCAGTTCAGCCACACTATGGATATCCCCATCGGTGAACCCTTGCAGCAAGCCCTTCAACACTTCACATTCCCCATCCGACCAGCGCGGCGATCTGGTAAATTGTGATTCCCGCGGCGAAGGAGATCACCAGGAGCAGTCCCACACTGAATGCGGTCCAACGCCAACTGGCGGTTTCCTGCCGGATTATTGCAACGGTTGCAACACACGGAATGAAGAGCATTTGCATGGCTAGGAACGATAGGGCTGCCGCAGGCGCGAGGACAGTTCCCATAATCACCGAAAGGTCTCCGTGGATCTTACCCGCGCCATAAAGAACGCCAAGCGTGGCAATCGTGTTTTCTTTTGCAATGAAGCTGGTCAAGAGGGCCACCATCGTTTTCCATCCCAGACCCATCAACCTCCCTGCTGGCACAAGCAGCCGACCAAGCTGCGCCAGGTAGCTCGTTTCGATGTTTCCATGGGGGAAGGTTGAGAGAGCCCAGATCACCACCGAGACCAGGATGATGATCGTTCCTGCCTTCTCGAGAAAGGCCACAAGATTCTG